>JAAYEH010000696.1 GCA_012728855.1 Rhodopirellula sp. | reverse complement strand
GGCACTGCGGTTAAACGATCTGTTGGCATGTGCCTTTCGTTGCTGGTGCCCGTTTGGACTGCAATACGGTTTGGAGGATCTCCCAATGAACGTCACCGGTCGAAGCAGGGTCGTCCATAGTCAAGCCCTTTCGCACCCGTCTTCCAGAAACCCCGAGCCATCCGGTTCTCCGAACGGCTGGCGGAAAAGAAAGCGACTCGCATGGTGGACATTCGTCGCCGTCGCTGTGGCCGGGACCGTTGTCGTCGGACTGCTGACTCGCAACGCCTGGGCGCCGCCGGTACGAGACACAATCGCCGCTATCCAGCAGCGACTCGCTGGAGACCCAGCCATGCATTCGGACGAGACCGGACATGAAACCGATGCCAGCGGCGTCGCGAGTCCCCACGACGCCAACATGATCGCGTTGAGCGAGAAGGGGAACAAGAACGTCGGCCTTTCACTGATGACGGTTGAGACTCGCGACTTCCACAAGACCGTCAGCGTTCCGGCGATGGTTGTGGAGCAAGCCTCGCGGACCAGGATCACGATTTCGGCGCCGATGACCGGCATCGTCACACGCATCCACGTCATTCGCGGCGAGGCCGTCCGGCCCGGCGACCCGCTGTTCGATCTGCGGCTTACCCACGAGGATCTTGTTCAGAAGCAGAGCGATCTACTGCGGGAAGTCGAACAACTCGACGTGGTCAGACGGGAAGTGGCTCGTCTGGATCAGGTGAGCGCCAGCGGCGCCATCGCGGGCAAACGGGTCTTGGAACAGCAGTACGAGCAGGGCAAATTGGAGGCGGCGATCCTCGCCGACAAGCAGGCCCTCGTCTTGCACGGTCTGACGCAGGAGCAAATCGACTCGATCGTCAACGACCGCCGGCTGTTGCAGGATGTCACCATCACGGCGCCGTCGCCGGCGGAGTCGGAATCGGGACACGAGCACGACGACCTGTTCCAAGTGGCCGAAGTGGCGGTCACCAAGGGGGAACAGGTGACCGTAGGTGTTCCGCTGGCCACGCTCAGCGATCATTGCGAGTTGTACATCGAAGGACAGGCCTTCGAGCAGGACGCAAAAGCGCTCAACGAAGCGGCCAATCGCGGCGTGAAAGTCACCGCCGTCGTCGATGAGGACGGATCGGCGGGGCGCGAGATCGCCGATCTGGAGATTCTCTACGTCGAAAACGCCGTCGATCGCGAGTCGCGGGCACTAAAGTTCTACGTCCGTCTGCCCAACGAATTGGCTCGCAACGAAGTGAAGAACGGCCACCGCTTCATCGGCTGGCGCTATCGCCCGGGGCAGCGGGTCCAACTCCTCGTTCCCGTCCAAACTTGGGAAAACCGCATCGTGCTGCCCGTCGAGGCGGTCGTTCAGGAAGGTCCGGACTGGTTCGTCTTCCAGAAGCACGGCGAGCATTTCGACCGCACGGCGGTTCACGTCGAGTACCGCGATCGGCGCTGGGCAGTGATCGACAACGACGGCACCCTATTTCCCGGCGACACCGTGGTCGCCTCGGGCGCCTACCAATTGCACCTGGCTCTGAAGAATAAATCCGGCGGCGGCCTCGATCCCCATGCGGGACACAATCATTAAGACTCTTCCCCATGCTCAACTCCGTCATCCGCTTCGCGCTGAACAACCGCCTGCTGGTGGCCGCCGTCGCGGTCTTTCTGGTTCTCTACGGCGGTTGGCAGATCCTGCAACTGCCGATCGACGTCTTTCCGGATCTGAATCGGCCGCGGGTCACGATCATGATCGAGGCGCCCGGGATGGCGCCCGAGGAGGTCGAGACGCTGATTACCTTCCCGCTGGAAACGGCTCTGAACGGCGCCAGCGGCGTGCAGGCCGTTCGCACGTCGTCCGGGGTGGGGCTTTCGGTGGTGTGGGTCGAATTCGAGTGGGGCACTGACATCTACGTCGACCGCCAGATCGTCGCCGAGCGGATCAACACGGTGGCCGAGCGGTTGCCGCCCGGGGTGACGCCGCAACTCGCGCCGATCTCCTCGGTGATGGGCCAGATCATGGTCATCGGCATGTGGAGCGACGGAGAGAAAACCTCGGCGATGGAACTTCGCACCCTGGCCGACTGGGTCGTGCGGCAGCGACTGCTCACGATCGCGGGCGTGTCGCAGGTCTTTGCCATGGGAGGCGATCGCAAGCAGTTCCAGGTGCTGATCGATCCCGACAAGCTGCTCAAATACGGCGTGACGCTGGCGGAGGTCAAAGACGCTCTGGCCCGAAGCAACCGCAATGCCACCGGCGGCTATCTCGACGAGCAAGGCCCACAGGAACTCCTCGTCCGCAGCCTCGGGCGCGTGACGTCGGTGGACGACTTGAACAACGTCGTGGTTACGATTCGCGACGACCGCTCGGTGCTCGTCGGACAAGTCGCCCGCGTTGTCGAAGGCGCCGAGGTCAAACGGGGCGACAGCGCCGCATTCGTGCGGCAGCCAAACGGCAGTTTCAGCGGCGGCCCGGCCGTCGTGCTCACCGTCAACAAGCAACCGGGCGCCGACACCCGCCTGGTCACCGCCGAGATCACCAAAGCCCTCAAGGATTTGAAGGCGGCGCTTCCCGGCGACGTGCGGATTTATCCGCAACTCTACCAACAAAAGGTCTTCATCGACCTGGCGATCGAAAACATCCTGGAGGCGCTTCGCGACGGCAGCATTCTCGTCGTCGTCATTCTCTTTGTCTTTCTCTTGAATTTCCGCACGACCTTGATCACTCTGACGGCCATTCCCCTCTCCATCGTGATCACGGGGCTGGTGTTTCACTGGTTCGGGCTGTCGATCAACACGATGACCCTCGGTGGGTTGGCCGTGGCCATCGGCGAACTGGTGGACGATGCGATCGTCGACGTGGAGAACATCTACCGCCGGCTCCGCCAGAACCGCCTGGCCGGCGCCCCCAAGCATCCGCTCTTGGTGGTCTTCCAGGCAAGCGTGGAGGTCCGTAACTCGATCGTCTTCGGAACAATGATCGTCGTGCTCGTCTTTCTGCCGGTCTTCGCGCTGGGCGGCATGGAGGGGCGATTGTTCACGCCGGTGGGCATCGCCTACATCGTGTCGATCCTCGCCTCGCTGCTGGTTTCCCTGACTCTCACGCCCGTGCTTTCCTATTGGCTCCTGCCCGGCGCCCGATTCATCGACCGCGAGAAGGACAGTTTGGTGTTGCGCGGCCTGAAGAAGCTGGCGGGTTGGGGCATCGGCGCCGGCCTTCGCGCGCCGAGGATCGTGCTTGGCGGTGCTGCGGTCGCCGTCGCCGCGGCGGCGCTGGCCGCCGGGCAACTGGAAAACGATTTTCTCCCGCCGTTCAACGAAGGGGCCGTGCAGATCAATGTTCTGCTGCCGCCGGGCACATCGCTGGCCACCTCGCAGGCAATCGCCCGCAAGGTGGAAACGCGGCTGAAAGAGGTCGAGGATCTTCAGGCCTTCGTTCGGAAGACCGGCCGCGCCGAGTTGGACGAACACGCCGTTACGGTGAACGACTCGGAGATTATCGCCAGCTTCGATCCGCACACCCGGCGGAGCCGGGAGGAGATTCTCAACGATCTCCGCGAGGCAATGGCCGATGTTCCGGGCGTCGTGGCCGGCGTGGAGCAACCGCTCTCGCATTTGATCTCGCACATGCTCTCCGGCGTGAAGGCGCAGATCGGCATCAAGCTCTACGGCGACGACCTCGCCGTGTTGCGGAAGAAGGCGGAGGAAATCCGGCGCGCCGTCTCGGAAGTCGAGGGGGTCGCCGACCTGCAGGTCGATCCGCAGATCGACATTCCCCAGCTTCGCATCGAGATCGATGGTCGGAAACTTGCCTCGGTGGGACTCACCCGCGAAGACGTCAACGAGTTCGTCGAGACGGCGATGAACGGCGAGACCGTTTCCGAGATGTTGATCGGACAGCGGACATTCGATCTGCTCGTCCGCATGGATGAGCCGTTCCGCGAGGATCTCGAAGCCGTGCGGCGATTGTCGATCCAACTGCCCGGCGGCGGCACGACCAATCTCGCCTCGGTGGCGAAGATCTACGTCGACGGCGGTCCCAATACGATCACGCGGGAAAACGTGCGGCGGCGAATCGTCGTGCAGTGCAACACCAGCGGACGAGGGCTGGTCGACGTCGTCGCCGACATCCGGGCGCGGTTAGCCCCCATCGAGCGCACCTTGCCGACCGGCTACTTCATCGACTACGAAGGGCAATTCGAGAGCCAGCAGTCGGCTTCGCGGGTGATCGCCGCCTTGTTCGCGCTGGCGCTGGTCGGCGTGTTTCTGGTGCTCTACACGATGTTCCGCTCGGCGAACCTCGCGCTGCAGGTGATGATCGCGCTGCCGATGGCCTTCATCGGGTCGGTGGCGGCTCTGATTCTCACCGGCCAGACCTTGACGGTGGCCGCGATGATCGGATTCATCTCACTCTGCGGCATCGCCTCGCGAAACGGCATCCTCTTGATCAACCATTACCTTCATTTGGTGAAGTACGAGGGCGAAAGGTGGTCGCGTCAAATGATCGTTCGTGCCGGGCAGGAACGGTTGGCGCCGGTGTTGATGACCGCCCTGACCTCCGGGATCGGCTTGATCCCCCTGGCCTTGGCGGCCGGAGAACCGGGCAAGGAGATCCTTTACCCGGTAGCCACCGTAATCATCGGCGGACTGGTGACCAGCACACTGCTGGAATTCCTGGTCCGTCCGGCATTGTTCTGGAAATACGGCCTCCGCGCCGCCCGCCGCACCGTGGAAGCCGGCAGGCGAGAAATCGCGTTGGAGGAAGATGCGTTTCACGCGGCTTCCGCACACATTTCGTTTTCCGAGGAGGAATGAGCGATGATCCGAAATCTGATCGTAGTGACGTCTGCCCTGTCCCTGGTTCTCTGGCTCGTCGGTTGTGGCGGCAACGACCCCCACTCGCCGCAAGGCGAACCGGCCGAATCTGCCGGTCACGAAGGTCACGACCATGCGGCGGAAGCCGAGCATGAACATCCCACCGAGGGACCACACGGCGGACATCTGATCGAACTCGGCGAGGAAGAATACCACGCCGAATTGACGCACGACGAAGCGACGCACACGGTCACGGTATACCTCCTCGACGCAGCCGGGAAAGTTGCGGTTCCGATCGAGCAGGACTCTCTGACTTTGCAGTTGTTCCAGGACGGCCAGTTCGTCGATTACGAGTTGAAGCCGTCCGGCGAAACCAGCCCCGCGGGAGCTTCGGAGTTTTCGATCCAAAACGAGCCGGCCACCGATGCGCTGCTTCACGCGGAGCAGTTGCGCGGACGGCTGCGCGTGACGATCGGAGGCAAGCAGTACAACGCGATCATCGAACATGCCGCGCATGACCACGCGGGACATAAGCATTAGGGCCCTTGTCCGTAACTCTTATACACCGTGCGCGCCTGTTTGGCTCGTTTAACCGCAACGGCCAACGGCCTGCGCGGGGGCGGCAGCATTCGCCACTTCACCTCCTCTACGACGTCGGGTTCAGCTTGCTTGATAAGGTGTGGTCAGGCGCCCTCTTTGGCGTACATCAAGAGTAGGTATTTCATAACGCTGCCTCACTCACCGTAGGCTTCTTCCAGTTTTGCGATGTCCAACTTGATCATCTGGCACATCGCGTCGAAAGCGGAATGGGCTTCGGCCTCGGTCGGAACCGCCAACGCGAGACGATACCCGTCATGCTTCGCGCCCTCCTGATCATCGCAACCATCTGAGGCCATCAGCGAGACACCCGTCACCGTAAAATCGGCATGCATGATCTTGTTCTCGAAGCCCGCCTGCAACATTTCCGGAGGGGTCGAGTCTGGACTCTCATTGAATCGCATCATCATGCCGATCTCAGCACCGAGCGCGCTTTTGTAGAAGTTCAGTGCTTCCTCGCAGCGACCCGCGAAAAACAGGTAGGGGGTAATTGTCGTCTGCATTGTCGTTCTCCTCGTTGAAATGGCTCGATTTCCTGCTGCTACGCCACGCTTTGCGACCAGGGAATTGATCTCCTCGTCAGCCGGGCGAATCTCCCAGGGTCCGACTTGGGCACCCGGGTGCCTGGACATCAGCGAGATCGCGTGATTCAGATCGCGGGCTTCGAGCAACAGAATCCCGCCCAGCACTTCTTTGGTCTCAGTAAAGGGCCCTCCGATGTCCTTCCCAGCCGCCGAAGCAGGTCGGCTCGTGCCGCATGGCTGAGGTGATAGTTGACCAAGTCGCCGCGGGCAAGAATCGCGTCAATAATTCCCAGTCCGGCTGGGGGATCGTCTCGCATGGCGACGGCAACCGCTCGATTTAATTCAATTACCGGCGAAGCGTCGGCTCTAAGCAATACGTCATAGAGCGCTACAATTTGGGGCCGATCGGTCTTCTCAGGCGAAGCGGCATCGGAATGAACGGCCGAGATCGTCGACGGTGAGGTCAAGAAGGCCCGAGCAATCTCTTCGGTCGTCAATCCACAGACTTCGCGAAGCGTTAGCGGCACTTGCACTTTGGGATCGATGGCGGGATGGCAGCACGTGAATATCAACCGGAGTGAATCGTCTTCAATGTCCTCAGCCGCTCTTGCCGCATTGCTTTCGGTCGTCTCCGACAACCGCGCGGCGATGTGAGGTTGCAACGCCTTGAAGCGTTGTTTGCGGCGCAAAGAGTCGATGACTTTGAACCGCGCCGTCGATACAAGCCAGGAGCGTGGGTTGTCCGGGATGCCATCGCGCTCCCAACATTCCATCGCCGTTGCGTAGGCTTCGTGCAGGCCGTCCTCGGCAAGATCGAAATCGCGCAACAACCGCACCAGCGTGGCGAACACCCGCTGTGATTCGACTTTGTAGATTCCTTCGATCTTGGTTCGAAGGGCTGTAGGGCGGACGCTAGACATCTTAGGTTGTATCAGTTGGCGAGCGACGAGGCAACGCCGAAGCAAACGAGGCTTTTTGCCGAATTCTGCTAGCCAACAAGAAGGCCGTGGAGTCATGATCCAGCACGACACAACCGTACTGCCATCAGAGACCGCCCCTAGGGCCAGCGCGGGGAGGAAAAGGTGGGGGGGGGAAAAGGTGCGGGAGGAAAAGCACTGTCATGTGGGAATGGGGAAATTGAGATGGGCGCATGCATTGAGCGCCGCTACTTGATGGCAATCTTTTTGGGAGTCGGTGTCGAGGGACTGGAAGGCTGGGGGCACGTCTCTGTCAGCTTGAAGCGGTTCGGTCTCGCCACCCTGGTAGATAAGCCCTCCGTCTTGCAGGCTTCGGCAGCGAATTGAGTCATTGCCTTCAACTCGCCGGGGCTATGCTCGACTGGGGTCGGTTCGATGATGACTTTACCATAGAAGTCGCATAGCATCCACTTCGATCGGCGTTTGGCGCAGTCGACCGGAATGACGCCGAAGTGTCGCGGCCCCGCGGCTTGGACACGTTCCTGAATCCGTCCCGTCGGCTTGGCGATGAACCGCTTTTTCGATCCCGCCGATTTGTGTACCCTGGTTTTTGTGACCATCCGAGCGTCTCCTTATTGAAGGTTAAGCAACTCCCTACAATAGTAGCACTGGGATGGTCCCTCATCTTGTTTTTTAAGACTTCCGGGAACATACCAGGGGGCAGGCGCATTTTGCTCCGAAGACTCCGCAAAATGAGCCAGTCCCCAGCGGTTTCAGGATAGGCTCTGAGAATTATTCCTTTGCCTGCAACGCCTCCAGCCAGTCCATGCGATGGATCGCCAACTGGACGAAGGCATGGGCAGCCAGGCTGAACAGAATTGCCAGCACGATCGTCCAGCCCCAAGTCCCCGCTGAAGCGACCACCGGGAACCGGAACATCTCCGTATCGTAGGCCGCCGAGGTGGCCACGCTGAGCAGGTATCCGACCGGCATGCCGAGCAGCGTGCCCAGGATCGTGATCATCATGCTCTCCCGCAGCAGCATGGCGCCGATCTGCCACGGGTTGTAGCCGAGCACCCGCAGCGTGGCCACTTCGCGGCGGCGCTCGGCAAGGCTTACCAGCGAGGCGTTCAAGATGCTGCCGAAAAAGACAATGCCCGCGAACAAGACCAGCAGCCCGATGAAGACCCACATATTGCGAAGCACCGTCGTTTCCAACGCCTCGATCATGTCGGAACGCGAGTTGACTGCCTGCAGGGCGGGAAGCTCCTTCAAGGCGCGATAGAGCGCCTCGGTGTGGCGCGGGTTGCCGTCGGTGGCCAGTTGAACGCCGCTGACGGCGAACTCCTCGCCGACCAACCGGCTGAGATAGTGGATGTCGGCATAGACGGCGGTGCCGATGAAGCTGTCGACGATTTCCAGTACCGGCGCCTTCCTCTCCCGTCGCAGCCCTTGGGTCGGTATGATCGTCAGCGTGTCGCCGCGCTGGAGGCGGAGCAGTTCGGCGAGTTTGCGGCTCATCATCAGCCCCGTCTGTGGTATGCGGATCGCCCGTCCTTGGCGGTCACGGGGTATGGTGAGGCGGGCGTCGGGGAGAAGGCCGGTGATGGCGCCCTTTTTCTCAAAGGGCCCGCTGTGGAAGGTGCAGGCGACGCTCAGAACGGGTTCGGCCCGGTCGACGGCCGGCAGACGCGCAGCCTCCAGTAGCGCATCCTCGCTCTGTTCATCCTTGAAGTACAGATCGATGTCGCTCCGCTGAATCCAGCGGAACTGGAAGTCGATCAGGTAGTACGTCGCCTCCGACATCATGAAGCCGGTGACCAGAACGCTCGCGCCCATCATGGCGGCAAAAGCGCCGGCGGCCGTTCGCACGCGGTTGCGGACCACGCTTCGTAGTACCATTCGCCAACTCGTGCTCAGGCGTTGCCACAGCCACCCGACCCGCTCCAAGAGGATCGCGCCCCCTTGCCGCGGTGGCTTGGGACGCATCGCTTCGGCCGGATTGAGCCGCAAGACCGCGTGTGTGCCCTGCAAGCTTCCCAACATTGCACAGCCGAGACTGATCGCCAATGCAATCGCTTGCAAGCCGAAGTGGAAGGCATTTTCCAACTGCGGGAACTCAAAATACTTGCGGTACTCGCGGGTCATCATCTCGGAAAGGCCGTAGCCTGCTCCCCCGCCGAGAATCGCCCCGGCGAGTCCCACCGCCAGTCCGAATTCGAGAAAGTGGAGGAAGATCTGCCGATCCGAATAGCCTAATGCCTTGAGAGTTCCGACAACGGTCCGCTCCTGCTCGGCCAGTCGGGTCAGAAGCACATTGAGAACCAGGGCCGCCACCGTGAGGAAGATCGCCGGCATGAAGACCGCAAAGCTCTCCAGGCCGGCGATCTCCTGGCTCAAATAGTTGTTCGACGGTTGGTCCTTCAAGGGTGTCGCGGCAAACACCCCGAAGTCTTCCAGCCGTTGCTTGGCCCGGTCCAGCACTTCCTGTGGATGCCGGCGGCCGGAGGGCGTGAGACGACCCAGCACCTGGTTTGCCGCGCCTTCGAAATCGAAGACGTCCTCCGCATAACTTCGCTTGATGTAGAATACGCCGAAATGCTCCGGGTCGGGCATGATCGCTCCCGGGCCGAGGAGGTAGACGAATTCGCTGGAGATCGCCGTGCCCACAATGAACAACTCCTGTCGGCGATTGTTGAGCACCAATCGGATCCACTGGCCGGGCCGGAGTCGGTGATAACGGGCGAAAGCGTCGTTCACCAGCACCTCGTTCTCCCGCCGATCGGTGAAATAGCCGCCGCGACGGAGCACGACGTCGTTGAGAATCGGCTCCCGGCGATCGGGCAGAGAGAGAATCAGGCCGTTGAGCGGCTTCACCGACGCGTCCAAATCGACCGTGGCCGAGAACTGGATGCGGGGCCGGATCTCCGCCACGCCGCGGATCCCGGCGAGCGATTCCAGTTCTGCCAGAGGAACTTTCTTCAGGTCGATCCAAAAATCCGCCATTCGGCACTGGCGGTAATACCGCTGCTTGGCCCGCGTGAGGTTGTTGTAGGCCGATCCCATCGCCACGAAGCAGGCTACGCCCACCCCGACGATACTCATGATCGCCATCAATCGCCACCGCGCCGAGATGAGTTCGCGGAAAAGCTTGCGATCGAGCACTCTCACCAGACGACCTCCTCGGGATCGACCGGCTCCCTGTTCTCGTGAACCTCGACGACCTGACCGCTTCGCAGACGGATGACTCGGTCGGCGATCGGCGCAATCGCGCTGTTGTGCGTGATCAGCACGACCGTCTTGCCGAGTTCTCGCTTCAAGTCGACCAGAAGCCGCAGGATCCGCTTGCCGGTGGCGAAATCCAAGGCGCCCGTCGGCTCGTCGCAGAGAACCAGGTCGGGATTCTTTGCCAGGGCCCGGGCGATCGCCACTCGCTGCTGCTCACCTCCGGAAAGCTGCGAAGGAAAATGGTCCATCCGCTCTTCCAGGCCCACCAGACGAAGCGACCCGGCCACGTCCATGGGATTGCGGCTGATCTCCGTCGATACCATCACGTTTTCGCGGGCGGAGAGGTTCGGAACGAGATTGTAGAACTGGAAAATAAAGCCGATCGTCTCGCGGCGATAGCGGGTGAGTTCCCACGATCGGAATCGGCTCAGATCCCGCTGGCGATACCAAACCCTGCCGGCCGTCGGCGAATCCAGCCCGCCGATGATATTCAGAATCGTGGATTTGCCCGAACCGCTCGGGCCGACCAGCATCAGCAGTTCGCCTTCGATCACGTCAAGCGAAACGTCGTCGAGCGCCCGGACCTTGACCTCGCCCATCCGAAACGTTTTGTCGACGTGATCCAGCCGAAGGAGCGGGACGGTCGATTCTTGTTCTGCCATAAACGGCATATCGAACTCCGATGACCGCAGGCTTAACCGTCCCTCGTCGGCATGGCCTCATCGAAAGTGACGCCATGCTTTCGGACATTCGAAGCGGCTTTGTCCTCGTTTTACTAAAAGGTCAGTGCGATGCGTGACGCTCCAAGAACAGGTCGTCATGGAATTGTACCCGACCTTTCTGGTGGGTGGCAAGCTTGCCTTAGAGCCGACTGCGGACATTGCGACCTTCCCGGTCAAGGCCGAAGCGTCTAGAATCGAGGATCGACCGGAGAATCGGAGTGAATCGGAGTGGATTATGGCATTGGCGCTGCCCCGGAAGCTCGCCCGCAGCGTGACGACCGGAGATTATGAAGCGATTCTCGACAGCCTCGTGGAAGGGATTGTCGCTCTTGATGGAGAGGGCAGTATCATCGGCATCAACCGCGCGGCGTGCGAGATTCTGGAGATCCGCAAAGACGAGGCCGCTGGTGCTAATTGCTGCGACCTTCTGGGCAAGCAGTTCTGCCATCGCGCGGGTGCTGTTCGGGAGTCGATCCAACAACGTCGCCCGTTGCGCGACGTGCAAGTCGAGGTCCAAACTCGATCCGGCCGGCGCAAAGCCCTCACCTTCCAGACGCTCTTGCTCGACGACGAAAACCAGCACCGCGGCAGCGCCCTTTTGTTCCGCGATGTGACCGAACTGGTGAACCTTCGCGAAGATCTGGTGCGCCGCTACCGGCTGCACAACGTCGTCGGCAAGAGCAAAGCGATGCAGGATGTGTTTCGCCTGATCGAAGAGGTGGCCGACTCCGACGCAACCGTGTTGATCCAGGGCGAAAGCGGCACGGGCAAGGAACTGGTCGCCCACGCCGTTCACTACCTGAGCCCTCGTGCATCGAAGCCGCTGGTGGCGGTCAACTGTTCGGCCCTGGCCGAAGGAGTGCTGGAAAGCGAACTGTTCGGCCACGTTGCCGGTGCGTTTACCGGGGCGACTCGCGACAAACGGGGCCGCTTCGAAGCGGCCGCGGGCGGAACCGTCTTTCTCGACGAGATTGGCGATCTCTCCGCGGCGATCCAGGTGAAATTGTTGCGGGTTCTCCAGCAGCGCGTCGTGGAACGCGTCGGCGGCGAGGAATCGATTCCCATCGACATCCGAGTGATGGCGGCGACCCATCGACCGCTGGCCGAGATGGTCGCGGCGGGAACCTTTCGCCAGGATCTCTACTATCGGCTGCATGTGGTTCCGATTCACCTCCCCCCGCTCCGTAACCGCCGGGACGACGTGCCGCTATTGGCACAGCATTTTGTGGAGCGGTTTCGAGAGGATACGGGCCGGCCGATCGAGGGCCTCACGCCCGAGGCAATGACGCTCTTACTCGATTATCATTGGCCCGGCAACGTTCGCGAGTTGGAAAACGCGATCGAATACGCCTTCGTCAAGGTTCGGCAGGGAAGTATCGCTCCGGAGCACCTCCCTCCGGAACTCAAAACCGCTGCGACAACTCCGGCGGAATTGGAAGGCGCTTTATCTTGTGAGTCCTCGATGCTACCGTCGCTCGGGGATAGCGAGCTGCGGCAAGCACTCAACGAAACCGGCTGGAATATTGCCCGCGCCGCGCGCCGCCTTCGAATCAGCCGCACAACGCTATACAAACGGATCGCCGAGCTTGGCCTGACACGTCCGCACGAGTGAAGCGCCCGAAGTAAGAATCGACCGCCAACCTTCCGCGACAGACGCGTTTCAACTGAACACAATTGCTGGACATTTGTGTTCACGAGGCTGTTGTGTGAACAGTTCTGTTCGCAACCGGATTCGTGCTCTGGCCAAGCAATCTGGCGCAGATGTCTTTTTCCACCAATACCTTGCGACGCAACTTTGACAAACGGTTTCGCTCTGGCTCGACAGTTGCATCTACGGTCGCAACACTTGTCGCCGCTCGAATCGGAAGTTCGACGTGAAAAGACGCGAGTCTCACTTTAAGGAACTAGTGTCGTAGGAGTCAAAATCGGATGACCACTCTTGTGTTGACTGCCGTTTTGCAGACATCGTTAATGGCGGCACCGGAGCAGGGATATATGGAGGCCCTGAGCCGCAGCATGGCCAGTGGACGTGCTCTGGTCGTGCTGGTTGGGGCCGATTGGTGCCCGGGGTGCGTCAAAATGCATGGCCGGATTCTCCCGGAAGTTGGCCGCAAGGGCGGGCTGGACCGCGTTGAACTGGCCTATGTCGACGTCGACCGCGAACCGCAGTTGGCGCAGCAATTGATGCGCGGCGGCTCGATTCCCCAATTGGTGCGATTTGAGAAAACCGATTCGGGATGGAGGAGTGAGGTGCTCACCGGCGCCCAAAGCCCCGACCGCGTGGCGGCCTTCATCAACGGCGAGCCCGAACCGCAACGGAGCTTTCCGGGCGTACTCAGCAGTTGGACGGAGAAACTTTTGGGCCGGTAACAAGCCGGCCTTTCCGGCCCGGTTTGTACCGATCTCGGCCGGGCCTGGCATTTCACTTACCTTGCTTTGCTCAACACCATTCGAATCGCCAACCAGGGGAAAAGGAAGAAGCAGCCCACGGCGAGCTTGAGCAGCCCCATGCCGCAATAATGGATGACCTTCAGTTCGTGAGGCGTCAGACCAAACATGGCGCCATGGACACGGCAAACAAGGTCTTCCGCCAGCATGAAGACGCCGAACCAGAATAGAAGAACCAGGAAGCCGAAGATCCAGCAGCGCAGGAGGATTCTGGAGGCTACTTCGAGCCATTCGGTGAGTTGTGTTGACATAACAGCGTCTTCTATCTTCGACTAGCTTTCGTAGTGTATCGCCAACCATACCGTCCGGCGATCCGGCGCCGTCCATTCTACCCGATGGCGTCGGTTTGCAGGGATGCTAAGGTGATCGCCGGCATTCAGTTCGACGACGTCCTCTTCCCCTTCGAACCGGAGACGGGCCGCGCCTTCCAGTACGATGACCCACTCGTTCCGGTCTTGGTCGTACCAGACTCCCTCGGGCGACGCGTGGCCCCGGGAGACGATCCGTTCCATCCGAAAGGCGTCCGTGGCGAGGATGGCGGTGAAACACTCGTTCGGCAATTCGCCGGGGATCGACTCATAGATGTTGTTCACAATGCCCATCAAGACCGCTTCCACTTCACAGCCAGCAGGCAAACACGGCATCGACCCCGTTGATCTCGCTGGTCGCTCCCGAGGCGCTGGTTCGCAATTCGATCTGTTCGAAGTTGTTCAGCCACAGTGCCTGAACCATCTGCTCCAGCGGCGGCGCCGCCGGCTGGCCGTAGGTTGCCCCGTCGACCAGCGCGTCGGTCAAAACGGCGCGGTCGTCACCGCCTCCGGCCTCAGCGGTCACCTCGTCGAAGTTCTTGGCGTAGCGGGCGAACGGTTCCACGGCGTTGACGCCCCAGAGACTCACCTCGGTATCGGAGCCGCTGAGCAAGTCCGCGTTGGCGTTACTGTTGAGGTTGGCGACGTCGTGGCCCCCTTTCGCCTCCGCGTGGACCTCGTCGAACACACGCGTCCACAGCAGATAGTCCGGTCCGCTAAGCTGGGCAACGAGCGGATTGCCCGTGAACGTGTCGTTTTCACCGGCGCCGGCACGGTCGGACAAGTAGGCCGTGTCGTAGCCAAGGCCCCGGCTGTAGGCTCTAACCGACGGGAAGCCGGTGACCGTGTTGAAGTAGTCCGGGCCGCTCATCGTCGTCACTTCCGGGTTGCCCACCAGCGTATCGTCCCACTTCGAGTCGGAAAGCGCCACCGTATCGGCGCTGCCGTTGTCGTTGACCCGAGTGACCTCGACGGTGCCAAAACCGTGGGTCGCGACCGTGTAGCCCGGCTTGAACAACCCGTTGTCGTCAACGTAGCCCGGCGCGGTAAACTCTGCCTCCAGCCGGCCCAGCCTCAGCGCATCCACGCCGGGGGTATCGAACAGCACGAGCATGTCCTTCATCCGGCCGCCGCGACCGTAGCCGAGAATCGTGTCGAACCCGCGGGCGGTGTGCCAGACGGCACCGGTGCCGCTGAGGAAGCGGGCGGACTTCTCCGTGACCCTGAGTTGGTCGTTGGCCGACGTCCCGCGGAAGATGACCGTGTCGGTGCCGCCGGCGCCCCGTTCGG
>JAAYEH010000695.1 GCA_012728855.1 Rhodopirellula sp. | reverse complement strand
TGGCAACGATCGTAGGAGTCGGCGGTTATATGGCCTTGGCCATCGTAAGCCGGATCGGCGACATCCGCCGGTTTCCCCACCCGCGGAGCCTGGCGAACTTTTTCGGCCTGACGCCCGGTTCCCGCAGTAGCGGCCAAAAGCAGCGTCTGGGCTCAATCACCAAGCAAGGGAGTCAGATTGTGCGGTTTTTGCTGGGGCAGTTGGTGCTGCAGGTACTACGCAAGGACGCCAAGATGCGGGAGTGGTACAAGAGGATCAAGAAGCGGCGTGGCTCGAAAATCGCGCGGGTGGCGGTAATGCGGCGTTTGACGGTGATCCTCTGGCACATGCTCAGTAAGCAGGAGCCCTATCGGTACGGCGGAGAGCCGGATCGTTCGCGTGCGAAGCCGGATGACCCGGCGCAAGCGTGCCAAATGCCCGACCGTGAGAGCGTATTGGCATCGTTTCCCCAATGCCCAACGCGAAAGCGAGGCGCTGGGGAAGTACCGGTTCCTCTTCTCTGATCCGAGCAGGAGGGCCGAACAATGCCGGGAATTGATTTCGACGTGGTGCGGCAGCGATCGAACCCGATGAAAAGACCACGAACAATCTCCTCAGAATTCCGGGACTCGTCCAGCCAAACCAACAACTCCAAGGACACCGGCACTTGATCGGCTACAAACAGGACCAAGAAAACGGAGCCTCGTGGCTCCTACGTGGAAACCTTGCGCGCAAAAGAGAGGCTATCGGAAAAAAACCTGGGAACGCCCCTTGACACATCAGGCTCTTTCAGGGATGCCACCCGGCCACCGGGCTAGCAGGATTCCGTGGTGTACCTCAAGCATTGTTGGGTGGTGTCGGGCGCTAGGGTTTCCCGTAGCCTGGCGGGGTGCCGCTCCCTTCGTGTCCCGGCTATAATGGGGGCTCAATCGGAGAGAGCGATGGGTGTGACGGTCACGCAGTTCGTCGAGAAATTGGTCCGCAGCCGGCTCATGTCGGCCGAGGAGGCGGAGGCGTTCCGGACCGGCACGGACGCGACGTCAAGCGCTGAAGACTTGGCGCGAGCGCTGGTCCGCGCCGGCAAACTCACCAAGTATCAGGTCAAGGAGATCTGGCAGGGACACGGCGACAGCCTCGCGATGGGCGAGTACGTCATCCTGGATGAGATCGGCGCCGGCGGGATGGGAAAAGTGCTCAAGGCGCAGCACCGGCGGATGGAGAGGATTGTCGCCCTCAAGGTGCTTTCCTCGAAGCTGGTTGATTCCCCGGAAGCACTGAAGCGATTCCAGCGGGAAGTGAAGGCGGCGGCCCGGCTGGAGCACCCGAATATCGTCACCGCTTACGACGCGGGCGAGTCGAAAGGCACGCACTACCTCGTAATGCAGTACGTCCGCGGCACCGATCTGTCGCACATCATCAAGCAGAAAGGGCTGTTCACCGTCGAGCAGGCGGTCGATTGCACCATCCAGGCGGCAAGGGGACTGGAATACGCGCACAGCCAAGGCGTGATCCACCGCGACATCAAGCCCGGGAACCTGCTTCTTGATGAAAAGGGGACGGTGAAGATCCTCGATATGGGCCTGGCGCGGATCGAGCGGCAACTTGGTGCGGATGGCGGCGGAGCGGATGACGAGAAGCTCACCTCGACCGGCATGGCGATGGGCACCTGCGATTACATGGCTCCCGAGCAAGCCGAGGACACACATGCCGCCGATCATCGGGCCGACATTTACTCGTTGGGCTGCACGCTTTATCGCCTCCTGACCGGCAAGCCGCCATACAAGGGCGACACGCATGTCAAGGTGATCCTGGGGCATATCCGCGATCCGATCCCGTCTTTGCGGACGCTCCGGCTCGACGTGCCTGAGGAGCTTGATGCGGTCTTTCAAAAGATGCTCGCCAAGCGTCCGGAGGACCGCTACCAGTCGATGACGACGGTGATCGAGGCATTGCAGGAAGCCGTGGCACCGGTATCGGACACCAGCCGCGTCCGTGCAGGCCGTGACCCATCGGATGCTGCACTGACGAGCTTCTTGGAAAACTTGGGCAAACCTGCCGCCCGAGTTGTCGTCCCGCTGGCAGCGGAAGAGACGATGCGGAGCCGGGTTGAGCTGGAGACGGGCGTCTTGGGCCGAATCAGTGCGGTCGTGAAGAGACGCTGGCAAATGCATCTGGTGGTCGGCGGGCTGGGGATGCTGACGGCCATTATGGCAGCTACCGCCTTTTTCGGTATCGACACGGATCCGAGTGGGCAGAGCCTTGAAAAGCCGGGAAGTACAACCCCAGAAGATAGGGCCGCAACAAGCCTTCCTGCCGTTCCGGTACAATCTGCCGACCCGAAAGACACTGGGGCGTCAGAATCGTCGGACAGCATCACTACGGTTGCGAAATCATCTTCGGCGGATGGCCTCGAAAGCTGGATCACAGGTTGGAATGACCCAGTGAATCTCGGGCCGCCGATAAACAGCAGCGCTAAAGAAGCGGGTCCACACCTCTCGGCCGATGGACTAACGCTGTACTTCTATTCTGACCGTCCTGGTGGACTGGGTGATGACGATCTGTGGATGTCGATGCGAGACTCCCAGGATGGGGCGTTCGGCAATCCGATCAACCTCGGTCCGCCGGTGAATACCAGTTCAAGAGAATCTCGACCATCCCTCACGGCAGATGAACGGTTCCTCTTCTTTAGCTCCAATCGGCCCGGCGGATACGGCGGAGAAGATCTGTGGGTATGCCGCCGGAACTCGATCAAGGAAGCGTTTTCAGAGCCCATCAACCTTGGGGCTGCTGTCAACACGGAGGAAGACGAATTGTCACCTGCCATATCCAGCGATGGGCTGGAACTCGTATTTCACGCGAAACGCGCGGGAACGAGGGGCTCATCCGATCTCTGGTCGAGCGGAAGAAACTCCATGAGCGAGGCGTTCTCTGAGCCTGTCAATTTGGGCCCGCCAGTCAATAGCGAAGCAGCCGACGGACACCCGACTCTGTCGGCCGACGGACTATCGCTCCTCTTCGCCTCGAATCGCGCAGGTGCAATGGAGGTTTGGCAATGTCGTCGAGCGTCACGAGGAGGACCATTCGCAGAGCCAGAAGGCCTTACCCAGATCAACCGCGGTGGTAGTGTATGGCATTGCAGTCCGTCTGCTGATGACTTGTTGCTTATATTCGACTCCGACCGTCCTGGCGGACAGGGCGGAAAGGATCTTTGGGTGTGTCGGCGAGACGTGAACGAACCGCGCAAAGTGCGTGAGTTTCAGACAAGGCGACGGTCTTCATCGGATGCCCCTCCTCCCGCAGTTGCCCCCTTCGATGCCGCGCAAGCCAAGAAGCACCAGCAGGCATGGGCTGAGCACTTGCGCGTGAACGTGGAGATTACCAACTCGATCGGCATGAAGCTGGTCCTGATTCCGCCGGGTGAGTTCGACATGGGATCGCCTGACGCGGACAGCGTCGCGTACACCACGGAGAAACCGCAGCATCGAGTGCGGATCACGAAACCGTTCCTACTCGGCCGGCATGAAGTCACCGTCGGCCAGTTCCAACAGTTTATCCAGGATGCCAACTACAAGACCGATGTCGAAAAGGACGGCATCGGAGGTATGACTTACAATGCCGAGGGGAAGCCGGAAAGAAAGCCCGAATACAACTGGCGCCACTCGGGTTTTTCCCAAACGGATGACCATCCTGTGCTGAACGTCAGTTGGAACGATGCGTTGAACTTCTGCCAATGGCTCAGTCGCAAAGAGAGTCAGACCTATCGGTTGCCGACCGAAGCGGAATGGGAATATGCTTGCCGGGCGGGGACAACGACTCGCTACCACAATGGTGATGATCGCGAGGGCGTAGCTCAGACTGGCAACGTCTTGGATGCCTCGTTTCAGGCCAAGTTTCCGGAATCGGCGAGGACAATAGAAACGACCGCGATTCCGGTCTCGGCCAGCGACGGTAACGTGTTCACGGCCATCGTGGGACAGTTTCGGCCGAATGCTTTTGGGTTGTACGATATGCTCGGCAACGCTTGGGAGTTATGTGCCGACGCCTACGACAAGAGCTACTATGCGGTGTCTCCCGCAACCGATCCCAGTGGACCACCGTCTGGAGAAGAGCGTCTGGTTCGTGGCGGTTCATGGGCGACCGTTAGTCGCTGTGCTGTCCGTATCAATGTCCGGCCGCTGGCGGGAAGCTGCTATATGAGCTTTCGCGTTGCGCGCGCAGTTGTCAGCGGTGAGCAGCTTGCGCAAGACGACAGTTCTACCGCGAAGAGAGCAGAAGGAGTGAAACCAACGCAAGAGGCTGACACTGTGCCCGGCCGAGCTTTGCTATCAGACGCTTCAAGTTCGCCGCCTCTCGCCATCGCCCCCTTCGATGCCGCTCAGGCCCGTAAACATCAGGAAGCGTGGGCCGCCTACTTGAAGCTGCCCGTCGAGGAGACGAACTCGATCGACATGAAGCTGATCGTGATTCCGCCTGGTGAGTTCGACATGGGGAGTTCCGAGTCGCCGGAGGAACTGGTGAAGGTGCTCGCACAGAATAAGGCAAATCCCGAGGACTTCCGCCAGGAGCAGCCACAACACCGGGTGCGGATCAGCAAGGCTTTCTACTTGGGACAACACGAGGTGACTGTAGGCCAGTTCCGGCGCTTTGTCGAGGACGCGAGCTACAAGACGGAAGCGGAACGCGATGGCCGCGGCGGATCGGGCTGGAACGCCAGCGAGCGCAAGTTCGAGCGTGCAGTGGCCAAGTACACATGGCGGAATACAGGCTTCTTCCAGGACGACAATCACCCCGTGGTCAATGTAAGCTGGAACGACGTCATGGAATTCTGCAAGTGGCTCAGCCGCATGGAAAAACGCACATATCGGTTGCCAACGGAGGCAGAGTGGGAATATGCCTGCCGCGCTGGCAGCACGACGACGTGGTGGTTCGGGGACGACGAATCGCGGCTGGGAGATCATGCCTGGTATGGCTCGAACTCCGATGGAGCGACGCACCCGGTTGGACAAAAACAACCGAACCCCTGGTCACTCTACGAGATTTATGGCAACGTCTACGAACGGTGTGCAGACTGGTACGAAGAGAGCTACTACGCCACATCTCCATCAGTTGACCCAATTGGCCCACCGTCCGGAACCAAGCGTGTCGCGCGTGGGGGTTCCTTGGGCGGCTCCCCGGTCTACGTCCGTTCCGCGTATCGCGGCATGGGCACGTCGCCGGATCAACGGGACGTTGGTACGGGGTTTCGTATCGCCAGAACTCCTTAACAGCGGCTAGCCGCGCGTCGCGAACATTCTTGTTGAACCTACAGCCGGCAGAGGCCCCGGCGCCTTCCACCGCGACAATCCCTCCGCCACTAGCCCCGGTCGATGCCGGCTTCCTCATGCGCCGCTTGCTGGAGACGCTTTCCGATGGCGGGGTGGCCCTGCTTCCGTCGGCCCGTGCGGTTGCAGTCCGTGTGGCACTGTTTGGCGTTGAATGCGTTCTCCTATACGGAAGGATCGTCCTACAACTCCAAGCAGTGGCTGGGTGGCCCTGCTTGCGTTACGCTTCCGTCGGCGTGTTCGGGTGCGATTCGTGTGCCACTGCTTGGGATTGAATCGGTTCTCCTATACGGAAGGATCGTCCTACAATCCCAAGCAGTGCCGAGGTGCGGACCGACCCGCCTATTCCTCAGTACCCGAACGACTCGCGCGAATGGGAAAATCGCCTGATCCTTGCACGAACACTGCTTGGAATTGTGGTAAGCCCGATCCCAATGGCACGTCGGTACAACTCCAAGCAGTGCCACACCGATCGCAGCCCAACGCGCTGGCGCAAGCAATGCCACCCGCCATCCTCTGATACCTCAAGCAGATCGGCTTTCGCATCACGTTCTCTACCGTGCAAGACGCGA
>JAAYEH010000694.1 GCA_012728855.1 Rhodopirellula sp. | reverse complement strand
TTCGACGAGTATCCTGACCTGGAACACAGTTTCCCGGCGGACTTCGAGAAAAAGCTGCCCGATGCTCTGAATTTCGTCCTAGGAGAATAACATGGATAACGTTCTTGGACTCAAATGCACGATCTGCGGCGCGGAATACGCCGTCGATGACGTATCTTACGTCTGCCCAAAGCACGGCGACGATGGCATTCTGGATGTGATGTACGATTACGCGGCGATCAAAGCGTACCTTTCCCCTATGCAGCTTGCGCACAGTCCCACCGATACGGGCATCTGGCGCTACAAACCGCTGTTGCCCGTCGAGTCGGATTCGCCTGTCCCGCCGCTGTGGGTGGGCTGGACGCCGCTCTATGCCGCGCCGCGCCTGGCCGAGTCGCTGGGGCTAAAAAACGTCTGGGTAAAGGACGACGGCGTGAACCCGACGGCGTCCTTCAAGGATCGCGCCTCGGCGATGGCCGTCGTCAAGGCGCGGGAAGCCGGCGCGCAGATCGTCACCACGGCGAGCACCGGCAACGCAGCGGCGGCCCTGGCGGGGCTGGCGGCGAGTGTGGGCCTGCAAGCCGTCATCTTCGTGCCGAAGACCGCGCCGCCCGCCAAAATCGCGCAGCACCTCATCTACGGCGCGCGCGTGCTGTTGGTGGACGGAACTTACGACGACGCCTTCGAGCTGACTCTCAAAGCTGCCAAGGAGTTCGGCTGGTACAATCGCAACACCGCCTACAACCCCTATATGTCCGAGGGGAAGAAGACCGCCGCTTACGAAATCTGCGAGCAGTTGACG
The DNA here is from genome assembly GCA_012728855.1 of Rhodopirellula sp. Classification (GTDB taxonomy): domain Bacteria; phylum Planctomycetota; class Planctomycetia; order Pirellulales; family Thermoguttaceae; genus JABWBD01. Next base: position 1,066 of record JAAYEH010000694.1, on the reverse strand, counting down.
CTCACGCCCGGTCATTCGCTTTACCAGGGCGAGGGCAAGTGGACCGCGCCCGATCGTGTCTTCGTCCCCGTGGGCGACGGTTGCATCATCGGCGGCATCCACAAGGGCTTCCGCGACTTGCTGGCACTCGGCTGGATCGATGCGATGCCGAAGATTATGGGCATTCAGGCGGCAGGCTCGTCCGCGTTGGTGGACGCCTGGGAGCGCGGCCTGCAAGGCTGGGAGATGACGCCGCAGCCGGCCGATACGATTGCGGACAGCATCAGCGCCGGATTGCCGCGCGACCGCAACAAGGCGCTTGCCGCCGTCCGCGAGACGGGCGGGGCGTACCTGCGCGTCACCGATCAGGAGATTCTCGACGCGATCCCGGTCATCGCTCGCAACACCGGCGTCTTCAGCGAACCGGCGGCGGCGGCGGCCTACGCCGGGCTGGTCAAGGCCGTGGAGAAGAGGCTGGTCGATCCCGAAGAGCGCATCGTCGTCCTGCTCACCGGCTCCGGCCTCAAGGACATCGGCAATGTGATGAAGACCGTCGTACAGCCACCGGTCGTCGCGCCGAATCTGGATGCGGTGAAAGCGGTGATGGGGAGGGAGTAGGGAGTAGGAAGTAACAGGTAACTCTTTACCGATTACCAATCCCCAATTCCCAGTAACAAGCAATGGCTGATAATAAGAAACCCAATGTGACGCGCAATGCGTTGTGGTGGCTTGTGGTTGCGGTTGTGGCGGTCTGGTTGTTGTGGATGACGTTGCGCCCGCAGGAGCAAGTCTCCTCGGACCTGACTTACATCACCGCGCCCGCTGCCGCAAGAGGAATTTCGATCCCGTTCCTGATTGGCTTTCTGGGGAACATCGCCGTCTTCGTCCCACTTGGCGCAGCGGCGGCATTGGCGCTGGCGAACAAGCCGCGTGGAATCCGACTGTTGGTTTCCAGTGTTATCGGTGCAGCGTTGAGCGCCGCTATCGAACTGTTACAGCTCGTCGTCCCAGGTCGTGTCTCCGGCTTCGCTGACTGGCTGTTAAACACCGCCGGGACGCTGGTTGGCGCGATACTGGGAAGTATCCT
>JAAYEH010000693.1 GCA_012728855.1 Rhodopirellula sp. | reverse complement strand
TAGTGGAAGTAGATCTCCCGCAGGCTCTGCGGACGAGCCCACTCGTCGCGGAAGTCGGGATCCTTCCGGTCGAAATAGCCGCTGGAAACATAGACGATCAGTTTCATGCCCCGGCGATGCACCATTTCGACAAAACGGCGAAAGCCCTGCGGATTCGCCGGAGAAAACTTGTGCCCACCAAAGAGCCGCTGCGAATCGTTCCATTCCTCGTGAACCTGGATCAGTCGGATGCCATGCTCGTAGAGCCTGTCCAGTTCCTGCTCGTCCCAATCGTCCGGGTTCCAGATCTCATTGGCCGGATACTCGCCCAGGTTGTAGCAGCACTGCCCGGGCAGGTAGCTGTTGACCAGATGTTTACGCATACAAGATCGGATCGCCTGATTGCAGAGTCCGATGTTCCGGAGCCGGCGGCGGTGATCGTCGGCCGTGTACTCGGCCAACACGGCGGGCGCTGTCGTTTTCCCGGCGGACGCCGACGGGGGAGCCGCAAGAGTCCCCGACAGGTTCAGCATGGCTCCTGATACCGTTACGCCCGCAGTCGCTTCCAAGAATCGACGTCGATGCATGGCCTTCTCCCGCATTGCAGTGCTGATTTCCCAATCGCCTGATGATAGCAGAAATCAAACGGCAAATCGCCGAAGAAAATGCCTGAGGCGGCTATCAGCCGCACGCGGTACACCAGTCGACTTCTTCGGGCGTATCGACGTCGCGCCAGGAACCGGCCAGATGCGCCGGTAGCCCAACGACGCGAGTCTTCGGATGTTGCGCAAGCTCGGCAAGGGAAAATCGGCCCGAGGACGCCATTTCCTCAAGGAGCGCCAGAGCCTGCGGGCGGTAAAACGCCAAGAGAGGCTGTACGACACACTGCGAGCCAATCGCCGGCATGACGATCCAGTGCTCGGGCGACGCTTGCGACAGCAGCCACTCCAAGCCCTCGACCTCCATGCCGGGATGGTCGCAGGCCGCCGTCAGCCATGCGGCGCGGGGATACTTCCGCATCGCGGCGACGATTCCCGCCATTGGCCCGGCGACGCCCGCTGCGTCGGCTATCCGGTCCAGTCGCTCCAACGCGGGCGGCACCTCTCCGGCGCCGGCGATCACCACGGCGGGCGCAATCGCCCGAAGCCGGGCGACGGTTCGCTCCAGCAGCGTCCGCGGTTCGTCCGGGGCCGGCAGGAGATGCTTCGGGCGGCCCATACGGCGGCTTTGGCCTCCGATGAGGACGCAGGCCAGCAATGTCGCGTCGGAATCAATCGTCATTCTCGTTCGCGCCTGCCTGCAACAAGCGGTTGACCCGCTCCACCAGTAGGCCGAAGTCGACCGGCTTCTCCAGGAATTCCGTCACGGGCAGCCAGGTGGGGTCGATGTCCTTGTTGCTGAAACCGAGCGGGAACTGCTGGTTCACCGCCGTGAGCATGAGGATCGGAAGATTCTGGAAACTGCGGCGGATCTTGCGGGCCAGTTCGAACCCGCCGATGGGGTTTTCCGGAAACATGACGTCCAGAACAATGGCGTCGGGACGGCGCTGCTGGAGCCGGTCCATCGCCTTGGCGTCGTCCAACTCGACGGCGACTTCGTGCCCTTGGCTCTCAAGCAACGACGCGACGGCGCCGCCGAAATCCTCGTCATCGTCAATCACCAACAGATAAGCCATCATGCGACTCCTTCGCGGCGCGGCGAACGCGCCGCTCCGATGCAAACGCGTGGAATGGTTAAGGTAAAGCAAGTCCCCTGTCCCGGGGCACTCTCCACTCGGACCGTGATGCCCACGGCGCGGGCGACGTGGCGGACGATTGCCAGCCCCAATCCCGTCGAAGCCTTGTTGTGCCGGGCGGCCTCGGCCGTTCGGAAGTAATCGTCGAAAATGTGCGGCAGCTTGTCCGCCGGGATGCCGATGCCGTGGTCGCGGACTTCCAGGCAAGCCGCTTGATCCGAGAGGCGGCGACAGGCGATGGCAACGGCGCCGCCGTCGTCGGAGTAATTCACCGCATTGGAGAGCAGGTTATCGACAAGCATTCGCACGTGATCCTCCGCCGCGGTGATCCGGACGGCCTCGACCTGCGTCTCGATTTGGATGCCTCGCTGCGCGGCGGCCGGTTCGATGCGGGCGGCGGCCGTCCGCACCACGGCGTCCAAGTCGATCTCGACCGCCGGCGGATTCGACTGCGACTCCGAACGCAGGTTCGCCAACTGCAGCATCTCCTGGATCTGTTGCGAGAGCATGCCGCACCGCGCCGTGATCTTGGCGACCACCCCCTGCGCCTGTTCGGAAAGAGGGCCGCAATAACCGCCGGAGAGCAGTTGCGTGTGGGCGTGGATGGCGGCGAAAGGCGCCTTCAATTGGTGCGTGGTCTGCAGCATGTGCCGGGCCCGTTCATCGCTGCTGGCCTTCAGACGCTGGTTGGCCAGCGCCAACTGCCGCTCCCGCTGTCGCAGTTCGCCGGCCAGGCGGGAGGCGAGATACCAGATGACCGCCCAGATCGCAAAGACCGATGCCACGTTGAGCATCCGGATTCCACCGGAAATCTCTCCGACCAACGCAGGCACGGGCGCCGCCAGGACGGTCGTCGGCGCGACCATGCCCGCAAACTCCGCCAGCAGGCACCCCAGGTAGAACATGGCTGCCGCAACGGTCACCGCGGCGCTCTCCCGCCGGGTGAAGAAGATGCAGGCCAGGATGATGTGAAACAGATACATGAACGGCGCGTAGGTCGTCGTGCTGCCGAGGAAATGAATCACGACGGTAAGGACTACCAGGTCAACGAGAATCTGGACCCAAAGTAGCGGTCGCACTGGCAGACGGCGGCTCAACAGCGCATAAGCGCCGTTCAACAGCACCAGCACGGCAGCGATTGACAGCGGCCATGCGGGCGTCAGCCTCAGCCCGATCCGCTCGAATCCGTCCGGCAGAAGTCCCGCGATCCCCGCCGCCGACAGAAGCCCGGCGACCAGCCAGCGCAAGCGGCAGAACCAGGCGGCATTCTGATCGAGCAACTGACGATCGGCCCATGCGTCGTCGATCTCGGCCGCCGGGCGCGGCCGCGGATCATCGTCATCGGGACGCAAAAGGAAAATGGCCGTCGCGGGTTCGTGCGATGCGGTATCGGCTTCCATAGCGTTGCTTATTCGACTTCCCAAGTGGTACCGGACCCAAGCAGTTTCTTCAAGTCACCGCTGCCGCGGCCGGCCACGCTATCGCGAACCTGGTTCATAAGAAGCTCATTGTAGGTCGGCCGGTTTACCTGGCGGAAGATGCCCAGCGCCGTGGGAAACTCCGGCGGTTCAAGCGCGCCCAGCAAGGCTGCCAGGCCGGGCGAGGTTGCCTGGGCGTTGTGGACGAGGAGGTCTCGCTCGTCGATCTTCTCCGCGTCGAGGTCCACTACATGCGGCTCCATGTTTCTGACGACGACCGCTTTGCGTCCGCCGGCGCCGAAACGGATCGGCTCTCCGTGCTCGAGCAGAATGCGCGTTTCATCTCGCGCGGCACGGTCGGTCAGCACGTCAAAGGCGTCGTCGTTGAAGACGCGGCAGTTCTGGAGGATCTCGACAAACGCCGCCCCCGTGTGCCTGGCGGCCGCTTCGATTGTTTTGCCGAGGTGCGCCGGGTCGGCGAAGATCGTGCGGGCAACGAAAGTCGCCTCCGAGGCCAGCGCTGTCTGGACGGGCCGGATCGGTTGCTCGATCGTTCCCATAGGACTTGATTTTGTCTTTTTGCCGAACTCCGAAGTGGGCGAGTATTGCCCCTTGGTCAGACCGTAGATGCGGTTGTTGAAAAGGAGGATCTTCAGGTCGACATTGCGGCGCATGGCGTGGATGAGATGATTGGTGCCGATCGACAGCCCGTCGCCGTCGCCCGTAATCACCCAGACCGACAGTTCAGGATTCGAACACTTGACGCCGGTGGCGATCGCCGGAGCGCGGCCGTGGATGCCATGCATGCCGTAGGTGTTGACGTAGTAGGGAAACCGCGAGGCACAGCCGATTCCCGAGATGAAGACAATCTTCTCGCGCGGGATCCCCAGGGTGGGCATCAGCTTATGGATCTGGTTCAGGATGGAGTAGTCGCCGCAACCGGGGCACCAGCGGACTTCCTGAGGCGTCTGAAAATCCTTGCGCGTGAGTACGCGAAGGCAGTCCTCTTGCCCGGGATTGGCGGCCGTTGCCGATGGATTGGCGGAGGTCATGGTTTCAACATCTCCTCGATCTTTGCCGTGATTTCTCGAATCAGGAAGGGGCGGCCCTCGACTTTCGCCAGCGGCTCGAAAGCCTGAGGGAAGCGGCTGCGGAGGATGATCCGCAGATGTCCCAGGTTGTTTTCGGGAACAAGGATGCTTCGGAAACGGCCGAAGATCTCTGCGAGTTTGGCGGGCAAGGGATTCAGATAACGGAGGTGCAAGTGCGATACGGCGAGGCCTCTTTGTTGCAGTTCTCCCACCGCCGCCGCAATGGCGCCGTAGGTGCTGCCCCATCCCACCACGAGCACCTCGCCGGACTCGGGCCCGGAGACTTGGGCAGGCGGGATCGTCTCGGCGGCCGCAGCGACCTTGCGGGCACGCAGTTCGACCATCTTGCCGTGGTTGGCCGCGTCGTAGCTGACCGCTCCGGTGACGTCTTCCTTTTCCAGCCCGCCAATGCGATGCTCCATCCCTGGCATTCCCGGGACGACCCAGGGGCGGGCCAAGGTCTTGGGATCGCGGCGATAGGGGGCGAAGTTGTCGGGCGTGGCCGTCGGCCGAAACTCGATATCCGGGAGCAAATCGGGATCGGGGATCGGCATCGGTTCGGCGCTGTTGGCCAGAAAACTGTCCGACAACAGCAACACCGGCGTCATAAACTGCGTCGCCAGACGCACGGCTTCGAACGCCATCTGAAAGCAGTCGCCGGGGCTGGAAGCCGCCAGGACGATCGCGGGCGACTCGCCATGCCGACCGTACATCGCCATGAGCAGATCGGCCTGTTCGGTCTTCGTCGGCAGGCCGGTGCTCGGCCCGGCGCGTTGCACGTCGATCACCACCAAGGGCAGTTCCGTCATCACGGCCAGGCCAATTGCTTCGGTCTTCAGCGCCAGCCCCGGCCCGCTCGTTCCCGTGCAACCGATCGCGCCGGCGAACGACGCGCCGATGGCGGCACAGCAGGCGGCGATTTCATCTTCGCATTGAATCGTGCGGACGTCGAACTCCTTGTGGCGCGACAACTCGTGCAGGATTTCGCTGGCCGGGGTGATCGGATAGCTGGCATACACCAGCGGACGCTTCGCCTTCGACGCCGCGGCGATTAGCCCCAGCGCGGCCGCCTCATTGCCGGTGATCCGCCGATAGCGCCCCTTGGGTAGGCTGGCCTGGGCCACATGGTAATGGACTCGGAATAGTTCGGCCGTATCGGCAAAGTTGTAGCCGGCGCGGAGGCTTGCACCGTTGGCCGCCATCACGTCCCTGGTGCGGGCGAACTTCTTCATCAACCATTCCAGCACCGGCTGCATGGGACGATCGTAGAGCCAGAGCATAATCCCCAGGGCGAAGAAGTTCTTGCACCGCTCGCGCTGCGGCTTGGAGAGGCCGGTATGGCGGGTCGCTTCGTCGTTGAGCGTCGTCATGGCGACGGGGATGACGCGGTAGTCGTCGAGCGAGCCGTCCTCCAGCGGGTTGGAATCGTAGGCCGCCTTGCGAAGATTGGCCTCGGTGAACTCGTCCTCGTTGACGACGACGATCCCGCGGCTCTGCAACTCCGGCAGGTTGACCTTCAATGCCGCGGGATTCATGGCCACCAGCACGAACGGTTCATCGCCGGGCGTGGTGATTTCATAATCGCCGAAGTTGAGCTGATAGCCGCTGACGCCGCCGAGCGACCCGGCCGGAGCGCGGATCTCCGAAGGGTAGTCGGGCAGCGTTCGGATGGTATTGCCCACCATCGAGGCGAGGTCGGCGAACTGGCTGCCGACGAGTTGCATTCCATCGCCCGAATCGCCCGCGAAGCGAACCGTGGCGTTGTGGACCTGGATCAGTTCTTTGTCCTTCGCGTTTCCGAGTGCTGTGGCCATAAACGTCCCTTGTATTCTCGTTCTAAACCTTGGCCAACAAAAATGAAATCAAAGTTCACGCTTTTCTTCGATCGATTCACGCTCGCGTTCTTCCGCCAGCCTTATCTCTGCCGGAACCGCGAAGACCGAATTACCTCGCAATACGCAGCCCGGCTGGCCGGGCACGCAGGCATTGCGGACCTTCATGCAGGCTTCGCGATCCATGTCGAAATGAGGGCAGGAGAAACTCACGAGAAAACCTCCCGCGGCTCTTTCGCGACGAAGTCGAAAAGGTAGTCCAGCAGCGGCTGCAAGTCGGAACGGGGCAGGATCGTCGCCGTGGCCGTCGCCGCATCGTCAGTAATCACTGCGGCAATATCCGGGCGTTCTCCCGCCAGACACGGTTCTCCCATTGCTTCGCGCCAGACCTCGATCTTGTGCCCGTCGCCGTCCAGATCCCCTTCGACAAGCACCAGGTCGCAGCCGGCGAACAGCGGCTTGATCTGATCGAAATAGTCTTGCTCTCGGCGCGGCAGGTGAACGGCAATCGCATCGCCGCTGACAATGGCCGCGGGCGCCGCGCCGCCCAGGCGATGCCGGTACGAATCGCTGCCGGGACTGTCGAGTTCGTGAACGTGGCGAGTATGCTTGATCGTTCCCACACAAAGGCCGGCCGAACGCAGCTCGCGGAGAATCTCCACCAGCAGGGTCGTCTTGCCGTGGTTCTTCCGGCCGACAATGTGCAACCGCTTCACGCCCTGCTCCCTTCTAACGAGGATCGCCCGGAATCCATGTGAAACGAACGATCTCGCTCGGCGGTATTTCGGCCACGCCCGCTGGAACCTCAATGTAGCAGTTTGCCCGGCACGTTGCGAAGAGGTCGGCCGAACTCACGCCGCACAGCGGTGTGACGTCCCAGAGATTGCTCGCTGCCGGCATGCGTTCGGCGCGGGCAAGCCCGAAGTAGGTCCGAGAGCCCCGATAGGAAACAGGCCCGGTCAATCGCCCTTCCAGCGGTTGCGGCGCCGGCGGCAGCCCCTGCATGACGCGGATCGCCGCGGCCACGTAACGGCTGAATCCGAGGTGGCAGGCCAGCGGATTGCCCGGCAAGCCGAAGATCAACTGCCGGCCGCGGCGGGCCAATAAGAGCGGCTTGCCCGGCTTCTGCCGGACCTTGTGGAACAGCACTTCCGCTCCGAACTGGCGAAGGGCTTCCGGCACCAGGTCGTAGTCGCCCACCGAAACGCCGCCGGTGAGCAACACCACATCGCGCTGGGCTGCCTGCTCCAGCGCGGCGAGGATCGCGTTCAGCCGATCTTCCACATGCATCGCCAACGGGCGATCAAGCCCCATTCGCCGCGCCAACGCGGAAAGCATGGGGCCGTTGGAGTCGCGGATCAGGTGCGGCTGGATCGCTTCTCCGACGGAGACGAGTTCTCCGCCCGTCGTGATGATCGCCAGACTCGCCGCGGGACGCACGCTCACCGACTCCATCCCGAACGACGCCATAACGGCAATCGCCAGCGGCGTGATGGTATCTCCCGGCTTCAACACGGGGCTGCCGGCCGGGCATTCACTGCCGACCGCGGCGATGTGGCCGCCCACAGCGATGGTTTCGGGCAATTGCACCAGGTCGCCTTCGCGCCGCACGTGCTCTTTCTGAACAACGGCCTCGGTTCCGGGCGGGCAGACGGCGCCGGTCATGATCGCCGCGCACTTGCCCTCCTCCACGGGTGGCCCGGCGGCCTGGCCGGCGGCCACCTCGCCGACAACCTCCGCGGTTCTTCCCGCGTCCGCCACGCAGACGGCATAGCCATCCATCATCGCGCGAGGAAAGGGAGGATACGCTCGATCGGCACGCACTTCTTCGGCAAGTCTCAGGCCGCAGGCATCGTCCAGGGGGACAACGCGGGCATCCAGACACGCCGCGACCGCGAGAACACACTGTAGCGCGTCTTGCGGAGAAATCATATAGCGCGAGGAGGGCAAACGGACCGCCGGCGCGAACGGGGAGGCCCCCGGGGCAGTCGCATTACGGATCATCGTGTGCCCCCTTCGCGCGGCATTTGGGCCGACGCAATCGGCTTGCGTCGCGAATCATATTCTTTCATTTTAGTCCGCCCGGTCAAGGGTTTGCGGTGTGCGCCGTTTCGCGGGCGTTCTCCGAGGCTGCCGTCCCCGAGTTTGCACCGCCCGGCGGTCCCACCCGATCGACGAGCGCATCGCCGGCCAGCGCCAAATAGCCGATGCCCGACATCTTCAAGTGAGCGGCCAACGGCTGGGCCATGACCGCGAGATGCTCTTCGAGGAATCGTCTCGCCGCACTGCGGCAAAGGCCGGCCTGATCGGCGTCGCTGCGCGCTATCGCGTAGGCTTCCTTCAGACAGAGGTAGGCGACAAAGCCGACCTCGGTGGCCACGTGGTCGAGTGCCTCCGGGCTGGACGGCGTGTAGACAAAGGCTCGATAGCCGTCGCCGATTTCAGCCAGGAAGCGACCGGGGTGAACCGTTCTGCGGTAGCTCACTTCACGCGGCGGCGCCGGTCCGCCGGGACCGAATGTCGTGTGGTAGAGGGCCGGGCTCGCCTCTTGCCGAGCCAGTTCCGCGGCTTCCAGCAGAGAGCCATCGCCCACTTCGGCGGCGAGACAGTCGATCTCGTCCTGCCAACCCTCGCCGGGACACTCGAGAAACAGACCGATGAGCCGCCAGCGGGCCGCTTCGCGGAGCAGATCCTGCAGATCGGTGTCGAACGATGTGCTCGTCATGGTGTCTTGCCGATCTCTTGGGTAAGCGTGATCCAGCCGGTCCGCATTTTTCGCGCTCCCACCTCGTCGTGCGATCCTTGCCAAACGGCAAAGGCGACCTGCGTATGCGACTGCTCCGCGAAGCCGCTGGGAAGCGGGCGACGGATCACCACGGCCCAGCCGTTTTCGGTTCTGCCGCCGCGGCCGTCGGAGTCGGTCGAAGGCGCCGGGCCGAGGGTGCCCGGGCCTTCGGCAATCAAGTCCTGCACCGGCGTCTTGCGGGGGCCGGCCATGGGGTTGCCCAAGGCACGGGCGGGGGCATAACGGGCTGCCATCGCCTCCTGCTCGGCCGAGCCGGGCTTGAGGCTGGATGCCTGGAACGGATAGTGGTCGATGCTGGCGTTGGGGTAGATGTCTTTGAGTGAGTCGCCGCGGCCGTCGACGATCGCCTGTAGCGAGGCGCTCCAGAAGGTGATGGCCACCGGTTGCCCGGCTTCGCCCATCTGCGGCAACGGCACCGTGGGCCGGGCGGTGGCCGGAAGCTGGACGGCACAGGCGTCGGCAAAACGTCCGGGGATCGGGAAATCATCGGTGGTTTCGTCGGTCCATTGCAGCCGAAAGGCGGCCTGGTCGCCGTCGCTAACAGCCCGCACGCGAAGCTCCGCGGTTGACGGTTCCATCAGCCGCGGGTCGACCAGGTCTTGCGGGATGAGTTTCGCCACGTACTGCGGCGCGGCGTTCCAGGCCGGGTCGGCCGCGTCGGTTGGCAGTTTGGCAACGCCGGCCAGAACGACGCTGGTCGCCGGCGGCGCCTCGACGCGGCGGCAGCCGGCCGGCACGGCGAGACCGACGATCGCGATCGTCGCAAAGGTCAAAGCAGGATGGGCATTGCTCCACATGGGGGAAATCTCCCTACGGGCAGTTGGTGCGGACGACCTGGTACTTCTTGTCGAACGCCTCGAGGATATGGACGGGCTCGCGGAGCGGGACGCGGACGATTTGCTTGCCTTCCTCGTCCATGCCCGTCACCCAATCGTCTTGGCGCGCGAACCGCGGCACGACACGCTCGGTCGAGCCGAACAGCCCCAGCAAGCCCGCCAGATCTTCGTCGCGGGCGGCCGAACGGTAGGCCTCGACGGCTGCTTCGACACCGGGACCAAACATCTGCTGGAGGAACTTCGCCGGGGCGTGGATCGGCGGGATGTAATAGACGTTCGGCTCCAGGCCGAACTGCGGGAACAACGGCAAGGCCACTTTCTTGATATGCACGAGGTAGTCGATCGGGTTGTCTTTGCGGGCGGCCTCCGGCGCCGAGATCCAGCCGGCCAGCCGGATCTTGCCGATGCAGTTGACGAAACATTGCGGCTGGATCCCCTGCTCGATCTTTGGATAGCAGGCGATGCACTTCTCCGACGTGCCGGTGAGCGGATTGAAGAAGACTTTCTTGTACGGGCAGGCCTTGACACACTCGCGGTAGCCCCGGCAACGTCCTTGGTCGAGCAGGACAATGCCATCTTCGGGCCGTTTGTAGATGGAGGCTCGCGGGCAGGAAGCCAGGCAGGCCGGATACGTGCAGTGATTGCAGATGCGGGCCAGGTAGTAAAACCACATGAGGTGGATGCCGTGCAGGGCAGCGCCGTGCTCCACCGAGCCGGAGCAGTCGTCCTCGCCGACGTTGGGATAGGCGTAGTTGACCTCCTCGGGCCGCCAACCGAGTACCCGGTCGCCGGCCGGCGCCGCCTCGAAAATCGTCCGCCCGGCATAGACGCCTTTCTCCCAGCCCTGCGGACCGAGCATTCCCAGCAGCTTCAAATCCCAAGTGAGGGGATAGCAGCCGTAGGGCTTCGACTCGACATTGTTCCAGAGCATGTACTCCTGCCCCTTGCCCGAAGTCCAGGTGGTCTTACAGGCCAGCGTGCAGGTCTGGCAGGCGATGCACTTGTTGATGTCGAAGACGGCGGCAAACTGCTTCTGCGGCCGGCTCTGGGGATACCAGTACGACATCTGCCGCTTGATCTGCCAATTGTAGACTCGCGCCATGGTCAGCCCTCCGCTGGTTCGGCGCGGACGTCGACGTACGCACCGGCAAGGTATTGGTTCATAGAGTCGCTTTCGTACCGCGGCCGGATGCCGAGCGCCGCAGGGAGCCACAGTCCTTCCTTCTCGATCCCGCCCGGTTCGGCGCGGCTGATTTTCACGATCGCTTCGCGCGGCGCGCCGGTGGGGCAATGCACGTCGGGCAGGAAGCCCGTGCCGATGAGCTGCCCGAACATCTCTTTGCGGACGAGGCTGTCGGTCATCCAGGTCGGCTTGAGCCAGCCGCGCGTGGCCGACTGATGGGAGCCGGAGCGGAACATCGCCTGGTAGTTCGTCTGCGGGTTCTTGGCCAGGCCGTCCGGCCGTTGCTGTTGTCCCTGCTGGGAGCCGGGCGTGGCCCCGTACATGTTGAACCACATTCGCGTGACGCCGCGAGGCGTGCCCGGATAGTAGCGAGCGCGGCAAAGCAGCCTGGCAAAGGCATAGTCCCGCTGGTTCGTCTGCCAGCCGCGGAAAGGCCGATCTTCCGGATCGGGGTCGATCCAGACATAATCGCCGTCTTCGACGCCCAGTTCCTTGGCGTCCTCGGGATGGATATCGACGTAGCCTTCGGTGACGAACGGTGCGCGCTTGTCGTGACGATGAAGGTCGCCGAAAGGCCCGAAGAGCACGGCCACCATGTCGGTGTCGATGGGGTTGGTATGGGCGCCGTGGCGATACTTGGGCGTGTGGAAGACGAAGCGGTAGCCCTCCTTGATCCGCGGGTGCGGCGAGTTCTTCAACTCCTGCCACGGCATGACCACGTTGCGTCCGCAGCGAACTTCGCAGCTCATGTCATTTCGCTCGACGCCGTAATCCTCAGGCTGGGCCGGCCGGATGGCGGCGTGCGCGGGGGCCACGATCACGTTCGGCTCGTAGAAGGTCGAGTCGACCGGCTCGCGGTGGACCGGCAGGTTCTCGCCCGCCTCGATGAACTCGGGTTCCTCGCGGTAGAACTCCAGCCGGCCGCTCTTGGTATACCAGGGCCGCGAATCGGCCACCTGCTCGTAGCCGACCGCCTTGGGAATCGTCCGATTGTTCAGCAGCGCCGGCACGCCCTCGGCCGCCTTGGCGTGCAACTCGCGAATATCGTACCCTTTGCTGTTCGTCGAGTGGTCGAGAATCCGCTGGAGGTAGACTTCCGTCCGATTCTCCCGGACGAACTTCCAGTAGTCGTTGAAGCGGTCGTCGCCGGTGATCTCCGCCATCTTCGAGGCGACCAGGGCCAGCACGTCGATGTCGCCGATGGTATTGAAGATGCGGGCCAGCGGCGTACTGGGAAAGATCTGCAGGAAGGGATTCGTGACCGACGCGGTCATGTCGGGGTGCTTCAACTCGGCCCAGGAGTCGACGCCGAACACCACGTCGGCCCACTCGCACGACGTGGTCCACCACCATTCGTTCACCGCGACCATCTCGATCCGCGGCAGTGCGTTGACCACCGTGTTGTAATGCCACTTCACGTTGCCGAGGATCGAGTTGGCGTTGGCGAACCACAGCGACTTGGTCGGCGCGGGCATATGGGTCTTGCCGGTGAGGAGCCGCTTGCCGACGCGGAGCGGATGGTCCTCGTGGTTGTAGAAGTGGGCCGATTCCGGACGCCAATACTGCTTGGGGCGAGCCGGCTTGGCCGGATCGAGTTCGATGTCGAAGGGGTTTTCGTTGATGTACTGGGGGCTGCCGTTGAACAGCGCCACACGGTAGTTGCCGGCATACGAGCCGACGTTGCCGCCGATCTTGCCGACGTTGCCCGTCAGCGCTCCCAAGAGGAAGAGGGTCCGATCCTTGTTGTCGTTGTTGAAGAACTGGTTGGGGCCCATGCCGATGGCGAAAAGCGTCGTGCCGGGCTCCTTGGCGATATGCCGCGCCAGGTTCCGGACGGCTTCGGCCGGCGCCCAGGTGAGTTCTTCGACCGTCTTGGGATCGAAATGGGCGGCATACTCTTGGATCAGGTCGAAAACCGGGCGGCAGGCGACCTTCTTGCCATCGGCCAGCGTCACCTCGATGCTGCCTTCCAGCAAGGCGTCGCCCACCTGGGACTTTTCGCCCACCTCGTCGCGTGTGAGCCGCTTCGGTGAGTTCGTCGCCCGATCCCACCAGACGTAATCGCCCCATTGGAGCCGCAGCTTTTCCGGCAGAAGAATGTCGTCTTGCGCCAACGGCGGCGGCGCCTTTTCATCGGCGGCGAGAACGCGGGTCTGGTTCGACAGCGGCGACGGCTCTTTGCCCGAGACGTCCCGATCGCGAAGATACTCCAGTGTGTCCATCCGCACCAGGATCGGCAGGTCGGTCCAACGCCGCACATAGTCGGCGTCGTAGAGCTTCTCCTTGAGCAGGACATGCACCAATCCCAGCGACAGCGCCGGCGTCGTGCCGGGCCGGCAGACGATCACCTCGTCCCCCTTGCTCGCCGTGGCCGAGTATTCGCAGGCGATCACCACCACGCGCGTTCCCTTCAGCCGGGCTTCGGTGAGCCAGTGGGCGTCGGGCATCTTGGTCGTGATCCAGTTCATCCCCCAGACCACCACCGTCTTGCAGTGTTCGACGGCCGAGAGGTCGAACTCGACCGTCTGCTGGCCGGTGACCATCGGGTGGCCGGGGGGCAGATCCGTGTGCCAGCTATAATTGTCGAAGCCGCGGCCTCCCAGGGCGTCGTCCGGGGCGACTTTCCGCAGATGCACGTCGAGCAAGGCCATCGAATTGGCGAACCGGTACAGCCCGAAAACGCGGGTCGTTCCCAACAGCGGCATGCCGCCGCGGAACTTCAGTACTTGCGTGCCGGCTCCTTGGATGGTGTCGATCGTCAGCGGGTCGTAGTGTTGCTGTTCGAGCCGTTTCCTGCCCTCTTCGCCGCTGTAGGTTTTCGCGATGTTCGTCAGGGCCGAGGCGACGATCTTCGCCGCCTCGTCGTGCGTGACGCGGACCCACTGATCGCGGGCACGGCTGAAATACTCCTTCGGCGGAGTGCCGTCCTCGTTGCGGGGAAAACCTTCCTTGAACCAGCGCTGGAAGCCGGCCCGGACCATGCATTGGTTCACACGGCGGTCGCCGTAGAAGCGGCGGGTCAGCGCCAGACCTTTCTGGCAGCAGCGGGGATCCCAGCGATGGGTCACCGCGTTGCCGGCCAGATCGGTCGCCTCGCCGTAGCGCATGGTGGGGCCGATGCGAGTGATCACGCCCGATCGCACGTAGGCGTTGAGCAGGCAGTTGTGCGTGTCGTTCGGCGCACAGAGAAACGTGTACTTCGAGTCGTACTTCCAGAGGTCGCGGTAGACCCGCTCCCAATCGCGATCGGGATAGGCGGCCAAGGGATTGGCGATGGCGTCGAGGCCCCATGCCTTGCGGGCCGAAGCCGCCAAGCCGGCGAAACCGCCGGCGGCGACGGCCTCGAGGAATGCGCGTCGGGTGACTTCGCTACTCACTGGACAAATCCTCCCATGTGCGGATGAAGGCAACGATCGACTCGATGTCGCTTGGCGCGAGGGCCGGGTAGGCCGGCGAGGTGGGCTGGCTGAAGCCGGGCATCGACGTGCCGCGCCGGCCGCGGCGGATCGTCTCCAGCAGGTAGCGATCGTCGGCGGTCGAGAGCAGAACCTTGTTGTTCAGAGCCGGTGCGTCGACGCCTTCGCCCGCCGGCCCGTGACAGCCGGCGCAACGGGCGGCGAAGAGGCGACCGCCGAGTTCGGCGTCGCCTTCACCCGAGCGAGCTTCGGATAACGGCGCCTCGGGCTCTGCGACGCCTCCTATGGCGCGGAGGTGCCCGACGAGATTGGCGATCTCGGCGTCGCGCAGACCTCCCTCGTTCTCGTTCCAGGCGGGCATTCGCCGCCCCGGGCGCCCGCGCCGGATGGTCTCGGCGATGAACTCGTCGGAGGCGACCGCCAGGAAATCGCGGCCGGCGATGGCGGGAAACGGGCTTGTGTCGGGAAAGCGGCGGCCTTCGCCTTTCGGTCCGTGGCAGGCCGCGCAGAACGCGCCGTAGAGCGTCGCCCCGTCGGTGGCGAACTCGCGCTCGCCGAAACGTTCCACGAGGATGCGGTCTTTCGGCCAGTAAGCGTCGGGGAAAGGGCTCTGCCGCAGCGAGAGCATGTAGAGCGTCAGCCGGTCGATCTCGTCTTCGGAAAGTCCCAGGGCGGGCATCTTCGATCCCGCCACAACCCGGGCGGGCCAGCGGAAATGCTCGACGATCCAGTTGACCAGGGTATGCTCGCCCGGCACCTGGCTGAAATTGAGCTGGTGCGGATCCCGTTCGCCGAAGCGGGTCAAGTCCGGGCCGTCGTCGCCGCCGACCCCCTGGATTTTGTGACACCCCCGGCAGCCGAGCGAATGGAACAGCGCCTTGGCCTCGACGAGTTCCGGCGCCCCGACGCGCGACTTCAGAAAACCTTCGATCGCTTGGCGATGCGGCTCTTCCACCGGACCAAAGGATTGTCTCCAGGGGCCGGCCTCGGTTTGTTGATAGTGCGCCAGATGCGTCGCATACCAATCCGGATCGATTCCGCTGCTGCCGACGTGCGAGAGGTCGGGGCCCTCCATGCCGCCGGCCCCGCCGGGGCGGAGCGTTCCGCCGCGCCCGTCGATACGGTGGCAGGCCAAGCAATCGTAGCGCTCCAGCAAACCCTCCGCTTCCCGCATCCCCGCCAGGTCGGGCACGCGGAGATGGCTATGGCACGTGCCGCAGCCGGCCGTCGCGTATTTCTTGGGAATCAGCGGCTGGGGCCAGAAGTGGATGTCGCCGTGGGCGTCGTCCTTCTCCGTGGCGAGCCCCTGGCCGCCGTGACAGGCCGTGCAGCCAAAGTCGTTCGGGTCATGCACCATCGGTTTGTGGGCCGCAAGAACCGCATCGCCTCGAAGTTCCCCCATGCCCGGCGCCATGCCGACGTGGCACGACACGCAGCGGTCGGTCGTCTTCAGATCCGGCACGACGATCTGGCGCAGTTGCACGTCGATCGGTCCTTGCTCGCCGACCGCCGAGGCCTGGATCCGCCGCCAGCTCTTCAGGAAGTTCTCTTGCACGGCGGCGGTCACCAACAGGGCGAGAACTCCCAGGCTCGACCACAGCAGCAGGTGTTTGTTCTTGTTCATGGTTTCAGTGGCTCGGCCAGTGGGCGGGCGACCAGTAGAATTCCCAGTTCGGCCCGCGGAAGTGGGTTCCGATCACCGTCAGAACGAGAAAACCACAGAGGAAACAGGTGAACAGCCCCAGCGCTCCGGCGCGCGTGGAACGGTAGCGCTGAACCAGCCAGATCGAGTAGCCGGCGTAGATCGCCGTCAAAACCGTTCCCGGGTTGATGAGCGTGATCCACAGTTGCGGTGCGTCGGGATACCACTGGCGAATC
Organism: Rhodopirellula sp.; assembly: GCA_012728855.1. Classification (GTDB taxonomy): domain Bacteria; phylum Planctomycetota; class Planctomycetia; order Pirellulales; family Thermoguttaceae; genus JABWBD01. The sequence continues at coordinate 4,691 of JAAYEH010000693.1, read as the reverse complement.
CAGCCGAAACGGATGGCAAATGCCTCCACGGCCAGCACCGCCGCCAGTCCCACAATCGCCGCTTGAGCCACTAGCCAACCGCCGCCCGGACCGCCGAACCATCGGCCGCCGCCGGCGCTCTCGCGATCCAGCAAGGGAATCAGCCCCAGGCCGATCACCACGACCGCCGGAATTCCGATGCCGCCGACGAAGGCCGAGAAGGCGACCAACTCTTGCAGACCCAAGAAATACCACGGCGCTTTGGCCGGATTCTCGGGTATGCTGGGGTTGGCGAGTTCTTTCAGAGGCGCATTGGCCACCAACGACAGCGCCACGCAGATCAGCAGCGTCACCATCAGCACGCCCAGTTCGGCATAGAACAGGTGCGGCATGGAGGGGACGGTATTCTCCGGACCGCGGCCCACCGCCGGCGTCTGCCCCCGGACGATCGCGGCGAGGTGGTAGGTCTTCTTCGGCGCTTCGGTGAACACAGGGTAGGTGCCATCCGGCGTGGGGCCAAGCCGCGAGTCGGCGTCTTCGGGGCGGTTCAGTCCTCCGTCCTTGCGGATCCGCCAGAAATGCACGGCCATCAGGGCTGCCAGCGCCAGCGGCAGGATCATCACGTGCAGCAGGTAGAAGCGAATGAGGGATTCGGCCCCTACGGTGTCCGATCCCAAGAGCAACTGTTTCTGCAAACCGCCGGGATCGAAACTCTCGGTGATTCCCACCGCGTCCGTCAGTTCCCGCGGCGACTGGGCAATGTTCGCCCCGATCGTAGTCGCCCAGTAGGCAAGCTGGTCCCAGGGGAGCAGGTAGCCGGTGAACGACAGGCCGAGCGTGATGACCAGCAGGCCCATACCGATCAGCCAATTGAACTCCCGCGGCGCCCGGTACGACGCCGTGTAGAACACGCGGACCATGTGCAGCAGCACGGCGACCACCATCACATTGGCGGCCCAGCGATGGATATTCCGAATGAAGCGGCCGGTGGGCACGACGAAATGAATGTCTTTGATCGACTCATACGCCGCCTCCGGCGAGGGTTTGTAGTAGAACATCAACAGCACGCCGGTTACCAAAGCGATGAGAAATGCGGCGGTCGCGGCGATTCCCAAGCCCATCGTCGTCGTCCAGCGGAGGCTCCAGCGGTGCGTCCGCACGGGATGCAGGTGTAGAAACACGTTGCCGAAGACGAAATTCGACCGGGAGCGGTCCGTCGTCGGCGAACCGGTGCGGAAGGCGGATCGGTAAATCGTGCCGGGCGCGTGCGCGAGGTTCGCGACGAACTCGCCCAAACCGGATTTCGGTGTGCTGCCGCTCATGCCGTCACCTTGGTGCCTTGGGGGACGATCGTCGCTTCATCGACCACGAATTGATCGCCGCGAGGGACGACTTCGAACCACGGCAAAGCCGACGGCGCCGGGCCCTTGATGACGGCGCCGTCCAGCGCGAACTTCGATCCGTGACAGGGGCACTCGAACTCGCCCGCCGCGGCCTTGATGATGCATCCCAAGTGCGTGCAAATCAGGGAAACGGCATACACGCCTTCCTCGTCTCGAAACAGCGCCACGGACCTGCCGGGAGGAATGAAGGGCGTGCCGCCGGCGAGCGAGTCGGGAAGCTCGACGGTGAACTTCTTCGACGGCGAGGCAACCACGGCGGCCTTCGGCAACCGCAACATGCCCACCAGGCCGAACAACATCGCCGAGGCGGCCGCCGCCAGCGAGGCGATCCCCAGGAAGTCGCGGCGGGGCACCGGTTCCGGATCGAGCCGCGATCGGGTTGTCGAGGTGGGTTTACTCATAGCGACCTCCAACTTGTTGTGCAGGTGACCCGTTCCATGGTGATGGCGTCGGACGGGCAGCGCATGGCGCACAGAGCACAGCGGATGCAGCGGTCTTCGTCTTTGAGGATTGCCGAGTGGGCTGCCCAAGGGGGTCGGGAGTCTTTTTCCGTATCGGCCTCACCGCCGTTCGGCAAGTCCAGCCCGGTCGGCGGCCGATACGGAAAAAGACTCCCGACCCCTTCGCGAATCGCCGCATCGAGGTCGGCAGTCCGTTCCAGGTCGGCCAGCGACACCAGCTTGAGGCACTGGGTCGGGCAGACGTCGGCGCATCCCCCGCAGAGCACACAGCGGGCGCCGTCGAAAACCGGCGTGACGCCGCAATCGAGGCACCGCGACGCTTCACGCATCGCCGCCGCTTCGTCGTAGCCCGTCTCCACCACCGCCTGCGGCCGGCCGAGTCGCTCTTCCGGCGCGATTACCGGCACCGGCACTCGCCGGATCGCTTCATAGCCCAACTCGCGCCGATAGCGGTCCAGCGAAATATGGGCCGTGGCGGACTCGATGGCGATCTTGCGGCCGGTAAGGTATTCGTAGATCGAACGGGCGGCCTTCTTGCCCGACGCCACCGCATCGATCAACAACCGGGTGCCGTGCGCCAGGTCGCCCGCAACGAACACGCCCGGGGCCGTCGTGGCCAGGGTCTCCGGATCGACTTTCGGCCAACCGGGCCGGAACTGCTCGACATCGTCGCCTCCCTCGTCGAGCAATTGCAGATTGGGCGCCTGGCCGACCGAGAGCAGCACGGTATCGCAGGGGATCGTGTGCCGCGACTGATCGTCGAAAACCGGGGCAAAGCGGCGCTGGTCGTCGTAGACGCGGAGGCATTTGCGGAAATGCACCGCTTGGACGGCGCCCGTTTCGTCGCGCTGGATCTCGATCGGCCCCCAGCCATTGTGACGCACGATCCCCTCTTCGTCGCCTTCGACGATTTCCAGCGTGTCGGCCGGCATCTCTTCCAGCGTTTCCAGCGAAGTCAGGTGGACTCGGCCGGTGCCGGGAAGCCGCGCGGCCGTCCGCGCCGCATCGTAGGCGATTTGACGAACGACGGTGCGCGCGACGTCGAAGGCGACGTTCCCGCCGCCGATCACGACGACCTCGCGCCCGATGTCGGGCGGCGACTCAAGCGCCGCGCCCCGCAGCAGGTCGACGCCGCCATAGACGCGCGGTCCCTGCTCGCCCGGCAAGCCCAAGCCTCGCGAAGCCTTCGCCCCGACCGCCAGGATCACCGCCGCGTAGTCCCGCCGCAGATCGGCCAGCGTGACGTCTTTGCCAACCGCCATCTCGCAGCGAATCTCGACGCCCAACGCTTCGATCACCGCCACTTCCCTGGCAATCAGATCCCGCGGAAGGCGATAGGCGGGAACTCCCAGCGAAAGCATGCCGGCCGGCACGCGCTCCATTTCGAAAACGACGGGCCGGAATCCCATCAGCGCCAAGTCGTGCGCCGCGGCCAACCCGGCCGGTCCCGAGCCGACGATCGCCACGGGCTGGCCCTCGGCAGGTCGAAACGTCCCCTCGACGCCGGCGCGGACCAGCGCGGCCATCTCCTCGGCGTCCGCCGAAACGTGCGGCACATACCGTCGCAAGGCGTCGAGCACTTCGTCGGTCGGCCGCACTTCCGGACCGCCGCGGTCGCAGGCAAATCGTTTCAAGGCCCGTATGGAAATCGGCCGATCCTCGGCGACGAACCGCCCGTCGGCATCCACGCGGGGGACTTTTCCTCGGCGGCAGGCCGCTTCGCACGGCGCCCCGCAGACGCGGCCGCAAATCGAAGCCAAGGGGTTCGGACCGCGGGCAATCAAGTAGGCTTCCTCGAAACGTCCCTCGGCAATGGCGCGGACATAGCCGCGGGCGTCGGTATGAACCGGGCAGGCGACCTGGCAGGCGATCAGGTCGCGGTGATACCGCGAGTTGGGAATCTCGACCTTCAGCGCCGGCCGGCCGGTCATCATTACCCTGGCCCTCGCAGTTTCGGCGTCAGCCAGCACTGGACGTGTTTGTCGGCGAGTTCTTCGGAGGGCCGCGGTTTCGCGAGCAGGTGGGCTAAGGTCCAGCGCGACAGAACCGAGACGATCGCGCGGTGTAGTTCCGCCCCGGCCTGGTGAAGCGCGCAGGTCTTTTCCAGTTCTTCTGCGTCCTCGCAGAAGTCCCCTAAAATGGTCCCCTGACACGATTCCACGATGGCCAAGAGCGTAACGTCTGCCGGAGCGCGGTTGAGGGTGACACCGCCCGCCACCCCGCGATGGGCGCGAAGAATACCGCTTTTCACCAAATGCCGCAGAACCTTCGACAGATAGGTGGGCGATTCACCGAGTTGTTCGGCGATGTTCCGAGGGGACAGGGGCTCGCCGGCATCGTTGCCGCCGATGAAAGTAAGGGCTCGAATCGCCGATAGGGAGGTCTTGGTGAGCATTGCCATCGGTTCTTAATCCTAATACGGATAAGTAATATCCCTTTTATCCTGAAAACACAAGCCTGTCAACAGCTACTTGAGGCTGGGTTTTGTATAGCCAGTTGTGGTGGGTGAGGCGCCGATTCAACACCGGGCCTCTTCAGCCACGCATCAGATTATCAGAAATTGTGGGGCAGGTTTGCAACCTACCGACTTGGCGCGCCGATGAGAGGCCGGCTGCTACCATCGGCTCAGATGCCAAAACCACGCCGGACGCGATTCCGAGCAACCGGGCTGCTGGTTTCCGGTCGGTAGTGATCTTGTCTGGGCCTCAAAGCTGGCGACGCGTGGGGGCGCACCATGCACTCTGCGATTTTAGGCAGCATGGGATTGGTAGCAACGGGAGCCGGTGAGACGCTGCGGGCGATTTCGCCAGAAGCGAGCAAGCGTGGGGGTGTCGCTGAGGTGGTCGGC
>JAAYEH010000692.1 GCA_012728855.1 Rhodopirellula sp. | reverse complement strand
GTGCGCGCGGGGGAGGGGGGCGCTCGGGTGACTTTGCAATTTGCATAGTCGTGGAGCCGTCCGCCACGCCGATCGTCAGCCGCTGCAACGCAGAACTCGAATCGACTTGTCAAATTGACAAGTCGAACCATCGGCCACGAGGACCAACAGCCCCTGCAACAACGCGACGGCTCACTAGAAATAATTTCTAGTCGAGAACCATCGGCCACGAGGACCAACAGCCCCTGCAACACCGTCGCCCTAACTCCCGTCGCCACATCGGCCCGCAGCCGCTTTTGCGAGCGGTGCCGACTTCCGGCCGCTGGCGTGACCTAACGTGTCCATCGTCGGCTCGGCTCCGTCGTCGCAACCGTCATCCCGCCGTCAGCTTCGGATCGGTGCGAGCGGTGGGCCTGCTGGCGGCGGTCAAGCTATTGCTCGCCCAGCAGCCGGGCATCAATCGTCGGGAACTCCCACGGCGGGGGCTTGGGTCGCAGTCCGGCCCGTCGGCGGTGCTCGCGTTCGGACCAGGTAGCCCGGATCATGGCGGTCTGCTGGCGGATGTGCTGATCCGCAATCGCCGCTTCCCGGTCGTCGCGGGGCAGGGCAAGCACTTCTCGGAACCGTCGTCGTCGCATGGCAGCTCCCGGTGTCAACTCGCAACTACGGGTCGGAGTAATCACGCCACTCCGCAGACGCTGTCGGAAAGCCTCTCGCTCGCGGCCTGCAACGCGGTGGCGAAGTCCGGCCCGCTGGCCAGCGTCCGGCCGGCAACCACGATGCGAATGTGACCGGGCTCTCGAGCGCTGCCGATGCTGCCGTCCAGCCGGGCGGAAGGTCCGAAGACCAGCTTGGTCATGCGGTCGAATTGCTCGCGGTGCTTGTCCATGTCAGTCCCTCCCAGGCAGAGAAAACGGGACGGGCCGCCGATTTCACCGGCCCGCCCCCACGGTCGGCAACGCGCCGGCCGATGTGGAAAACGGGCATGGCGGCATGAGTCACAACCGCCATGCCCTCGGCCGCCACGCTCGAAAACCGATCGCAGCCGGTGGCCGTGCAAACCAGCAGCCACCAGCGGCCACGGAACGGCCCAGGAGACTACTTCGGCACTAGGTACTGCCGCAGTTGCCTGATCTCTTCGGCCACGCGATGATTGATTGGCTCAAGTCGTTGGATGGTCGCCGCGCAGTCTGCAAGCTCGGCCCGCAGCACGTCGCAATGCTTCGCCCACTCGCCCGCTTGGATGTCGCGTGGGTTATCTTGATGCCGGTTGTAGGGTTCATGGAACGGGGCCACGACGTCTTGTAGGCGCCGCCCGTCCGGCGTGCGAAGCGGCCCTTCCAGGTACTGCAGGATGGCGGCACGTCCGGCCGCGATGGCAGGATCGTACGCCAGCAGTCCGGCAATGATCTTGCTTCGGCTCTCCGCGTGAAGAAACGCCTGGCGGTCGTGTTCGTTTAGGTGTTTGACCACTTTGATTTGCTCCTGGATTCTGGACGGTAGCAGGCGATGGGCTTGCAGTGCCTCTGCCGCCTGCTCGCGCCGCTGGATGTCACGTGCGGCTACGTCCACCGCATGCGCCAGCGCGGACAGCTCGCCCTGCAACCGGGCAATCTGCTCACGCAAGCCTGGCGACTCTGCCGCCTGCCGCTGGCGTGCGGCGTCAAGGTCCGCTTCGGCCCGCTGACGTTCGGCTCGCGTCCCGCTTGTGGCCTGCAACTCGCGGATACTCTTGATGCGCGAAGCTTCAGCGGACAGCCACTTCTGAAAACCGTTGCCCGACGTCGTGGCGTTCGGCGGGGCAACCGACTTGAGCAATTGACGTTCGCCGGCGGACAGCACAACGCCATTCGCCATCTTTGCCAGCAACTCATCGGCCGCCTGCTCTAGTCGCCATCGGGTCGCGACAAGCTCCGCGGTGGAATCGGAAAGCGGTGCCGTCGGCGTCTGCGGTGCGTCTGCGGTGCGGTCGGCGTCCGTCTCGACTACCGGATCGGCCACGGGGAAGGGCAGGTCCGCCACGGGGGCGGGGGTCGTTTTCACTCTGGGCATTTTTGTCTCCTTGGAAATTGGCTGATCGGAAAAACCCGCCCGCTGCCCGGTCGCGGAAGGATACGCGCCGGGCGGCGGGGCGGGGAAGAAAACGCTAGGCATGTGCGTGCCGCAGTCGCTCGCGGTTCGCGCGGATGCGTTCGGTCTCGGCCTGCTCGCGCTGCCGCTGCTGCAAGTTGAACGCCGCGATGGCAGCTTGACGCAAGCCGGGTCGCATCCCATCCACGCCCGCGATGGCAACGCGGCGGGGCGTGCCGTTGCTCACCAACTGCTCCACGAGGCCGGACCATTCGGTCCACGCATCGCCGGCCACGGTCGCCGTCTGGCGTGCGCCACGACTGCCGGGCGCCTTGGTGCCCTGCGGGTCGTAGATCGCTAGCCAGGTGTCAAGCCATGCTTGCCGGACAAAAAAGCCGGTGCCTTGCTGCACGGCTTTCAGCCGTCCGGCCGCAATCTCGTTTCTCAAATGCTCGATACTCCAACCGGCAAGTTTCAGTTGGGTGTCTGTGAAACCGTCCATAACTCTCTCCTCAAAAAAATGTAACTCTGCGACTACGCCACATGGGGCAAGCTCACTTCGCCCAGCGTCATCGTGGGCAACTCGATCTGCCGGCCGTCGGCGGTAACGCTGATGGTCGGCGCGGTCGCCGGATCGGCGGGCGCGTCGATGTGGATCTCCAGCCGGGTGCCGAACTCCACG
>JAAYEH010000691.1 GCA_012728855.1 Rhodopirellula sp. | reverse complement strand
GATGGTTGCCATCCCTGGCCTCCTCCATTGCGTATCTTCTCAATGAGCCGAATCCCACGGCCCAGACTTACCCCCCTCTTGATAACACAAAGTCCGTCACCGCGCGAAGTGCAAGGTGCGCCCGTAGGGTGGAGCTTATCCCACTCACTGTGGATTTCTGCAGGCAATTGAGATAAACTTACTCTCTTTTCCAATCGTTTGGCCGATGCGGCTAAACGATTGGGATTGCGGCCGAAGGCCGCGTTAGGAGACTCACCGCCCCGTGACGGAACCGACTCGCCGACAACTGGAAGATTGGGATCGCAACATCGTCTGGCATCCCTTCACGCAAATGGCGGAGTACGAGCCGCTGATCGTCGATCGAGCCGACGGGTGTACCGTGGTCGACCTCGACGGCCGCGAGTACCTCGATGGCGTCAGCAGTCTGTGGTGCAACGTGCATGGCCACCGTCATCCGCGGCTGGACCAGGCAATTCGCGATCAGTTGGACCGCGTGGCCCATGTCACCGCGCTGGGCGCCTCGAACCCGACGACGATCAAGCTGGCCAAACGCCTGGTGGATCTCACTCCGCCGGGATTGAACCATGTCTTCTTCTCGGACGACGGCGCCACGGCGGTGGAAGTCGCCGTGAAGATGGCCTTGCAGTACTGGCGGCAGCGGCCCGATCCGCGGCCCGAGAAGACCTGTTACGTGGCGCTGGCCAACGCCTACCACGGCGATACGCTGGGAAGCGTGAGCGTTGGCGGTGTCGCCCGTTTCCACGCCATGTTCGAACCGCTGTTGTTCGAGACGCTCCGAGCGCCCTCGCCCGACACCTATCGGCTGCCGGCAAATGTGACGCCCGAAGAGGCGCTGGGCTACTACCTCAACGCGGTCGAACAGATCCTCTCCGAGCACCACGCCCGCATTGCCGCGATGGTTGTCGAGCCGCTCGTGCAGGCGGCGGCCGGCATGATCGTACATCCGGGCGGCTATCTGGCGGGAATCCGCGAACTCACCCGGCGCTACGACGTACTGTTGATCGCCGACGAGGTAGCCGTCGGCATGGGCCGCACCGGCAGGATGTTCGCTTGCGAGCACGAGGAGGTGACGCCCGACTTGCTCTGCCTGGCCAAAGGGTTGACCGGCGGCTATCTGCCAATGGCCGCCACGTTGACCGGCGACGAGATCTGGCGGGCGTTCTTGGGCGGCTATGCGGAGTCGAAGACGTTTTTCCACGGGCACACCTACGGCGGCAACCCGCTTTCCGCGGCGGCTGCCCTGGCGACCCTCGACGTGTTTGATGAAGAAGCGACGCTGGCGAATCTGGGGCCGAAGATCGCCCGCCTCGGCGAGCATCTGCAACGTATGGCGAGCCTGCCGCAGGTCGGCGATGTCCGCCAATGTGGCCTGATCGGGGCGGTCGAACTCGTTCGGGATCGCGCTGCCAAGACGCCGTATCCCTGGGAAGAGAAGCGGGGGATGCGGGTCTGCGACCATGCCAGGGCGAAGGGGGTGCTGTTGCGGCCCTTGGGCAACGTGCTGGTGATCATGCCGCCGCTGGCGGTTTCGCTGGAAGAACTGGACCGAATTTGTGAAGCAGTCGCGGATGGCATCCGCGCCGCCACCCGTGAAAACCTGACGCACACCGATACCCCTGACGCCTGATGAACTCCCGCACCCTGCGACTCGTCCTGCTGGTTTCCTGTTGCCACGCCTTGGTCCACGTTTACGAGTTATCGCTGGCCAGCGTGGAGCAATTGGTGGCGGCGGACTATGGCGTCGGCACCCAGGTAACCGGGCCGCTGGGCACGACGTTGCGGATGCCTTTCGGACTGGGCGCCCTGGCGGCCGGTTGGCTGGCCGGGCATTTCGGGGCCAAACGGCTGTTGCTGGTCTACCTGCTCGGGTGCAGCCTGGCGGCCTGCCTGGCGGCGGTTGCGCCGGGGCTTGCCGGGCTGTTCGCGGCGATGTTTCTCATGGGCTCTTTCGCCAGCATCTACCATCCCGCCGGCCTGGGACTGATCGCGCATCACACCACTCCGGAAAACCGGCCCATGGCTTTGGGCTACCACGGCATCTTCGGCTCCGCCGGCATCGCCGCCGCGCCGTTTATCGCCGCGATCGTCTTGGACAGCGGCTTGACATGGTGGCAGTATTACCTGGTGTTGGCAGTTCCGGGGGTGTTGCTGGCGGGGCTGCTCGGTTGGCGGCTGCCGCACGAGGAGCAAGCGGCGGCGGGCCTCGAAAACGGCCTGGCGGCAGGCGACGAGGACACCGCCCGCTGGGGCGCGTTCGCGATTCTGCTGGTGCTGACCATGTCGGCCGGCTTCGTCTATCATGCCGTGCTCAATTTCCTGCCCCGCTATCTGCACGAAGCGGGTCTGAATCCGGAAGGAACCGGATCGGTCGCTCACGACAACTATCTCACGGGCGTTGTCCTCGCCCTGGGCATCCTGGGCCAATACGGCGCCGGCCGCATTGCCAGGCACGACACCCTGGAGCGGCTGCTGACCTTCATCTTCCTCGGCGTGGCCGCCGCGCTGTTCTGGATGGCCCTGGCCGCCGGGCCGCAACGGCTCTGGTCGGCTTGCTTGTTTGCAACGCTGTTCTTCATGCATCAGCCGGTTTTCAACAGCCTGGTGGCCAAGTACGTTGCCCGCCGGCAGCGGAGCCTGGCCTACGGGGTGAGTTTTACGCTGGGCTTCGGAGTTGGCAGCCTGGGCTCCACCTTCGCGGGGTTCACCAGCGACTTCGTGAACCACATCACGCTCGGCGCCGTCTCGCTCTGGGTAGTGATTCTGGCGGCGGTCTTGTGGTGGAAGAGCCGACGCTCACCAGGGGTTCACACCCCTGGCAATTGACTTGCGCCGCTACGCGGCTGAGAGCGCACGACTATCGGGGTTGTACGCCACTGGAGAGCGCCCGCTCAATCTCTTCCAGCAACCGGCGGTAGGTGCCCGACGACGGATCGAGGCGGGCGGCAACCTGGGCCTCGCAATAGGCCTCCGAGAGATTGCCGGCCTTGCGGAGTTGGACGGCCAATGCGTATCGCCATTGCGGCTCGGCGGGCCGAAGCGCAACGGCGTAATTCAAATTCGCGACCGAGCCGGCGACGTCGTGCTGCCAGGCGCGGGCGATTCCGCTGTAGTAACGCTTTTCCGCCTCATCCAACTCGGCAGCAGGCAGAATCGACTCGATACGTCGCCCCAGCACCTCGCGGACCGGCAGATACACCAGCCCCGAGTATTCGCCTTGGCCAACTCGAACCAGCAACGGCGCCGAGTCGGGGAGCAATCGCTCGGCAATTTCCATCGGCCCGGCATGCGACTCGGCCAGCGCAAGGATGGTCTTGAGATGCTCTGTGCCCACCATCAGGCCCTTGCGCCATTGGGACCAAGCCGCGTCGATCCGTCCGGCCTGCAGGTCGAGCAGGCCGACCCGCAACCAGAGATTAGGCTCCGCCGGCGCCAGCCGGCACGCCCGCCGGATGTGAACCGTGTCGCAGCGGGGATCTTCGACCAGGAAAGCCAACTCGGCAATGCGAAGATGAACCTTCGCCGACAGCGGACAGGCGGCGCGGGCAGCGAGCAAGTGGCCAAAAGCCGGTGTGAGATACTCCCGAACCGGCGGCTGCTGGCGGAGCGTGTCCAGCTCGTGCGTCAAACCGCGGGCAGCAAGCCGATGGGCGGCGGCGCGGAGATGCTCCGGCGCAGTCCTATCCCAAAGCGACTGCGGACTCACTTCCTGCGATGCAGGGCTATCCAGCGTGGCAAGCAATGCCAGCCGATAACGGGCGGTCCAAAGCCTGGCGGCAGCCAAGTGCAAGTCGACATCGTCCGAGCAGACCGCAATAGCCCGCTGAAGGCGATCCAGCCCCCGCCGTATTTCCGCCTCGGCGGCAGAGGCGTTTGCGGGTTCAACGTCCTCCGGGACGGCGTCCAACGCCGCCTCCCGCACCGCCGATCGTTGCGTCTGCACGCCGCCCCAGACAAACGCGGTCATAAAGCCAAGCAGCAGGGCCGCCGAAACAAGCTTCGGCGAGAGGCGGCGCACGAGGGGGTCGGGAGTCTTTTTCCGTATCGGCCGCCGTCGGCGGCCGATACGGAAAAAGACTCCCGACCCCTCTTGAATTCGCCCGCTGCAGAGTGCGCCGCAGATCAGCGCGAAGGCGAGCATGTTGGCCGGAAGGTAGAGGCCGAAGTCCAAACCGCCGTGGATTACTTGCGTCGCGAGGGCCAACGTGCCGGCTACCCCGAAGGCGAACGTCGCTGGCTGCTGTCCACGAAGAAGCCGCCGGATCGAGTTGGCCACCATGACAATTGCCGCCAGCAGCAGGCCGAGACCGACCACTCCACCCACGATCAGGGCTTCCAGATATTGATTTTCCGCGTGATGGAACCACACGGCGGCACGTTTCGTCTCATAGGGTTTGTAGACGTAGCGGTACGTGCCCAGCCCGCTGCCGGCCGACCAGAAATCGGGCACGGCGCGAATGCTCTCGCGCCAATGGTGGGTGCGGTTCTGCGAAAGGGTTGGCCAATCCAGAAAGGTCAACATCCGCGACGGGACTCTCTCGTCGAGCCCCATCCAGAGCACCAGCGCCAAACCGATGACGGGAAGAGCGACAAAAGGCAAGAGCCAGGCGAGTTGCCGTCGCACGACACAGAGGACGATCCCCGTTCCGGCCGCGCCGCCGGCCATCGCCAGCCACCCTCCCCGCGACAACGAGCAAACAATTCCCGCGACAATGCACCCGGCGAGCGCCAGCGCAAGGATGTTTGCCAGGCCCGCCCAGGCCCAAATCCGCTGGAGGAGGCGATCGACGGTCCTCCCCTGCCGCGGTCCGGATAGGGCCGCTGCTTTCGAGAATCTCCAGACCACCAGCCCCACCGCGCCGGCCAGGCACAAACAGAGATACCCCGCGGCGTTGTTGCGACAGACGTAGGGACCGAAGGGCGCCCCGCCGTAGCGCAATGGGATATGCCAATAGAGCATCCCGTTCCAATGTCGCATCTGGACAATCGCGAAGACGGCCAACGCCGCTCCATTGACGGCCAACACTCCGCAGAGCCACATCCGCGCGGCCGACGTTTGAAAAAGATACAGACCGGCTAGAAACGCGCCAGTGGCCAGCGTCAGCAGCGCCAAGTCCTGCCGTGTCGCCGCTGGACAAAGGCTGATCGTCCGAAGTTGACCGTCCCCTTCTGGCATGGACTGACTCGTCAGATCGTTGCGAAGTGCGGCGGTGTGGGGTGCAACGATTCGCAACGTCGCTGCAGGCATGGGCAACAATTGCACTCCGCCCAAGACCAGAGCCCCAATCAGGGGGGTTGCGGCCGACGGCACCCGAAATGCCCCGGCGGTGCCGATCTTTTCCACAATAACGCAGAGCAGTGCGACCCCCACAGCCGCAAAGAGCCACACCTGGAACGATGGCTGCACGCCGCCGAACCACCAGGGGCTGGCAGCCACCGCCGCGAGCATCACCATGCGCCCGAGCAGTGCGGCGGCAGTCCGAAGCAGTTCAGGAGCGAAGGTCATCGTGCCGGGCACCGTTTTGAACAGGGAGATTTCCTTCCCCCCAGTATAATTCCCCCAGGGGTTGACATCCCGCTGGTCAAGCCTTGTACTTACGTGTTTGCATCGAGCGAGCAACCGGCAATCAGGGGGGGGCGCCAAGAGGCAGTGTCATGCGACGAATTGTCATCGCGTTTCGGGCTTTCTTTCTAACACTTTTTCATGGCGATGTCGCGGCACAGGTCGATGAGGCCCTGCGGCGGCCGACGCTGCCGTCCCCGACCGAGCCGCCGGCCAAAGAGAAAACCGCCGCCAAGGCGCCGCCGGTCAAGCCGGCCGCGCCCACGCGCAGTGAAGCAATCTCACTACTGGCTGCGCTTCAAAGAGAAGCCCGTTTCGTCGATTTTCTGCAGGAGCCCCTGGCCGGCTACAGCGATGCCCAGGTGGGAGCGGCGGCACGCGATGTGCATCGCGACTGTGCGGCGGTCGTCGAACGACTGTTCGCATTGAAACCGGTGGTTCCCGAGGAGGAAGGTTCCCCGCTCGAACTGCCCGCCGGATTCGACTCGGGACGATATCGGCTGACCGGCAACGTCGCCGGAGAGCCGCCGTTTCGGGGGCGAGTGGTTCACCACGGCTGGGAAGCCGCGCGTTGCGAAACGCCGGCCTGGGCCGGCAGTGCCGACGCCGCGCGCGTGGTGGCGCCCTGCGAAGTCGAATTGAAGTAGAACCGCGGCGAGGCAGGAAGGATTCCAATGATGGCAGCCAAGTACGTCCTGGGCATCGACCTGGGAACCACCAACAGCGTGTTGGCCTACGCGTCGCTCGAAGAAGACGAGCCGCAGGTCCATCGCTTGGCGATTCCCCAGTTGGTCGCCGCGGGCACGATCGAGTCGCAGTTCGCCTTGCCTTCGTTTATCTATCTGGCAAGTGTCCACGAAGCCGGCGACGGGGCTTTTGACCTGCCGTGGGCGACCGGACGTGAGTTCGTCGTCGGCGAATTGGCCCGCCGGCAATCGGCGGATGTTCCCGATCGAACCGTCAGCGCGGCCAAGTCCTGGCTGGCGCACAGCCGCGTCGATCGCCATCAACCGATCCTGCCCTGGAACGCCCCGGACGATGTCCGGAAGATCTCGCCGGTGACGGCATCGCGGCTGTTGCTGGAACACTTGATCGGAGCATGGGAAGCCGCTTTTCCCGATGCACCGGCAGCCGAGCAGCGGGTGGTGCTGACGGTGCCGGCATCGTTCGACGCCTCGGCCAGAGAACTGACACGCGAGGCGGCTCTGGCCGCCGGACTACCGGAGAGCCTGATCCTCTTGGAAGAGCCGCAGTCGGCCGTCTATGCCTGGTTGGGCGCTTACGGCGATCGCTGGCGGCGAATGCTCGACGTCCACGATCGGCTGCTGGTTTGCGACGTGGGCGGTGGAACCACGGATCTGACGCTCGTCGGCGTGACGGAAGACCAGGGAGAACTAATTCTCGAACGGCTCGCCGTGGGCAACCACCTCTTGGTCGGCGGCGACAACATGGACTTGGCGCTGGCCCACCATGTGGCGGCGAAGTTTGCCGAGCAAGGGGTCCAACTCGATCCGTGGCAATCGGTGGCGCTCTGGCACTCATGCCGCGCGGCGAAAGAAACGCTGCTGGCGCCGGAAGGCCCCGAAAAACACTCCATCTCCGTGCTGGGCCGCGGCAGTCGCTTGATTGGCGGCACGGTTTCCGTGGAAGTCGATCGCGAGCAGGTAGCCGAACTCCTCGTAGACGGATTTCTTCCTCGTTCGGCGATCGCCGATCGGGCGGCGAAGCGGCGGGCCTCCGGCTTCCGTGAGATCGGCCTGCCGTTCGAGTCCGACACGGCGATCACCCGCCACCTGGCGGCCTTTCTGCGGGCCCACGGCCAAGGCGAAGGCAATCCGGTACGGCCGACCCATGTCCTCTTCAACGGCGGCGTTTTCAAGGCGACCGCTCTGCAAACCCGGCTGTTCGACGTGCTGGGAAGTTGGTTTCCCGGGGACGAGGCCCCGCGACTGTTGCCGGGCGTGCATGATCTGGACCATGCCGTGGCTCGCGGGGCGGCCTACTATGGCTGGACGAAACATCGCGGCGGCGTGCGAATCCGCGGCGGCACGGCCCGCGCCTACTACGTGGGCATTGAGACCGCTGGCCTGGCCGTGCCCGGGGCGCCGCGTCCGCTCCGCGCGCTGTGCGTGGTGCCGTTCGGCATGGAGGAGGGAACCGAGACCGATGTTCCCTCCGAGGAGATCGGACTGGTCGTCGGGGAGCCGGCCCAATTTCGCTTCTTCAGTTCTCCGGTCCGGAAAGAGGACAAGCCGGGCGATGTACTCAACTCTTGGACTGAAGGCGAACTGGCCGAGACCGACTCGATGGAAACGGAACTGGCGACCGACGAAGCCGTCGAGGAGGACTATGTTCCGGTTCGCTTTCATTCCAAGCTGACCGAACTGGGTGTGATGGAGTTGTGGTGCCACAGCGCGAAGAGCGACGGCAAATGGAAACTGGAGTTCAGTGTCCGCGACGAATCGCCCTAATGGCAGAAACCGCAGCAGCCCGGTTGCTTAGCTTTGCAGGGATCGGTGGGTAGCGGGTATAATTCGCAGAGGCGGCGGGCGGCGCAGCATCACCGCCGGCGAGAGGTTTTTCCTCAAGAGAGAACGTGTCCCATGCCATTGCACGACTGGACCCGCGTACCCTCGGGGTTGTTTCATCATTTTCATCAGAGTTGGTCGATTCGGGTTGCAGACGCATTGAACGCGGGGATACTGCCCAGCGGAATCGCCGCCCTGGTTGAGCAGCGTTCCGGCCCACGCGAGCCGGACGTATTGGCGATCGAAAGCCGAGCGCGGCAAGACCGCTTGGATCCGGATGTCGGCGGCGTGGCGACCCGCCAACCACCGGTCACACGTATGACCCGCCGGAGCGACAAAGAAATCTATGCCGGCAGGGCCAACCGCATCGTCATCCGTCATCACTTGGGCCGAATCCTGGCAGTGATTGAGATCCTCTCGCCCGGCAACAAAGACAGTCGTGCCGCAATCCGCGACTTCGTGGACAAGACTGTCCAGTTCTTCCGCGAGGGGATCCATGTGCTCCTGCTTGATCTCTTCCCGCCCACGCCGCGCGACCCGCTGGGCATCCACAAGCTGATTTGGGATGAGATCGAGAACGAACCGTTCGAGTTTCCGCTCGGAAAGGACCGCATTTTGGTTTCCTACGAGTCGAGCGACGCGCGGACCGCCTACATCGAACCGGTCGCCATCGGCGACGTATTGCCCGACATGCCGTTGTTCCTAACCGGCTCGCTTCATGTTCCCGTCCCGCTGGAGTCGACCTACCAGGCGACGTGGGCCGCTGTTCCGTGGGAACTGCGCCAAGCCGTGGAGACGGGCGTTCTGCCACAGCCCGACTGATTTTTTTGCCAACTCCTATCTCTGTACTACTAACCTTCAACCTTGTGAAGTTTTTGACAAAGTTATTACGCGGCGGTGGCGTTAAGTTGTTGGAGCGTTGCATGTTGTGCTTGGAAAAGGGCAGTTACGATTTGCGGACCTTTGGTGGTCCTGTGATAGCGGCAGCAGAGAAGAGGAACCCGTACTGGAACGCGGAGTACGGGTTCCTCTTCTCTGTTGCCGTCTTTCCGATACAGGAGAACGACGTACCGCGTCTGTCTGATTCACGGGAGATTAGGTGTTCCCGAGTGTCAACGGCTTGAACTCACCCACAGATTCTGCGGAAGGATCTTTTCAATCAATTTGGTTGCGGCCGAGCGAAGCGAGGCCGCGCTG
>JAAYEH010000690.1 GCA_012728855.1 Rhodopirellula sp. | reverse complement strand
TACGCCCAAAAGGGCGGGCATTAGCTCCCAGAATCATGCAAGGCTATTTAGGCCTTTGGTGTCGCAGACCACGACGCCGTCCTCACAGGTCCATACATTGTGTTCCACGCCCCCCGCGGATCCAAAGCCCTGGCTCGCCAGTTTCTTCTGTTTGCCGTCCCATCCGATCAGTTCCACGAACTGGACCGGCTTCTTGTCGACAGACTTGCCCGCCCAGTGGATTTGGAGGGCGTTCTTGTTGATCGCCCACGTGTAGGTCATCACGGCGATGATCTCTGTGCCCTTCGGGCCGATGCCCTGTGAGTCGCTCTGCACGGGGCCCATGTAGACCCATTGTCCGATCAGCGGTTGGAGCACTTTGAGGTGTTCCGAAGGAGTCTCGATCTGGCCGGCAGCAAGCGCGGCGATCAATGCAATTGTGCCCAAAGGAGTCATGAGATGTTCCTCGTTTCAAGAGTGAAAACTTACTTTTACTTGGAGTCGTCACGCCTCTTTCCGCCTGCTTCAGCTTCATCTGGCCAAGGCGGGCGGCAAGTACTGCGGCCTCGCTGCCTGCCGTGAATGTTCTCCCGGTCGCCGCCTACTTTAGCGGATTCGCTGCCGTTTCTGCCTGGCACAAAGTCGCCGAGACTACAAGGACAACACCAACGACACTCAACATGGCATACCCCCTTTCACGCAATGTCCTGCCGCCCGCTCGGTCGCACGCGAGCGCGCGACGAAACCACCGAACGGTGCGGTATTCCACACAACTTGACTTCGTTGGAATCAAATGCACACACGCCACGCGAAGGTTCCAGCAAGCAGCGGCTTACAGAATAGAAAGGCTCTCCTCCGCTGCCTCTGTTTCCTCCTGTTCATACAGGAATACAAATCACGGCCTCTGGTACGTCAGCCTGAAGTCGGGCAGCGATTTGCCGCCTTCCTTGCGGTTGGACCAGACGAAAGTGATGCGGTCCTTGCTCATTTCGGTGCAAGAAAAGGCGGACGAGCCGGTGATGGTCGTGCCGTCCGGGCGAAACCGTTCCTCTTCCCAGTTGCCGATGAAGCCTTCGCTCAGCCCTTTGCCCTTCTTCATGTCGGCCATTTCCAGACCGGCCAACTGCAGCATTCCGTCGGCGTCGAAGACCATTTGGTCCCACTTCCCGTTTACGGGGTTGTATCCCATCACGGCCTGCAAAGCCGGTCGGCCTTCGAGTTTCACGTCCACCACGACGCATTTGTCGCCCGCGCCGAGCTGCCAGTTGATCGTGCCCGCGCACGTCTTGCCGTCTTCTTCGGCAATCGCTTTCCACGCCCCGAGGAGTGGCTTGTGGTACTCGATGTAGTCGGCGGCGGTTGCCTGGTCGGCCGGCGACTGTCGTTTCCAGGTCGCGAGGTTTTCTCCCTTGCGGGGCCCGTCGAGGATCTTGATCACACAGGAGTCCGGACCAGTGAAATGATAGCGAATGGCCTCGCGGTCTGCGGGAATGCCGACGAACTTGCCGGCATAGGTGCCGAGAAGATCTTTCCCTTCCTGGCGGGAGATCTGAATCTCTTCAAGAAGACCACTCGTCCAGTAACCGTGCAGTCGAACGCAGCGGGCATAGGGATCCCAACCGAGCAGGAGCTTGACTTGTTCGCGGTAGTCTTTGTTGAGGACTTGAAAGTCCCCGTCGCCGACCAGAGCCATGCCGTTCAGGTCCGGCGTCCAGGTGAGGCAGTACTCGAACTTGTCGCCCTTGGCAATCGCGCCGTCGGCGCTGTCGTGAGCAAGCGTCCCCGAGCCGAGCCAGCTCCCCACGAACGCGTCGCGGCATGCCTGCCAGAGGTCGCCGGCCGGTGCGCCCATCGTGCGGTGGAAAGTGGCCAGAGGCGTGTCGGGCAGTTCCTCGCCGTTGTGGGTTTGCTTGCGTATCTGCCACTGCCACGAATCGTCACCCTTCGCCACATAAGATGTTCCCTTGAACGTGCCGTATCGTCCCTGGATGGTCCACTCGAGTTCGGCACGGTCCCCCGCCGTCGTCCAGACGCCTTGGCCAGTGCCCCAGGTGCCGAAATAGGAATGACTGATTTTCGACTTTTCGTAGTCCCAGGAAATAACCTCCAGGGCCCTGGCAACCTTTTTCCCGCCGATCTCTGCGACGGAGTTGTTCACCATCGACGCGCGGTCGGGCGACCAGCGAAAAGAGAATTGGGTTCTGACCGTGTCTCCCTTCTTGATGGGACCGGTATCAAAGGGGGCATGGTATTCGGCGACCCAGTCGCCAATTTGCCACTCCAGCGGCATGAGGTGCTCGTAGGCGGTTGACTTGGTGTCATCTCCGCGCGCGGCCGTGGAGAACGCGAGAAACACAACGCTGGTCAAGAACGCTGCCGTCCGAATCATGATTTGCCTCCTGTTGGAAATACGGGTTGTTGATCTACGGTCACGCATTGCACTTCTCTCTCCGCAGCGTGGCGCCATATCTTCTCCGGTTCGTATCGGGGGATCGTGTTGTTGAGAGTCTCTACGGAACCGCAGCAGCGCTGGCGGTCTTCACGGCGGCACTTGCGCCGCCTTCAATCAAGGCTTCGGCCTCCCGCAGGGCCGTCTGCACCATGCACCAGACCACAGGGCGATCCTGGTAGGGAAGTTCGGGGCCGTCCAGCGGCGCGACCTGTGTTTGGATTTCCTCGCGACCTTTGTCCAATAGCTTGCGCGATGTGTAGGAATCGCCGAGCTTCGCATGGGCCATGGCTCGGAAAAGGATCGCCAGGATTTCGTCCTTTGGATTGAGGAAGTCGGACGTAGGCAGCGTCTCCAATGCCTGTTCCCAGGAGTCGGCGCGGTACAAAGCCATGCCATGAGCCAACGTGTAGTAAGGCCGCTGCTGCTTGGGGGCAGCGGGGTGTGCGAGTACTGCTTCAGCCGTTCGCTTCAACTCGGCAGGGTCAATGGGCAGGGATTGTCCGAGCGACCCCATGAGAACCCAGGTCGTTCGGAAATTGAGCACTTCGCTGCCCTGGAATCGCACGAAGGCATCGCAGCATACCGCATCGTAGGCTGCGGTGTCACCCAGCGCAAGGCAGGCAGCCGCGTGCGCTTCCGAATGCTGCGCATTTGTTGGCGAGAGTTCGGCCGCCTTGGCATAATCGCTGCCTGCCTTCTGCCATTCCCTCGCCCTGCCAAAATGGGACCCACGGCAGTGGTGCAACCTCCCAGCTTCGGGGTACTGGACGATGAGGCGCGAGTAGAGTTCAACAGCCTCGCTATGGTGCCACTGCTGCTGCGGCCACTCGCTGGGCAACTCCAGCAGATAAGCTGCTTGGCTGCGGATAGCGGCAACGATTGGCCCTGTGCTTCGGGTCTTCTCAACCCATTCGGACGCCGCGTAAAACCAGTCTCTTGCGGTTTCCGCATCGCCGGCGCGATGATGTACTAGGGCAAAAAGGAACCACTGGACGATGCCCGACTCACCGTTCGCAAGCGATTTTCGAAGCGATTCCAGACTCCCTTGCGCGTTTCCTTGGCGATACTGGGCGTACGCCACGGGAACCCATGCTCCGAGCGTTGGGTCAATTTCGGCAGCCCGACGGCCAAAGCTCTCTGCACGCTCATAGTCCTTTGGGGATCTGGCCGCAGAGAGAACGATATCCCAGGCATCCCGCACCAGCCAATTGGAGTAAGACTTCGCCGTCGCTCGTGTATCTTCGTGCTCGGCACCGAGCAGACGTCGTTGGCGTTCAAGCGTGTCCTGGTAGAGCTTTGCCGCATCTTCCGGCCGCTGTTGGCCTGCCACGGCTGCCGCGAGCTGAAACGCGAGCTTTAGGAAGTCCGGCTGGTTCAGATCTGCGTCCGCACCTTGCGTCTCCAAGATGCTCCGACAGATCTTTTCCGCCTCGCCATAGCGCTTAGTGCTGACATAACGTTCGGCTTGCGCCATTTGGAACTGCAGTTGTTTCTTCGGATCGTCGGCTGCGATCGCTTCCGAGTCGGCGGCGCCGAAGTAACGGTCAAGCCAATCGATCGTCTCGCGTGCCAAGACTTCGGTCGGCACACCGCCATGTCCGTACCCGCCTTGTCCTTCCACAACGCGATGGTCCTTATGAGCTTCGGTGGTGCCAAGGCTATTCAGCAAAGGGAGTTGAGACGTATCGAAGGGGAACAAGTTGTCGCCTTTCCCGTTTATCATACGAGTCGGCAGTACAACGCGTGAAGCGAATGTGAACGGATCCGTTTCCCGAGAGTAAAGGGCGTGGGTAGGCAACCCGCCGTTCAGCAATACGGCGGCGTGGATTCGATCTTCCAAGGCGAGACACGCCGGCCCCATTAAGCTACCCCAACTACGTCCCAGGTAAGCGGTCTTTCCGAGGTCGATGTCCGGACGTTCTGCGAGGTAATCCATCGACCTGCGCAAATCCTGGATTTGCCGGATGTGTTGATTGATATAACCTTCCTTGCCCTTCGGCCTGGTTCCCCCGCCTCGTTCATAAGTGCCCCAGTAAACCGGCCAAAGGAAAGCACGGCCGCTGTTGACGATTGCGGCAATCAATCCAAACTGCTCCACGGGCTTTTCTGGAAACACCGGTTTGTCTTGAGCGTCCCCCGTCGGAAAATACACCACCGTCTGGTAAGGGGGAGGCAACTTGCCCGGAAGGAACAAATGGGCGGTGACACGCTCCGGCACGTAGGCTGCGTCGAATTCCACGACCTCGTGTCGATACTGCTCGTACGGATTCGACTGCGTTACCGCAGCATTGAGGGGAGCCGCGTCGTAAGCGTATCGGCTCTTGATGGAGGCGAACTCCGTGTCCGACACGGGCTTCTCTCGCATGTAGTCCCGGTAAGTGGCAAGAACATCGGCCAGTAGTTGTTCGGTGGGTTGCCTTACGTACCGAAGGCAGCGAAATCCATTGGAGTCCGAACGATCCATCGGAGGCCGCACGTCGCGGCATGTGAACATGTACTCCGGTTCGTACCATGCCCCGCCAAGAATATAGCGTTGTCCGCCCACGCCCTTGTTCCAGCACCACTCCTTGACGTTGCCGGCCATGTCGTACGTGCCAAAGGGACCGACACCTTGATAGGCGCCGACCTTCGCCACATGATCGTTCTCGCAGTTGCTCTCGACCGTGACCCTGGCGCTGTACCTTGCGCCACTGGCAAGTTGCCAGTCGTGCATCGTAGGCAGAGAAAGCCCCAGAAACTCTGCGTATGCCGCTGCCTCGTACCAACTGACGCCGCGCACGGGGTAGTCGTCTTCTGCGGCTGGATAAGTGCCGTCCTTCCACGTACTTGGGCCGGGTTTGCCGGTCGAATCCACGAATCGCGAGATCGCCGCCTCCCAAGAGAGCGGTTTCCCGTCGTCCAAGAACGGCTCCTTCCAATAGTCTTTTTTGGCATAGCCGCCGGCATCGACAAACCGTTTGAATTGACGGTTGGTCGTCTCATAGCGATCGATATAGAAGTCGGCTTCACGATCCGTCAAGGACACGGTGACATGGACCATTCGACCCGTGAGTGAGGTCGTAGGTTCCAATGTGGTCTGCAGTTTGACATCCTGGTCGCCGGAGCATCCTTCGACATGATGGAATCCGTCTTTCTCAATCTTCCAGTGATAGAAACCTCTCGGGACCGCAACCTCGTCCAACGGTGAGGTGCCTAACCGCGTCCAGTCATTTCGAGTTCCATATGGTCTGCAAGACAGGGTTGCTCCTGGGGGCTCCGTGACCGCTGTCCAGGTACTTGACACCTCGTGCCAGAGCTGAAGCACCTCTCTGTCCGTAGGAAACTCCTGCCGAAGTCCCTCCGCAATCTTGAACGCTTCAGCCCAGCGTTGCTCGTTCTTCAATTGCTCAAGGTCCGGCAAGGCAACCGCGCGCCTTTCCAGTGCCTTCTGGCGTTTTTCCGCCTCGTCTCTCTGCCGTTTCAGTCTTTTCGCTTCGGCTTCCGCCTTTTCAGCTTTCAAACCAGTCACCTCAACTGTCAACGCTGCCGCAGCAGCTTTCTGATCAGACAGGTCTTTGCCGAGACGTTGTACCGTTGCATACCAGCCAGCGCCGCCGAGCAATATGAAGACGAGTGCCGCCGCAATCCCCACACCCACTCCCGTTCTGTTGCGGCGCACGAACTTCCGCACGCGGTAAGCCATCGACGGCGGCGAGGCCTCGACCGGTTTGTGGTTCAAGTACCGTACGACGTCCGCGGCGAAATCCTTGGCGGTCTCGTACCGCCGCCTGCGGTCCTTTTCCAGGGCCTTCATCACGATCCAGTCGAGATCGCCCCGCAGCAGAGCCGACATGCGTTTGCGGTCGATCTTACGATGGGACGTCGCGGTTGCGTCGCCGTCGCCGAGCGTGCTGATCTTCGTGCTTGGCTTGACGGGCTCCTCCTCCCGAATGATGCGGCGGATTTCGTCGTAGCCCGCTGCCAGCAGACGCCGCTTGTCGAACGGTGTCGTTCCGGTGAGCAGTTCATAAAGCAGCACGCCCAGCGAGTAGATGTCGGTCCGCGTATCGACGTCCAGACCGCTCATCTCGGCCTGTTCCGGGCTCATGTACAGCGGTGTGCCGACCATCTGCGCGAAACGGGTGAACAGCGTTTTCTCGGTGAGCCGCTGGTTGATCGCCTTGGCCACCCCAAAATCGATTACCTTGACGACCGGCTCACCGTCGTGGAGTGTTACCAGGACGTTGCTCGGCTTGATGTCGCGGTGGATGATCCCCTTCTGGTGAGCATGCTGCACTGCCTGGCAGACTGATACGAACAGCTCCAGGCGCTCTTGCGGCGAAAGGTCGCACTGATCGCAGTAGTCGGTGATCGGCTTTCCGCGGACAAGCTCCATCACGAAATAGGGCCGCCCGGAATCGGTCGTGCCGGCGTCGAACACGCGGGCGATGTTGGGATGGTCCATCAGGGCCAGCGCCTGCTCTTCCGCCTCGAAGCGGGCGATCACCTCCTTGGTGTCCATGCCAGGCTTGATGATCTTCAACGCCACCTTCCTCCGCACCGGCTCTTCCTGCTCGGCCATGAAAACGATGCCGAACCCCCCTTCGCCAAGTTGCTCAAGCAGTTTATACCGCCCGATCACCATGCCCGGCCCTTCCGTCAAAACCGGTGCGGCAAGGGTCAGCTCGGCCGCCGCGACGGGCGATGCCAGAAAACTGCCGGCTTTCGCATCCGCTTCCAGCAGCTTTTCCACCCGCTTCCGCAGATCCGCATCCTCGCCGCATGCTTCCGCGAGGTAGGCCCTGCGCTGGTCGCCCAATTTGATTTCCAGGGCTCCGGCGAAGATCGTTTCGACGCTCGGGATGTCTTTGAGCATGGCAGCGCTCCTTAACAAGTGGCTCATCAAACATTCGGTCCCGAGTAACAGTGCGTTTTCCGGCGTCGAAAAGGCTCACGGGTCGTTCGCCGGGAATCCAGGTTCAGCCACCCCCTCCGCAGCCCCTGATTTCCGCATACAGCCAAGCCCGCGCGTAAGTCCAATGCCGCTTCGCGGTTGCGCGAGAGACTCCCAACAGATCGGCCGCCTCGTCGATCGTGAAGCCGACGAAGTAGCGAAGCTTTACCAGTTCCGCCTTGCCGGGATCCTCCTCGGCGAATTTCGTGAGCGCCTCGTCGAGCGCCAACAGATCCTCATGGCCGGTCGATTCAACGAGGCAAGTTTCGTCGAGATCGATCCGCCGCCGGTCTCCTCCATGTTTGCACCGCCGCCGCCGCCGCGCCCGATCGACGAGAATCCTTCGCATGGCCTCGGCGGCGGCGGCAAAGAAGTGACCGCGGCTGTTCCAGTGCTGGGAACCCTCGGTATCGACCAGCCGGACGTAGGCTTCGTGGACAAGCTCGGTCGCCTGCAAGGTCTGTCCCGGCTTCTCCCTCGACAGCCGAAACGCCGCCAGCCGCCGAAGCTCTTCGTAGACCAATGGCAAAAGATCCGCGGCGGCCGACGGATCGCCGCCTTCGATCTGCTCGAGGATCCGCGTGACATCACCCACATCCCCCCCCCCCCCCCCCCCCCCCCCCCCCCC
>JAAYEH010000689.1 GCA_012728855.1 Rhodopirellula sp. | reverse complement strand
CTGTGGGCGCACGAAACTTGCGGAGGTTCTTCTTTAGTACGAGAGGATTTAGAAGGACGTACCTCTGGTGTGCCAGTTGTCGCGCTAGCGGCACGGCTGGATAGCTATGTACGGAAAGGATAAACGCTGAAAGCATATAAGCGTGAAGCCTTCTCCAAGATGAGGTTTCGTAAGACCGAAAGGTCGAAAGCCCCCTGGAAGACTACCAGGTCGATAGGCCGGATGTGTAAGCACGGTAACGTGTTCAGCTAACCGGTACTAACGGGCGAATGCTTGGCCACATGTATCCAACGCTCCTGGCTGAATACGCCGGAGCCACTCATCCCACACCAAAACGAGCGGACGAGCCCCTCACGGCTCGTTCGCTCTTTTCCGGCGGCTATACCTGGAAGGTCACACCCGTTCCCATACCGAACACGGCCGTTAAGCTTCTAGGGCCGATGGTAGTACCAAAAGTGCGAGAGTAGGTGCTGCCGGAATTCATTCACGAAAAGCCCCCGAGGCTATGCTTCGGGGGCTTTTCTCGTTATTTCTCATCCACCGGCTGAGGAGCCAGGTGCGCCAGCGACTGAGGATACCAGCTCATCGAGCGGCGGTTCGCGCCGGTGCGGGCCAGGAGGGCTTGGGCCGTCTCGGCATACCAGCGGTCGCCGCTCTCTCGGTAGGCGTAGCTCAGCGCACTCATGCATTGGTCCGTGGCGCTGTAGCGATTGCTGTTTTGCGGGCTTTGTTTGTACCAAAATACCCCGGGATCGCCCATCGGCTCCGTGGTAATCCACTCGGCAACCCCCAAGAGCGACTCCTTTACCCGGGGGTCGCCTGTTGTGTCGTACCAGCGGCCCAGGCCGCGTGCGACGATGCCATGCATGAACGTCGAACCGCCCTCGTAACTCGGCTGCTCGGAAATGGGAACGGAAACGACGCCGCGGATCGGATCCTGCCATTGGAGGATCCAGTCGGAAACGATCCGGCCGGCATTGCGAATTCGCTCGCCGCCGGTGGCATTGGAGAGTGCCGATATGGCGATCAGCGTCCACCCCGGCCCTCGTTCCTGGCCGCCCGCTCCGAAGCGGTTGCGCTCGGCGATTTCGCTGTACCAGTCGGCCAGACCGTAGACGACTTCCTTTGCCCAGGGGTCGCCGGTAAGAAACCAGTAGTCGATCATCCCCTCCGCCCAACTGTGGCCGGCACTGGCGCCGGCCATGGTATGGTCGGCAATCCAGTATTGCTCCTCGTGCGAGGGCATCCATTGCGAGGTGGCATTATGGTGACGGGGGCCACCTCTTAGACCGCTTTCGGGAGGGGCGTGGTGAACAACGACCACGTCGCGGTAGTGGCGAGCAGTTTGTTCACAGAGGCCCCACCACTTCGGATCGCCGCTGCGGAGATACTCCAGCGCGTAGCCGTGGTGGTGGTCGTACTCGCTGTTGCTCCAGTAGGTGTAGGACGGGCCATATCCCCATTCAAACGTGCTGTCGCCGAAGTTTTCGAAGCCGTACTCCCGGCGAGTCTCGCGCTGGGCCAGGATGTTCTGGTAGGTTTGCTCCGTGCTCTGCTCGTAGCGAGCGTAGCGTAGCGCGTCGACGGGGTGGAACTCGCCGAAGGCGCCGGTGCCGGCGGTGTACTCCGGGTTCGGCACGGCACGAAGCGGCTGAACCAGGGGGGCCATCGGGTGGGCGTTTTCCTC
This sequence comes from Rhodopirellula sp., assembly GCA_012728855.1. GTDB lineage: Bacteria > Planctomycetota > Planctomycetia > Pirellulales > Thermoguttaceae > JABWBD01. Next base: position 47,438 of record JAAYEH010000689.1, on the reverse strand, counting down.
GGCAACCTCCTTGCCGTCCAACACAAAGAGGATCTCCTGACCGAGCGCCTCGCCCTGGGCCAGGCGGAAGAACCCCATCTTGCCGGGAGACTGGGGGTAGCCGACGCCGCCGACCGTGTAGCGGTCGGTGACTTCCAACATTCGGTCGCGCCAGCGGGTTGGCAGGTCACCCTCATCGAACGCCGCGGGGATGAAGTCGAATCGAACGTTCTCCTTCTCGAATCGAATCGCCTGAGGGAACCGTTGCCAGAACCAGCGCGTGCCCACGGCCAGGCCGCCGACGCGCACATAACCGGGCGACTGCCCTTTCTGCCGTGAGCGCCGGCCATCGGCGCCCGTCCAAGTGAGGGTGTCGTGGCTGTGCTGGTAGAGCACGGCGCCGGGATCGGTCGCCCGCGTTTCCTCAGTACCTAACCACACCTTGCCCTTCGTCCCTGCCCGCTCAAGGCACATGGACCACCGCCTCAAATAGACCTCGGGCTGTTCTTCGCGGTTGACGATCCAGGCATGAACTCGCAGAGCGTCCGAGCCGGCAGTCGCTTCAAGCTGCAAGCGGAAGTCGACCAGCGTGCCGGCCGAATCGCTGAAGGCGCCCTTGCGGACCACTAACGCTCGCAGCGGGCCAGCCTCGACGATCTCGGTTTCGGTCACGGCGGCGTCGCGAGTGCGGACCACCCGGCCCTCGGCATCCTCCAAGGCCAGATCCCACACTTCGCCCGCGGGTTTGAGTACTGTGTCGCCGCGTCGCACCTCATCGAGAATGCGACCGTGGGTGCTGCTGACGGCGACGGTGACGATTCCGGTGTCGATCACCAGCCGGCCAGCTTCCTTGCGGAGCGCGAGTCCGCCGGCGGGCGGGTTCGGCGCGACGTGTTGGCCCGCCTCAACCGTGTAGGTGGCGACGCCGCCGGCGGCAACATCAGCCGGGAAGGCCACCAGCACCATCTTGGCCGTCTTGTCAGGCCAGGCGGCGATCTGCCGGGTTTGCACCGGCACCGGCTTGCCGTCTGGCGCAAGCACCCGGATCGCGTCCGTTTGTGGCAAGCACTTGGCGGGAAACGGCAGCCCCTGCGCGGCCACTTCGGCCCGCCTCGCCACGCCGGCCAACTCGCGAATGGTGATCGGGAAGCGGACCGTTCTCGCCCCGTCGCCCCCAGCGGCCGGCGGCGATACCGGGGCGAGTGGCTCCGGCAGCAGTCTGGCCGGAATCACGGCCGCTTCGTCGATCGTGACTGTCTCGTCGCCGTCGGCTTCGGCCTCAACGCGGACCGGCGCGCCGGGTTCAAGCGCGATCGGGGCGGTCACGGCCCAGTACGTTCGGTGGTCATCGGCCGAGAGTGTCCAGGCAGCGGCAGGCCGGCCACTGGCGGTCACGCGGAGTCGCGACTGCCCGGTGTGCTCGTCGCGCAATCGCAACGCCAGGGCGAACCGGCCCGCCAAGCCGGTATGCGACATCGTCGCGATCCCCGAGCGACCGTGCAGGCTCAGGGAGCCCGCTTCGCCGGCTTGGAAGTCGTCGCCCGTAAGGAGGTCGGCGGCCGGGCCTCGACGCAGGTCGCCGATCACTTCGACCGTTCCAAAGAAGGCGTCGATGGCGAAGGGCTCCTCCCCGGAGCCTTTGCGATCCTCGATCCGTAGGGTGATCTCGCAGCGGCCGCCCGCTCGCCGCACGATTTCGGCGATCTCGGCGGTGCGGAACGCCAACTTCGCCGGCTGCGGGTTGCGGCCCAGCACGTCCTGCTGCCAAACCGGCTCACCGTTGACCAGGACCGTGGCATAGCGGATATCGCGTTTGTAATTCTCCAGGGCCGTCTGGCCGTGTTGGGCTCCGCCGAGGATCCGCTCGCGGCCGCCGCAATACGTGTCGGAATAGTACCAGCGAAGCGTCACCGATTCGGCCGTTTCGGCAACGGGCACGATACGGCTGATCTGGGCGAAGTTGCCGGCCTGGCTGGGAACATCGGCGTGGGCAAAGGTGAGCACGCCGCGGCGATCCATCTTTGCCGAATACGGGCCGCGCGACGACGTTTGCCAGGCGGGATCGTCCATTGGCAGGCCGTCGCCTCGCTGCGGCATCGCCAGGCAATCGTGCCAATGGGCGTGGAATCCTTCGGGCACCCGACGCGGCGGGCGGGCGGCGGCGGCTCGAGGCGCGCGGCTCGACGCATAACGCACAAGATTCTCGAACAACCGCGCGCCCGCGGAGTCTTTGTCACCTTCGGAGTCGTGGAACCAGTGGTAAGCGGGGATCATCTGCACCAGCAGGATGCGACCTTTGCCTAACGGTAGCTCGACGACCCCATAATGCGGACCGGCGGCTGCCGCCTCCGTCTTGTCCCACGCCTGCTCCTTTCCTGTGCTCGCCAACGGAATCCATCCCTCGCCCAACTCGAAAAAAGCGCGATAGACGCTGCCGCCGTGGACTTGCAGAAGGCAATCGCGGTCCAGCCGATGGGGCGTGGTGAAGACGGGATGCTCGGGCACGAGGATCTCGCCGAAAGCGTAGGCCTTGTCGCGGCGGAGCGGGACGGGCAGCCAAGTGTCTTCGCCCGGCGAACGGAACCCCAGCAGCACACCGCCCGCCTCGATGAAAGGTCGCACGGGCGTGGGGTCAGCATCCAACAGAGCCCGATCTTCGTCGAATCCCCAGACCACCAGGTCGTAATCGAAGAGCGAAACTTCCCGAAACTCGGCCACGCTCACCCGCTGGTGATCGATTCCGAGGGTAGTAAGTCCACGGGCGACGAAGTTGTCGTCAGTGCCGGCGACCAGCAGCGTTTTCGGCGCCGCGGCCGTGTCGGCGGCGGTTCCGAGAGCAAACGCCGCGCTGAGTATCAGGTGCAATGTCATGAATACCTTCTTTCATCTTCATCGCTGCAGCGAGTTGGTGGTCCAAGGTGAATGCGGGCGCCGATCCATACTATCATACATAGATTGTGCGGAAAAATGGCCAGCTGGCGATCCGACTGCCGGCAGCGGCCCAGATTTATTGCTAATCCCTGTTTTGTGAATCCATCCGTGGGGGTGGATTGACATCCGTTGCTGGGCAGCGCAAGCTGATTGCAGCGCAAGCGGCAATTTCAATACTGTACTGTTGGACAAGAATTCCGTGGGTGCCGTAGATGACGACACAGCAGATTATCGAGGCCGTTCACCGGCTGTCCAGCGACGAACTGAAACGACTTGCCCGAGAAATCATGCAGGTCGAGGCCAGCCGCCGGGAACCGGCATTGTCAAAGCAAGAAACAGAATTGATCAAGCGAATCAGCGCAGCGCCGTCCCCCGAGAAGCTCGCTCGATATCGTGAGTTGTGGAAGAAAAGCAAAGCTGGCGAACTAACGGACGAGCAGCAGCACGAATGCGTCCAACTCAGTGACTGGATCGAGGAAGTTCATGCTGAACGGATGGTCTGTGTGGCGGAATTGGCTCGTTTGCGAGGAGCCGGGATGTCCGAGACGATGAGCCAACTGGGAATCAAGCATTGGGCGGATTGAGTCTTGGCTCCAGTCAGCAAGCCCACCCTCGCAGCATGCGCTGGCACGAGCATTTCGCCTGGAGTGACGACTACACGGAAGTTCTTCCTTTGACGGCCATCGGCCGCGTTACCGTCCTTGTTCTACATTTGAACCGGACGGGCCTGGTCAATTTGCGCCGTATGCTCCATGCCATGGGGGAGCATCCACACCGATATTGAACCGAGGACGTGTCGCAGTGAGAGAGGACGTCGAACTTTCCTGCCTGACTCGGCGCCTCTGTCAGGCTGGAATGCCTGACATACTCGGAGGATACTTGATGGCCCGTTTGCTGTCGTTGAGATGGGTGATTCTGAGTGCCGCGGTAGCCTTTTGGGGTGCGATGGCCGTTGCGGAGGTCGAACCGGCGTGTGGGCCGTTCGAGCGGCAACTGGTTCGGCAACGGTCGCTGCTGGGGTCGGACGATGCCACGGTCCGTGCCGGGGCCGCCGAGGCAATCGGTTTTCTTCGCGCCTATTCGGCTGAAGACGCTTTGATCCGACGGCTGAAGGACGAGTCGGTCGAAGCGCGACGCCAGGCGGCGATGGCGCTGGCCTGGTGCGGCGGCCGCACGGCCGTCGCCGCACTGTTGGACGCGCTGGCAGACGACGACTGGATCACCCGCCAGGCCGCTCATGTGTCGTTGACCAACTTGACCGGCATGGAGTTCGCCTTTGACTCGACGGCGCCGGTCGATCAGCGGGCCGAGCAAGCCGGTCGCTGGCGAGCGTGGTGGGCGGCGGCGCCTGCTGGTCGGCCGCCGGATAACGTCTTGACCCTCGTGAGCCGTTCGGAGAACGACCCGTGGCGAGTCGAGCGCGGTCTGCGAGCCTTGGGAACCTTGGGCGGCGCCGGCGCAACCGAGGCGATCCTAAATCGCCTGGGAGAAGAGCCGCCGACCGAGCCGGATTGGCGCCCTGTCGTGCGAGCCGGGATCCGCGCCCTTGGCCGATTGCGCGACCCATCGGGATTCGATGCCTTGGTCGGCTGGCTCGACAATACCATGTGGGCGCGCTGCGCCGCCGACGCGCTGGGCGATTTTGGCGACCCGCGGGCGGTGCCGGCGCTGTTGGCAGCCTATCCCCGCTACGCCAAACAACTCGACGGCAACTACCCTCCGCATGTGCCGCCCGACGACAACTGGGGCGCCCCGCCGTCAGACGTTGCCGAGGACCGGATGTTGGAAACACCCTATGCGATCTCCTACGCACTCTGCCGGCTGCCCTTGGACGGCGCGGAAGACCGAAAAACCTTGCGGCGGTTGGCACCCTTGGTGATGGCCAATCTGCCCAGCGACCACGATCGTTTCATGCTCTACGAGCCAGCCGTACCCGATCTGCTCACGCGCCATCTCATGGAGCAGACGGGCCTCCGCCAGGAGGCGTGCGAACATGCCTTTGAACTGCTCGGGCAGACGCGTCGCGTCGAGAAACCGGCCGATGCGCCCCCATGGCCCAAGGCGCCTGCCGCCGCGGAAATCGCCCCCGCTCCGCGCGAGACGATCTATATCGCCACCTGGCTGCCGGTGCTCTGTACCGACGAGAAGGATTTGCCCAGGCTCGTCAACCTGCTGGAGCACGAGGAGGGCTGGGTGCGGATCAACGCCGCGAAGACGCTGGCCTTTCTGGGCGACGGGCGGGCGGTTGAGCCCATTGCAAAGCTGCTCGCCAGAGCCAAGGCGGAGGCTGAGTACGGTTACTGCGGCACCTTCAAGTTCGACGAATACAACGATCCGGCCCCGCGGTGGCGTGAGGCTTATGTGCGGGCGCTCGGCCTGCTCGGCGCCCACGAGCACACGGCTCTGCTCATCAAGATTCTCAACGACTCGCGTTCCACGCTGGGTGTTCGCTACGCAGCGGCTCAAGCGCTGGCCGATCTTCTCGCCCGCGGCGAAAACCCGGCAGCGGCTGCCGCACTGGCGAAGGCGGCCGCCGGGCATCCGTTCGAAAGCATCCGCCATCTTGCCGACGATGCGTTGCGGAGTTCCCGCCTCGCGGCGAGGCCGCGACCGCCGCGTCCGGCAACGAGCCCTGTTGCGGAATCCGTGTTGGAGAAGCCACGGGTTACTGTCGACACGCCGGCGGCGAAGGACGCCGACACCCGAACTGCTATGCCAGAGGCGATCATCTTCATCCAAGGCGACAACACCATGCCCAACGACGTGGGTACGGTGGAGTTGGCCGACCGCTGGCGTCGAACCTACGTCTATTCCGACCCGGGGCCGGTCTATCGCCCGGGGCGCAACCTCTTCGTCTTGCGGCCTCCGCGGCCCGATGGGCAAGTGACGCCGCTGACCCCGTTCACCGATGGCTACGTGGGCGACGGCGAGTTGTCGTGGGACGGCAGGGAGGTGCTCTTCGCGCATCGGGGCGAGGGTAATCCTTGGTGGCATCTCTGGCGGATCGGCGTCGACGGCTCGGGATTGGAGCAACTGACCGACGGGCCCTATCACGACGTGGGGCCGGCCTGGCTGCCGGACGGGCGGATCGTTTTCTCCTCCACCCGCAGCGGCATCCTCGACGAATACCACGGTTACCAGTGCAACGCCTTGTACGTGATGGATCCCGACGGTACGGGAATCGAGCGAATCGCCACCAATGCCGGGCGAGACAACGAGCCGGCCGTGCTTGCCGACGGCCGCATCGCCTTCTGTCGCCTGGAGATGTTTTATGCGCGGATCAAGACCGAGCTGACACTACACGCTGTCCACAGCGACGGCACGCAGGATGTCGTGTTGTACGGCCCGGAGCGGCGGGCGTTCTGGCACGGGCTGGATTACGGCCCGCGTTCGCGCATCGGGCTGGTGGAAAACCCGCTCACGTTCGGAGTTCTGCGGATGACGCAGCCGCAGGCGATGCCCGACGGGCGCAGCATCGTGGTGGCGACCCAGGGCGGCCTGGCGCTGGTCGGCCCGCTCCGCGACCGCGAGAAAATCATCACGCCTCACAACAAGATATGGGCGTATACCACCCCGTTCCCGCTTCCCGACGGCCGCTTGCTCTGCGCCGCGACACCCAAGCAGTTCGACTACGACAAGATCGACCTGGGGCTGTATCTTGTCGATCCGGCGACGCAGGAAGTCGAGTTGCTTTACAACGACCCGGCGAAGGCCGACTTCGAACCGCGGCCGGTGGTCGCACGCCCGCCGCCGATGAATCAGCCGACCACGACCAAGCCGGGCGCCTACAGCGGACGTTTCGTCTGCGGATCGGTCTACACGACGCAAGAGAGCATAGTGCCCCAGCGCGGCCGGCTGGTTCGATTGATCGAAGGCATGCCGGCCGTAGCCCGGCACAGCACGCATACCAACCTCTGGCCCGTCTGGAAAAACCACCACGGCCTGCACGCGCGAGTTCTGGGAACCATGCCGTTGGCCCCCGACGGTTCCTTTTCCGTGGAGGTGCCGGCCGATCGGCTCATGCACTTTCAGGTGCTCGACAGCGACCGCCGCGTCGTAGGCAACCAATTGACCTGGATCTATCCGCGGGCCGGGGAGACCCGCGGCTGCGTCGGCTGTCACGAACGGCCGCACACCGCCCCCGGCGGCAGCCCGCCGCTAGCCTTGCGCTATCCGCCGGCAAAGTTCTTTCCCAGCGGCGACGAATTCACCTACCGGGCCAAGGCCTGGATGAAAGGCTATCTGCCGCCCGAAGTTGAAGAGCGAATGCGAACGGTCCGCGCCGTGAATCTATTGGGACGGTAGCGCCTGTTCGTTCTGGCTCTTCCGGAAGAATCTGTGCGTGGATTGAGAGGTTCCCCGTTTTTGAATTATCCCTTCACTCGAGCCGCTGGTAGTTTTCCCGAGCCTCGGATTTCGCATAGCGCGGGAGCCCCTTGGCCTTCATCGTCTTCTGCGTCTTCTTGGCAAGACAAAGAGCGAACTGGGCGGCGGCGTCTGGATCGGCACACAGGCTATTCAGCATCGTCAGCCGGGTGATGTTGAAGTCCTTGCCATGCCGAAGATCAGCGGCGATCTGGGCGAGGGTTTGAATCTTCTTAAAGGTCTTGGGAGGGAATTCCTTCATGATGAACACCGAAAGCAAAGGTTATTCGTTGGTCACCGTAACCTCGCAGACTGACGGCGATTCGGCCACGCACGGCAGGAAGAATCGTCGTTGGCACTGCGGACATCGTCTGCAATCGCCTTAGCGTAGTCGGGGACGTTCTTGGGATAGACAGCGGTGGCTCATTTTTACCTTCACGGCTTTCCCATTTACCTTGAGGGTGCCAAACATCACCGTCACCTTCGGGATCTCACGCACTGGAATCCGACGCCCGTACACCTCGACGAAGCTGGCGACCTTCCTCGACAGGACGAGATCCTCGCCCTTAAACCTCAATGCCCCAGTGAAGACATTTTCGTCCTTCTCGTGGGAATACACGAAGGCTCCCACCCAAGTGTGCGGCTTGCCGTCCACTTCCTCCTCATCCATGCTATCTCCTTCGAGTAGTTGCCCGCTTAGCCCGGTTGTTCGGTCGTCGGCAGCTTCTTCGCCGCCAATCCCAGCATGACCAGGGACCAGCCGTTGAGCCGCCTACGGCAATGACCACGGTAGCCGGATATCCTGCTCGTTCATCTCGATCACGCCGTCTTTGATCGAGATGTCGATGGTCCCCCGGTAGCCCGGCTCGAAGTAGCCGCCTGCATCAAGACGCTCGGTCTTGTTTGTTGGGTCGGTGAAATCGATTTCCAGATGAGACTCGCTGGCGGGGTGGACGGTGGCATGGGCCGTGGCCCCTGGCAAGATGTCTCCCAAGCTGTAGCTTGCTCCGGTGACGTGCAGTACGACCGACCGAAGCGGCTGACTGCCGGTGTTCTGGATGACGACATGGAGGCCGCTGTGGAACAGCGTGACGACCAGTCCAATAACCAGCAGGACGATGCAGGCCAGGACTCCGATGAACCAGAACTGTCGGGGTTTGTTGGTCATGGCTCGAAACGTCCCTGCGGTTGCATCACTGGCGGCGGTCAACTGCTCGTTGATCACTGTTCAGCATCCCGACCCAATTCGATCCCACTTTTCGCAAAACTCCTCAACGGCATATCGCTGTGCGGCAGCCAGTACGAAATCCTGCGGTCTTTTTCGCCATTGTGAGCCATGGCCTTGACTTGTTTCGGGGTAAGAATGTAGCAGGTTGGTCTTTCGGCTGTCGCCTCTGTGACGATAACCCAAAAGTCCCCCATAAAGTTCTCAACGTCCCTGCCGAGCGGCACTGGAGGTTTTCGCCGGGAAAGCGACTTGACCTGCAAAAGAAGTGTCCTCTTGCCATCCAGACTGAAACACATGACATCTACCCACCTCGCATTTCTCGAAGTGGGCATGGCGTTCCAGCCGAGTTGAGAGAGTCGATGGCACACGAAGAACAACCCGGCATTGCCGACAATCTGCGGGGGAAGTTTTAGCTTTTTATCGATCATGCTGTTTCGAGCCCTGATCGTATAGTCCGTGATGTCATTTCAGTACACAGCTTCACCAGCGCCCCTCTGAGCGGGCACTCTTCCCCAACCGCCTCCCCTCGGCGATACCGCCCCAGCAACTCCTGAGATCTCTGGGCGAACATCCGGCGAACCTCCCGCCGCTTCCCTTTGGCCCTGGGAATTTTCATGGATTCGTAGGCGGTGGTTTCGTGCCGCATCCAGGCGATGACAGCAGCTTCGGCCCGCTGCTCGACGGGAATTCGCTTCGTCCTGGCGACCGTGCCGCTGCCGACTGGTGTGGCATGATCGGCGACGGCATGGGCAAGTCGGTGAGCAAGATCGGCATGGCTGGGATGGAAAGCTAAAAATTCCAACACGGCGGCGAGGAAATACTCGGCGTACTCGGTCTGGACCTTCTCCCGGCGTCGGGCATCGGCCTCCTTCTTCTTGGCATATCCTTCGGTGGATCGCTCGGCTTCGAGTTCGGCACGAATCCGCTCGACGGTCGCTGCCGGTGCCCAAATGCCTCGGGAAAAGACCTTCCGCCCCTTCTTCTCCTGGACGATCCAGTGGTCGCCGGCGGTCTTCACCCTCCGAGTCAGGGCGGCATCGCCGGGCGGAAGCAGCATCCAACCCTCCGGTACGGTTAGAACTCGACCACACTCCCGGATGGACCAGCCGCATCTTCCGCTCCATCGATCCCTGGCCCACCAACACGGCCCTTTGGGAACAATGGGAGTCCATCTACGTTGATCCCCACAACCCCGACGCCCGCCACGCCGCCCTCACCTTCTGCGATGAGCACCGCGCCGCCATGGACGAAGGCGCCGAAGTCCTCTGGCCTCAACTCGAAGACCTCTACACCCTCATGTGTCTCCGCGTCGAAAGCGGCCGTCCCGCCTTCGAACGCGAGAAGCGGAACTCACCATATCCCCTCGGTTTTGAGAAATCGCCAACTTGGTGGCCACACCCGCCGATGCTACGCTATCCTATTAGGTTGGCAGACTCGCAAATCATTCCACCTCTAGGCCCCGCGTTCTTCCTATGGCCGGTCTCCGCCCCAGTGTGCTCGCGGCCAAGACGAGGCTGGCTCGGGGGCATGAAGAACTACGCCTGCGTCATCAGCAGAAGTGCGCCGGCCTGGAACTTTGCCGAGCGTTCTCGGATATCCGTGACGAGGTGCTGCTGGGGCTGTTCGAGGCCGCGTTGGCCGATCAACCCGCCTTGAAAGCCGAGAAACTGCGGGGCGAAATCGCCCTGGTCGCCCACGGAGGATACGGCCGCCGCGATGTCTCCCCCTTTTCCGACGTCGACCTGATGATCCTCCACGTGCCCGGCGGCAGGCCCCGCGTGGGCCCCTTGGCCGAGCGGGTCATGTGCGACGTATTCGACTCCGGCCTGATGCTCGGGCAGAGTGTCCGCACGATCGACGAAGCCTGCCGGCTGTCCTGCCAGGATCCGATGATCTGCACGTCCCTGGTCGAATCGCGACTGCTGGTCGGTGACCGCAGTCTGTTCGAGCAGTTTCTCCGCGCATTTCATCGCCGCCTCCGCAGCCAGTCCGCCGCCCTGCTCGACGCCATCCGGCAGGCGCGACTCGAAGAACGGATGAAGTTCGGCGAAACAGTCTTCTTATTGGAGCCAAATATCAAGCGATCTCGCGGTGGACTACGCGATATCCACCTGCTTCGCTGGGCCGGCATGGTCCGATACGGAACGCCTCGGCCGGACGAACTGCAAGCCTTCGGAATCCTCTCCGAGGACGATGTCGAGGCGATCGCCCGCGGCGATGAGTTCCTGCTGCGACTCCGCAACGAATTGCACTTTCACGCCGGCAAGCCGGGCGACGTTCTCGACCGCGCCGAGCAGCTCCGCATCGCCAAACGGTTCGGCTACGAGGCTGCCGCCGGGTTGTTGCCGGTCGAGCAGTTTATGCGCGATTACTTCCGCCATACCGACCAGATCAGCCATATTACGGGCAGGTTTCTGGACGCTGCTCGTCCCGATCGGCGGAAACGCGTTTTTTCGACGAAGCTGTTCGGCCACTGGGTGGAGGGTAAATACCGCGTTGGACCAGCAGAGATCATGGCCAGCGCCCGCACACTCCGCCGCTTCCGCGGCAATCTTTCCGCGGTCATCGAACTGGTCGACCTGGCCAACCTCCACGACAAACCGATTGCCGCCGAAACATGGGAAGCCGTGTGCCGCGCAATCGGTTCCCTGCCGGAAGGAATGCCGGATGAGGCGCGAAATCACTTTCTATCGTTGCTGTCACACCCGTCGCGACTCGGTGAATTGCTGCGTGGGCTCCATGAAGTGGGGCTGCTGGAGCGGTTCATCCCGGAGTTTGCCCATGCGCGCGGCCTGCTTCAGTTCAACCGGTATCACAAGTACACCGTCGACGAGCACTGCCTGCGAGCGGTCGAGTATGCCACTGGGCTACTAAACGACCGAGGGCCGCTGGGCCGAGTTTACCGAGAGATTCGCCAGAAGCGACCATTGCACTTGGCCCTTCTAATCCACGATCTCGGCAAGGGGTATCCGGAAGATCACTGCGAAGTGGGGCGACACATTGCCCAGGAAACGGCTCGCCGGCTCGGTCTCGATGCTCGCGAGGCGGAGTCGCTCGATTTTCTCGTTCATCGCCACCTGTTGATGAACCATCTGGCGTTTCGTCGCGATACCAGCGACGAGCAGTTGATCGTGCGGTTCGCCGTGGACGTGGGATCGCCCGAATTAATGCGGATGCTCTACGTTCTGACGGCGGCCGATCTGGCCGCGGTCGGACCGGACACTTGGAACGGTTGGAAGGCGGAAGTGGTCACCGACCTGTACCACCGTACGATGCAACACCTCGCCGGCGAAAGTCCGGCTACCAGCGCCGAGGAACACCAGCGGTCGCGTCTCCAAGCCATCCGCGTCGCCTTGGGCGCCCAGAGCGACGACCCTTGGTTCGTCCGACATCTCGAAGAACTGCCCCGCGCGATGCTAAACAGCGCAGCCCCGGACCAGATCGCCGATGACCTTCGGCTCCTGCGCCGGCTCCAGCCCGGCGAGGTCATCGCCCAGGGGGTTTATCAGCCGGAGACTTCCGCGATCCTGTTCACCGTCGGCACCAGCGAAGCGGTCGTGCCCGGCATCTTCCACCGGCTCACGGGGGCGATTGCCGGCCAGGGCCTGCAAACTCTCTCCGCCGAAATCAATACCTTGGTCGATGGCCTCGTCCTCGATCGCTTCTGGGTACTCGATCCGGATTACTCCGGGGAGCCGCCACCCGAACGTCTCGCGGCGATCCGATCGAGTCTGGTCGCGGCGTTAACGACGCCCAATGCTGAGCCTCCAGCCTTCCGCCGCACCTGGCAGAGGGACAGCCGGCGGGTCGTTGCCGATCCGCTCCCAACGCGGGTGTACGCCGACAATACCAGTTCGGATCGATTTACCATTCTCGATATCTTTACGGCGGACCGTCGCGGCTTGCTCTACACGATCACCCGAGCCCTTTACGAACTGGGGCTTTCCGTCGAGCGAGCCAAAATCGGCACGTTCCTCGATCAAGTCGTTGATGTCTTCTACTTGAGGGACCAGGGGGGGGCGAAGATCGAAGATCATCAGCGACTGGAGGCAATCCGCGCAAGACTGCTCGAAGTGATTGAGCCGACGACCTCTGAATGAGCGGATACCACGAGTTACAATCCAGCAGCCGGGCTGCAAACCACGCTAAAGCATTGCGTAATAATAGTTTAACCGCAGTGCCCAACGGGCCGCGCGCCGGTGGCATCCCCGCGCCCTCGCGTGCCCCCCACGACGCGGACGAACGCCCCTTGCGCCCGGCCCGCGGCCCGTTGGGCACTGCGGTTCAACGATCCGAGCGCTCCCAATCAGTTATTGGATTAGAATGGAAAGGACCGTTGCCGTTTTCGCGGACGCTGCCGGCGAGCCGCGCGGCGAGATCCTTGTCGCCGCTTTCAACAACCGCTAATCTGGTACGAGAACGATGCGCGATCGCAGGCGGCATCGAGACCGCCTCCGCGCTACTCCCCAATCGAGAAAAGGACCGATGAGGCATCTGATGGTTCGGCAAGTCGTAGGAATCGCAGGTATCGTCGTTTGCTGGGCGGTGACCGCCCTATCTCCGGCCCGGGCTGCCGAGGAGGCATGGAGATTCCTGGACGGGCTGCGGCAGCGCGGATACCACGACGTGGTGCTCGACTACCTCGATCAAATCAGCAGCAGCCCTGCCTGCCCCGAGGATCTGAAGAAGGTGATCGACTACGAGGCAGGCTTGTCGCTGGTAAGCGCCTCGCGGTTGGCGAACCTCGATGCCCGCCAGGAACTGCTCGACAAGGCTCACGAGCGCTTCGACAAGTTCCTCAAGGCTCAGCCCGATCACCTGTTGGCGTCCGAAGCTGGCACCCAGATGGCCAACGTGCTGGTGGAGCGAGGCAAGATCAAGATGGAATTGGCCAATACCCCTTCGAAATCGCCTGCGGAGAAGAAACGGCTTATCGAAGAGGCCCGCAAGCATTACGAAGAGGCGAAGAAGGCTTTTGCGGCCTCGGAGCAAAAGGTCTTCGAGCGTCTGAAGAGCTTCGACACCACCCGCCTCGACGAGCGGAAGGAAGCGGACACGATCGATCGGCGCGACCAGGCCCGCAGCGAGTACGTCCAGGCCAAGCTGTACATCGCTAGCGCTACCTACGAGATCGGCAAGACCTACGATCCAAAGTCCAAGGAGTACCAGGAGCATTTGGCGACGGCTGCCAAGCTCTATAACGAATTGTACGAGAAGTACGGCACCCTGATCGCCGGGCTCTATGCCAGGATGTGGGAGGGCCGAACCTACAAGGACTTGGGCGACTACAAGACGGCCTTGGAAATCTTCCGCGAAATGCTCTCTTTGCCGGACTCCCCCGAGGCGTTTCGCTTGTTGAAGAACCAGTCCTTGATCCTGATGCTGGAAACCTATACCGGCACCGCGGCGAAGAACTACAAGGAAGCGCTCAATCGAACGCAGGCGTGGGTGGAAGCGGCCCGCGGCGACGAGCGATCCAGCAGCGAAGGGCTGGCCATCCAGTATCTCGGCGGCATCGCGGCGCTGGAGTACGCCCGCGAAATCGGCAAGAACGATGCGGCCTTCCGCGAAAACGTCACCGCGGCGCGCGGCTATCTGGAGTACGTCAATCGCATCCCCGGCGAGTATCAGCGCCGAGCCCGCGAAACCTTGACAGCCGCGCCGGAGTTCGGCACCGTGAAAATGGAAGAGCCCAAGACCTACGCCGAGGCCAAGGACCGCGGTGACTACGCCTGGGGCACGATGGTGGTTCTGCTGGGAAAAATGAACCAGCCGGGAATCAAGAAGGAAGATCTCCTCAACCTGCTGAAGGAGAAGAATCAGGCCCGCGACGAGGCGATCAAGTTTTATCGGATGTCGATGGGCATGAAGTCGGCGGATGTCGATCTTCAGACGCTGAACCTCAACCGCTTCCGACTGGCTTATCTCTATTGGGACGCGGGCGACCTCTACAGCGCCGCGGTGATGGGCGAATTCCTCGCCCGCGAGTACCCCCAGAGCGTCGGGGCAAGAAAAGGGGCGGAAATCGCCGTCAAGGCCTATCGCACCCTCTTTACCGATTTGAAGTCCGACGAAGACCGCTCGTTCGAGGCGAATCAAATCAACAACATTGCCGACTACATCATTCAGTTGTGGCCGGGCGAGCCCGAGGCCGACGAGGCGCTGATGATGCTCATCGACACGGCCGTCGACAATCGGACGATGGAGAAGGCGGTCGAGTTTCTGGAAAAGGTGCCCGCCGATTCGCCGCGGCGCGGTCCGGCCGAATTACGGACCGGCCAGGCCCTGTGGGCTGCCTACGCGCGGTCGTTGGGGCAGCCTGACGACAAGCGGCCCTCCCCCGGCGAATTGGATGCCATGCTCAAGCAGGCCCGCGAGAAGCTCCAACAAGGCATCGCCCGCATGCGCAAACCGATCGACGAGGGCGCCGATCCCGATTTCAGCCTCGTCTATTCGGTTCTCTCGTTGGCGCAGATTCTCATCAATGAAGGTCAGTCGGAGGAAGCGGTCAAGTGGTTGGAGGATCCCAAGCTCGGCCCAATCACGTTGATTGCCGCGAAAAATCCCCTGACTGACAAGAACAGTTTCCAGATTGATGTCTACCGCGAGGCCCTTCGCGCCTACGTCGGCGCCCAGCAGTTGGACAAAGCCGAGAAGGTGATGGCTTCGCTGGAGGCGGCGGTGAAGGCCGGCGGCGACGCCGACGTCAACAAGCAATTGACGCAGATCTATATTCGCCTGGGGCGCGAATTGCAGGAGTTGCTCACACGGCTTCGCAAAGAGAACAAAGTCGAGCAGATGCAGAAGGTTTCCAAGGGGTTTGAGTTATTCCTCGATAAGATTTCGTCCCGCAAAGAGGGGAACGATTTTAACTCGCTCAACTGGGTCGCGGAGACGTACTACGGACTCGGCGCCGGCATGGACCCCGGCGGCAAGACCGTGCCGCCCGAGGCCGAAACCTACTATCGAAAGGCCACCACGACGTTCCTCGAGATTCTCAAGCGATGCAAGGCCGAGAGTAACTTCGCACCAGGGCCGGGCGCTTCGACGACCGTAATGATCCGCATGGCCGCGGCCCTGCGCGGCATGGGCAAATACGAGGAGGCCATGAAGCTGCTGGTAAGCATCCTCACCGAAAAGGAAAACCGGGTTGACGTTCAAATCGAGGCGGCCCTCACCTATGAAGAATGGGGCGCCGAGCGACCCGGATACTACGAATTCGCTATCAAGGGCGGACAGCAGCAGGGGAACAAGTTCCTGGTTTGGGGGTGGGGCGGCATCGCGCGCCGCGTCGCGTCGCTCGCGCAGTACCGCTCCATCTTCCATCAGTCTCGTTACCACCTGGCGCTCTGCCGGTTCAATCTGGCTCAGACCCAGTCGGGAGCCCAGAGAACACAGAGCCTCGAACAGGCCGAGTTGGATATCACCCGCACCCGGCAGCTCTACCCCGAGATGGGCGGCGATGAGTGGTACGACCAATACGACGATCTGTTGAAGAAGATCCAAAAAGCCCTCGGCAAAGACGCGGTCGGGCTGAAGACGAAACCCGTGGTGGCCAAGAGCCGCTAGGACATGAAAAGTATCCGGGAGTTTGCGGTGCAACTTACCGGATCGAAGAACCCGAGATCCCGGTGTAAAGGAGAGAGAGTTTCATGATCAGGCGAAGTACGAGCTTGGCGGTCGTGGTCTGGCTGGCCGCCTCGGCGATGGTTTGGGCCGACGGGATCAAGACCACGACGGCCACGTTGACCGGAAGAATCACCAAGGTGTCGGCGACGGAAGTCACGATCGAATTGAGCGGCGGCGCGAAACAGGTGCCGGTCAATGAGATCGAGATGGTCTACTTCGACGACGAACCGACGCTCTTGAAGACGGCGCGGGTCGCCGCTGCCGCCGGCCGCTACGAGGACGCCCTGAACGCGCTGGGGAAGGTAGCTGCCGCAGACATCAAGCGGGCGGAAGTGCAGCAGGAAATGGATTTCCTTAAAGCCTATGCGTCGGCCAGGCTGGCGCTGTCCGGCAGCGGCTCTATCACCGAAGCCGGCTCGGCGATGGCTTCGTTTGCCAAGGCCAATCCCTCCAGCTTCCATTACCTGGAAGCCGCCGAAATTGTCGGCGATTTGCTGGTGGCCGCCGGAAAGTACTCCGCCGCGCAGGCGTTTTACAGCGAGGTGGCCAAGGCGCCCTGGCCCGATTACCAAATGCGCGCCGGAGTCGCCGCCGGACGGGCGTTGCTGTCCGAAGGCAAGACGGACGAAGCCATGAAAGCGTTCCAGCAGGTGCTCAGTACGCAAGCGACCGGGGAACTGGCCGATCGGCAGCGTCAGATCGCCAGCTTGGGCGCCGCCCGCTGCCTCACCCAGTCCGGCAAACCCGACGAAGCCATCGCCATGGTTCGGGAAATCGTCGAGAAAGCGGATCCGGAAGCGATGGAACTGCACGGCAAGGCGTACAACGCCCTCGGCGCGGCCCATCGCAAGGCGAACCGGCCCAAAGAAGCCCTGCTGGCCTTCCTGCACACGGATGTCTTGTACTTCACCAATCCGGAGGACCATGTCGAGGCCCTGAAAAATCTCGCAGAACTCTGGAAAGAACTCCAGAAGCCCGATCGGGCCGCCCGGGCCGAGCAAATCCTGCGTGACCAATACAAGCAGGGCAGCTAGAGGTGGATGCCGACTCCCCACGGCATTCCGTTTCCCAAAATCTTTTCGAGAGGTGCTTTACCCCGGTCCGTATGCCAGGATAAACTAGAGATTCCGCCTGTCCCGTGGTCGCCCGGGCAAGGCGGGCTTCGGGGTGGCTCCGTCTTCCGGCAATCAAGAGCAATCCGTTTTCTTCTGCGAATTGGGAGGTCGTCATGCGGCATCGGTTCTTCTCTGGTGGGTTTGGAGCCACGATCGGATCCTTCGGCCTGTTGTCCTTGGTGCTGGCCGCGCTGAGCTTGTGGGCTCTGATGGGTGCTTCGGCAGTCCGGGCTCAAGATGCTGCCGCAGAGAAACCGGCGGAAAAAGCAGCGGAAAAAGCGGCAGAACCCGACATGGAGTTGCCGCCCGAAGAGCCAGCCGCCCCCCCCGCCGAAGCGGAGTCCGGTGGCGGGGCGGCGGCGGACGCGCCCGCCGCGGCCGAGCAGTCGGTGCTGGGCTGGTTCTATAGCGCGCTCGGCCCGACCTACAGCATCACGTTTTTCGGGCTCTCCTTCGCTCTGGTGGCGCTGATTGTCATGAATCTGCTCGCCGCGCGCCGCGACAGCATCGTGCCGGTCGTGCTCGTCGAAGGGTTCGAGCAGCAATTGAACGAAAAGAAATACCAGGAGGCTTACGAGGTGGCCAAGAACGACGAATCGTTCCTCGGCCAGGTGCTCTCCGCCGGCCTGGCGAAGCTCTCGGCTGGCTACCCCCAGGCGATCGAGGCCATGCAGGAGGTCGGCGAAGAGGAGAATATGAAGCTGGAGCATCGGCTCAGCTACATCGCCCTGATCGGCACGATCAGCCCGATGGTCGGGCTGCTGGGAACCGTCGATGGTATGATCCGGTCGTTCCGCGTCATCGCCACCAGCCCGACGACTCCCAAGCCTTCGCAGCTTGCCGAGGGCATTTCCACCGCGTTGATCACCACGCTGATCGGATTGATGATCGCCATCCCGGCCATCGCCATTTACAACATTCTCCGCAACCGTTTTGCCCGGCTCGTCCTGGAGGTCGGCATTGTCAGCGAAGGTCTGATGAGCCGGTTCTCCAGCGTCGGTGGTGCAACGAAGAAGAGCTAAGCGATGCCAATCGATCGCACTTGGGAGTGATGAAATGCGCGTGACGAAAAGAGCCAAGGGGGCCGCGTTCATCGAGGGCGACATGACCCCCATGATCGATATGACCTTCCAGTTGATCGCCTTCTTCATGGTGCTGATCAATTTCTCCGAGGCCGATCAGAATCAGCGGATCAGACTGCCTTCGAGCGAGCTGGCCAAGCCGCCCGACGCCCCGGTCGTCTCTCCGATTACCCTGCAATTGACCACCGCCGGCACCGTGATCACCGGCGTGGACGAAGTGCCGCTGGCGGGTGTCAAGCCGTTGCTCACCCGCGAAAAGCAACTGCTGGAGGCGACTCCCGATACCGATTTCACTCAGGCCACTATCATTATCCGCGCCGACCGCGATGCGAAAACCGGTCGAGTTCAGGAGTTAATTCGCGCCTGCCAGGAGGTCGGGTTCGTGAACTTCGCCCTCCGCGCGAAACAAGAACAGTCGAACTGGTAGGACGGCGCGGGCGCGACCGCTGCGCCGATTGTCGGCCTCGGCAGTGGCGGACCAGACAGGAAGAACGTGAGCGATGCGAGTCAGGAACGTCAACAAAAGCGGCGATAAAATCGAGTTGCAGATGACACCGATGATCGACATCGTGTTTCAACTGCTCGTCTTCTTCATCATGACCTTCAAGATCGTCGCTCCCGAAGGCGACTTCAGCATCAAAATGCCTCTGGCATCGCAATCGACGGGACCGCCTCCGGTAGACCTCCCGCCGGTGACGGTCCGGCTTCGCGCCGCTGCCAACGGCGAACTCTCCACGATCCAGTTCGGTCAGGCGGCGCTGGGCCGCGATTTCGGCCTGCTGCGAGAGCAGATCCGCCAGATGATCGGCGACCAGGCCGGGCCGGGCGGCTCCGACATGGAAGTGGAACTCGATTGCGACTACAACCTGAATTATCAGTACGTCATCGGGGCGGTTACTGCCGTTTCGGGCTACATCACCCCGGACGGCCACTTGGCGAAACTCATCGAGAAGATCAAGTTCGCTCCGCCCAGGCCGGAGCCGTAGTGGGCAGCGCCGGATCATGTGCAATCGCCGCATGGGTGCGGCGCGCGAGGAGTTCGCGTCGGAGGTGTGGACGGCAACACGGACGGAGCACCCACTATGATCATCCTCCACTTCGCTCCTTGCGGTGACGTGCTCGCCCTCTGGGGCGAGAAGCCCGTGGAAGACGGCTCGGCTCGGCCGCGGCGCGGTCGGAAGCCCAAGGGAGACCCGGCCGGGCGACTGCCCTACGACGCCGGCGACGAATTGCTCCGGTCGGCCCTGGCGACCGCTGGAATCGCTGAGAAGCTCCCACGGTCCGCGGCGGCCGATCTCACCGTCTGGCTGCCGACTCAGGGCGGACACCCGCTCGCCTCCAGCCCTTTGATCGCTGAGCCGCCGAGTTCACGGGCGGCGGTTTCCGTCGCGCCCTGGACCGTCTCGACCCTTGCACTGACGGCCGATCAGGTCACGAGTCTCCTCGGCGCTGCTGCCGGCAAGACGACTTTGGCGCCGGCCGTGATCGTGGGGCAGGATCTGGCCTTCTGGTCGTTCGCCCTGCGACTGGCCGGATCGCTCGTGGCCCGAGAGCGATTCCTGCCGGGGTTGCGGGTGTCGTCGGGCAAGTATTCAGCCTGCTGGGAGCCGGTGTTCGACGGTATGGACGCCGGGCGAATCGCGGCACTGGCATCGCAGATGCCGTCCGCCGCGCGGGCCTTGTCCGGCGATGGTGCTAAGCCTCCCGAACATGCCGTCAAAGCGATCCTCGACCATTTCGTCGGCCGGATAGTCGATCATCTGGTGCGAACGTCGGCTGCCTGCGACCGGACGACGCCGAAGCGACGCGGCGCCTCGAAGCCCGCGGCATTCGAGAGCCTGCACGACCAGTGGCTTCACGCCTTGCGGTCGCCCGACGCGGTGCTCGAAG
The DNA here is from genome assembly GCA_012728855.1 of Rhodopirellula sp. GTDB lineage: Bacteria > Planctomycetota > Planctomycetia > Pirellulales > Thermoguttaceae > JABWBD01. Next base: position 27,219 of record JAAYEH010000689.1, on the reverse strand, counting down.
GCCCCTCCGAGCAACTTGAGGAACTCGCCCGCCAGATCCGGCAATGGCGACGAGCGGTGACCGTTTCGACGGCGGCGCCGATTCGTCTCTGCTTCCGACTGGAGGAACCTCCGGAGGACGACGGCGACGCCGAGGCGGTCCGGCAGACAGATCGCCCGTGGCAGGTTCGCTATTTGCTCCAGGCGGCCGACGATCCGAGCCTCTTGGTGCCCGCCGAAGACGCCTGGGCGACTGGCGGTCGGAAAGGGGCCGTACTCCGCAAGCGAGGCTTCGACGCCAAGGAGTATCTGCTGGGCGCCTTGGGCCAGGCTGCCGGCATTTGCCCTCGGATCGAGTCGAGCCTGCGGTCGCCGAAACCGTCCGGCTACGAGGTCGACGCGGCCGGCGCGATGGAATTTCTCAACCAACGAGCGGCCGCCTTGCAGCAGGCCGGCTTCGGCGTGATGCTGCCGGCCTGGTGGACCCGCAAGGGAACGAAGTTGCACTTGAGTGTGCGGGCCGGCGTGAAGAGCCCGCAGTTCGACGGCGCCCAAGGCATGTCAATGGAGAGCGTGGTGCATTTCCAGTGGGCGATTGCCTTGGGCGACCAGACGCTCACCGCCGCCGAACTCGAAGCGCTGGCCGCGTTGAAGCAACCGCTGGTCAAGCTCCGCGGCCAGTGGGTGCAGATGAGCGCTGAGGAGATCCAGGCGGCGCTGGATTTCTGGAAGAAGAGCGCCCAGAAAGAGGCAACGGTCCGCGAGGTGGTCCAAATGGCGCTGGGCGCGACACGGCCGACCGCCGCCTTGGATTTCGCCGGTGTCGCAGCCGACGGTTGGGTCGGCAATCTCTTGCAGCAACTGGAAGGAAAAGCAAACTTCGAGGAACTCGATCCGCCCGGCAGTTTCGTTGGCCAACTGCGGCCTTACCAGGCGCGAGGCTACTCCTGGCTCGCCTTCCTGCGGCGATGGGGGTTGGGAGCGTGTCTGGCCGACGATATGGGGCTGGGCAAGACAATCCAGACACTGGCCCTCATCCAGCGCAATTGGCACGGCGATAGCCGGCGCCCCGTGCTCTTGATCTGTCCGACCTCGGTGGTGGGCAATTGGCAGAAGGAGGCGTCGCGGTTCACGCCCGAATTGCCCGTGATGGTCCACCACGGTCTGGGACGGGCGAAGCAGGCGGCATTTCGCAAAGCGGTGGCCGGGCAGGCCATCGTCATTTCCAGCTACGGGCTGTTGCATCGCGACTTGGACTGCCTCCGCGAGGTCGACTGGGCCGGCGTGGTTCTCGACGAGGCGCAGAATATCAAGAATCCCCAAACCAAGCAGGCCCGCGCCGCGCGATCCCTGAAAGCCGAATACCGCATCGCGCTGACCGGCACGCCGGTGGAGAACCACGTCGGCGATCTCTGGTCGACGATGGAATTCCTCAACCCGGGCCTCCTGGGCAGCCAGGCCGAGTTCAAGCGGTCGTTTTTTGTGCCGATTCAGGCCATGCGCGACCCCGACGCCGCGGCGAGCCTGAAGCGGATCACGGGGCCGTTCATCCTCCGCCGTCTCAAGACCGATCGGACCATCATCTCCGACCTGCCGGAAAAACTGGAGATGAAGGTCTATTGCACGTTGACCAAGGAGCAGGCATCGCTCTATGCGGCCGTGCTCAAAGAGGCCGAGAAACCGTTGGGCGACGCGGACGGGATCCGGCGCAAGGGCGTGATCCTCGGTATGCTCTCCAAGCTCAAGCAGGTCTGCAATCACCCGGCGCAATTCCTTGGCGACAATTCCGAGATCCCCGGCCGATCGGGCAAACTCGCCCGCCTTACGGAAATGCTGGAGGAGGCGCTGGAGGTGGGCGACCGGGCGCTGATCTTTTCGCAATTCACGGAGATGGGCGAGATCCTTCGCCGGCACATCGAAGCGACCTTCGGCCGCGAGGTGCTTTTCCTGCACGGCGGTGTTCCCAAGCGCCGCCGCGACACGATGGTCGAGCGGTTCCAGACGGAGGACGGGCCTGCCGTCTTTCTCCTCTCGCTGAAGGCCGGCGGCACGGGCCTCAATCTCACCCGCGCCAACCACGTCTTCCACTTCGATCGCTGGTGGAATCCGGCTGTCGAGAACCAGGCCACCGACCGCGCCTTCCGCATCGGCCAGAAACAAAACGTACAGGTTCATAAGTTCATCTGCGCCGGCACGTTCGAGGAGCGGATCGACCGGATGATCGAAAGCAAACGGGAAATCGCCGAACAAGTAGTCGGCGTGGGCGAAGGCTGGCTCACCGAACTGTCCAGTCGCGAGTTGAAACAGATCTTTGCCCTCGGTAAGGAGGCGGTGGCAACCTGATGCCCAGAAGAAGTTCCTATCGCAGCTATGACTACGGCTGGACCCGCTTCCCCGCGTCCAAGCCTCGAGAGGCGAAAGGGGGCATCAAGGCGCAATCGAAGCGGGGCGCCTTCGGCGAAAGTTGGTGGGCCAAGCGCTGGATCTCCGTGCTGGAGAGCTTCAGCATCGGCGCCCGGCTTGGCCGCGGGCGGTCCTACGCCCGTCGCGGCCAGGTTCTCTCGGTCGATATTTCCGAAGGCAACATCGCCGCCCAAGTGCAAGGCTCCCGCTCGACGCCGTACAAGGTGGCGATCCGGGTCGAGACCCTCTCCAAGGCCGACTGGAAGAAGGTCGCCGCCGCCATGGCGGGGCAAGCCATCTTTGCGGCCAAGCTCCTCGCTGGCGAGATGCCGCAGGACATCGAGCAGGCATTCGAGGCGGCCAAGCTCTCCTTGTTTCCCAAGAAGAGCGGAGACCTGAAGACCAATTGCTCCTGCCCCGACTGGTCGAACCCCTGTAAACACATTGCGGCGGTCTATTACCTTTTGGGCGAGGAATTCGACCGCGACCCCTTCCTGATCTTTCGGCTTCGCGGGATCAAGCAAGAGGAACTGATCGAACTGGTCGGCGCGGAGCCCGCCGCCAGCAAGAGGGCCGAACCTCAAGATGCCGACGACCCCGAGCCCGAAGAACCGGTCTCCGCCGAACCCTTGCCGGCCGATCCCGCCCTCTACTGGCGCACCTGCGATTTGCCGGATGACTTCTTCGGCGAGGTCGGCACACCACCGTTGTCGGCCGCCTTGGTGAAGCGACTGGGCAGTCTGCCGTTTTGGCGAGCGGAGGTACGATTCGCCGACGCCATGGAAGAATTCTACCGATCGGCCTCGTCCGTCGGAGTGGACGTTTTCATCGGAGGCACTGGCGGCCAGTCGGGACGAGAGATCAGTAGTGCGGAAATAGAACGGATGGGATGAAATCGTAGCCGCTGGGAAGGCTTGAAGAACACGGTACGGTCGCTGTCAGAATCCGACATCGGGAATCCAGCGGCCGAACCAGTAGTCCCCGTATCGTTTCAGAGGAACATGGGTCGGCACCGGCTGGCCCTCCTCCAGGCGACTGCGGATTTCGTCCCGATGTCCCAGTCGCGTAACAATCGGCCAATAGGCGTCGCGCGGGCGGTTGTACGAACCGGCGTGGGCGGCCGAGTAGCCCGCGCCCGCGGAAAAGAACCCGACGGGGTTGGGATCCCAGACGAGGATGCCGGCGGCGCCTTTTTCATAGTACTCCCGGGCTTGCTCGAGCGTCTCCCGAGCGCCGGGCAGTTTCCATCCGATCATTAGCGGGTACACTTCGACGCCGGTCCCTTCGCTAATCTCCAGGAACCACTCCAAGTCCATCGGGCGGCGCGACGTGTGGAACGCCCAGGCAAAAACACCGAGTTGATCGACCAGTCTTTCCTTCACCCATCCTTCGACGTCGATGCCGTGGCGAAGGTTGTCTTCGCGGGTGTGGACCACGCTGGCCGACAACGCATATCGCTCGCGCCGTCCCTGCGACTTCTGCGCGGCGTCGAGCATCGCGCGGACTTCTCGCATGAAACCGGTCAGTATCTCGCACCGCAGTTCAAACAGCCGCGGGTCGTCTTCACTGACCGCTTTGGCGTCGTCGTGAAAGCGGTCCTGGAACTGCCGGCAGAACGCCTCTTCCCAGAGAATGAGCGGCAGCCCGCGGAAGTAGATGATTTCGATGCCGTCGGGTTGGTAGCGCGTCAGCACCTCACGCATGACGCCGATCAGATGATTGCGCACCTCCGGCACGGCGAAGCTCATCCGCATCACGGGAGTTCCGTCCCGGTCGCGGCATCGCCACTCGGGGTGAGCACGGTAGAAATCGGATGAGAAATAGTCTTCGAACTGCGGCGGCGCTTGCCAGGCCGCGGGGCGAATCCCGATGTGGATCTTGTTCCCCATGTCGCGCGCGGCCCCCACGGCAAGCTTCGTGAAATCGATCCCCTTGCCGTTGAACGATTGGACGGCGCGGGTGAAGTACTCGTCCCCCTTCCGCGGAAAATCGTCGACATGCTCGCCCGAGATCGTGCCGACCCGGGACGGATAGTTGACCAGATCGGCGCCGCCGATCTGCCAATACCACGTGCCGAAGTCGCTGCCGCGAAACGGCTCGAAGTACTCGAGGAATTCTGCTTCGGTCGTCGGGTTATTCTCGTGAACCCAACTGAATCCGTCGAACGTGGCGATCAATCGCTTCGTATCACGCCCGCTCGACTCCTCGGCTACCCGGCTCGATTCCTCTACGGTGAGCGGTACCAATTTGACGTACATCACGACACAAGGACGGCTGACCGGCGCCTGCCGGTGGTCCGCGAAGCCGGAAAACCGCCACGGGGCAATGTGAAGATCCTTGCCCGTCAGGTCGGCGCACTTGAAAAAGACCTCGTCGATATCGTCGCGGCCGGCGGAATAGGCCCGCGGGACAAAAGCGCGGTCGCCGGTGAGCTTGAGCCGGGCGCAGACTTCCTGTCCGAATGCGAATCGCCCCACGCCCCCAAGTCCCACGTAGATCGCGTGCCACCCCTTCCGGCCCAGCGGAAGGGTGACCTCGGGGGCCTGGGTGTCGGGCATGGCGGCGATGCACTTGCCGGTGATATCTTGCGTCTCGTACTCCAGCACCTTCCAGTGCGACCGTTTGCGGACGTCGGACAATGCCGATCCCGGCTGAACCCGGCTCATGTCGCCGATGCATAGGGCTTCCTCGGCGCGCGTCCAGCGGTTGATGTCGCGATAGCGATCCAGTGGAACGATCGACAGGTCGTCGACGCCCAGTTCGCCTTTGGAAAAGCGTGTGGCGATCGTCACCCACAGTTCCGACGCTGGCAGCCCCGGTTTGGGCTGTACGTGTACGGAAAACCGCCGTCGCGGCCACGTGCCCGGCGGCAAGTCGACGAAGAAGTGGGAGTGCTCGTCGTAGGGACGATCCTTGTAGAGCAGGTGGATGTACAGCCGGGCGTAGTCCTTTTTACCCATCTCGACTGCGTCTGCTTGAAAAAATCCTTCCACGGACAACGGCTCACATCCGTCGATGGTAACCTTTTGGCGCAGGTACAGTTCTTTCACGGGATGTTGAATCACGAGACCGCTCTTGTTCGCCGCGGCCGGATTGGCCTCGCGGTGGAGGGAGGTAGGATCGCCCGGGACGAGTTGCCAATTCGTGGGGATTCCGTCGGGTTCGATTTGCCTGAAATTGGCATTCAGCAGCACAGGCACGTCCGCAGCGACCGAGATTGGTCTTATCGCGACGAAGGCGGCAAGAACGAGCAAGGCAGGCGTCCCTACGTGAAACGCACAGGATCGCATGTCGAAATCTCCTTAGATCGGGGAGCATCGGGATCAACGGGAGTACGGTTCGTTCCGCTCGATCTTACGCCGAAACTGACGCCGCTGCCAGTCTCCCCATGATCGACAGAATCGTCACGACGGACGGCCGCGCGCTTCGACCTCCGCCCAGGCGTCCCGATCATCAAGACTCGCTCCTGTTGGCCCAATCCATACCGTCGGCACTCCTTCTGAAGGAATCTCTTCAAACCATCGAGCAGCAGTGATGATGAGATGTCCGGGAATGAGAACGCCGTGGCCGCGGAGGGTTTCGTCCCGTATGCGGCTCTGGTCCGCTCGATGAAGCGCTGAATCGCCTCGCGGCTGGTGTAGCGCCGGCCGCCACACACAATTGTTTCGAGGCGGATGCCTTGGACGCCGCACTTGTGCCAGCGCCAAATCGTCGAAGAATTTGGACGGCTCACGTAAGGGAACCGGCAACCGTGCCAGCTATCCTCCACCCATTGAATAACGGCGGTCAACCATTGCTGGGCCGTCTGACCGGGCGGCGGAATCACCCTATGAATCGATGTGCATAGCGCGTCGGATCACCAGATCGCCTGTCCTTTGTCGCGAGCGTCCACCATTCGGTCATACTCTCGTGGCTGCCCCTGGCACTCCTAGCCCTCCTGGGCTCTGCCGATCGCAACAAAGAATTTCTCATGAATTGAGGATCCTGTCGTACGACCATGGGTCGCGAGCGCTGGGGAGCACGAGGTGCTGGTTGGCTTCATTACTGTTGGTAAAACGTTCGGCCTCCGGATCCCAGTGCAGTCGCATTCCATTGCCGACCCGCAAAGCGATGAGCCCCAAATGACAGAGCGACGTGGTGCGGTGGGCCACTTCTTCGTTTTCCAGCGTCTTCTTTCGGCTCCGCACGCAGTCGAGGAAATCGCGTTCCTCGGTCATCAACGGCAGGTGGAGTTCGTTGGGCTTGATCTGGGAGTCGAGGATCGACGCCGGCTCCGCCTCGATGCCCCGACGGCCGAAGTGCGCCTGGACCCAGCCTTCCTCCCCCTCGAAACGGACGTAGGGTGAATCGCTCTTGTAGGCGAGTTCGACGCCGTCGGCGTAGCGGTAGTGGACTTCGAAGTCGCCGAGCACATCCCACAGTCCTTGGCCGTTGGGAGAACGATCGCAGAACACGGCTTCGACTTCGACGGGGCAGGTGTGCTCCGAGTTGTTGCCCCACTGGACGATGTCGTTCAAATGGGCTCCCCAGTTGAGAATCATGCCGTCGCAATAGTCGCTGATCCGCATCCAGCCGGGACGCTCGTAGCCGCGGTTCTCGTGGACGCGTGCTTCGCAGTAGGGCTTCCGCGGAGCGGGGCCGAGCCAGAGGTCGTAGTCGAGATCCTTCGGAACGGGAACCTCGGTGACGGTCGGCGAGGATGTGTCGCTCTTGGGCACTCCGGAGACGATCCGCTTGATCCGTCCGATTCGACCGTTGCGGACCAACTCACAGGCGCGATGAAAGGCGGAAATCGACCGGAACTCGCTGTCCATGCGGAAGACGCGGTTGTGCTTGCGGATCGCCTCGACCAGCAGGCGTCCTTCGGGAATGGTTCGCGTAATTGGTTTTTCCAGGGCGACGTCCTTGCCCGCTTGTGCCGCCATGACCGCCATCGGGACGTGCCAGTGATCCGGCGTAGAGATCACCACGGCGTCGATATCGGCGCGTGCGAGGAGTTCGCGAAAGTCGGTGTAGCGGTCGGGATTTCCGAAGTTCTCGATCTTACGCTTGGCGCCGTAGAAGCTGGCCACGCGCTCGTCGGTAACATCCAGTCGCCAACGGTCGACGTCGCAAAGGGCCACGACCTGGCAATCGGGTTGCCCGGCGAACCGGCGCAGATTGTAAGCGCACACCTGGCGTCCCACCCCGATCATTCCCACGGTGATGCGTTCGCTCGGCGCCGCGGCGCCATCCCGCCCCAACGCAGATGAAGGAATGACCGAAGGGCCGCCGATGCTCGCCGTTGCCGTCGCCGCCGACCAGGCAAGAAACCGACGGCGCGTCAACCCATGGGCGGACGCACGCTCTGTTGTATTCAGGGCTTTCATAGGGGCTTCTCCTTCGTGGGCTTCGGCAGGATCTTTGAGTGAGAGGGAGGAAGAAACGGCGATCCAGGTTGAATATACGGCAGCGGCATTGATCTTCGCAAGCTTTTTCGAACGAGGCCGAGTGCCTCCCGTTGCCGCCGCGGGCGCGATTGTGATCGGCGCCTTCCGGAGCTAAACTGAGGAGGCGAGGTTGGAGTAGAAGAAAGCGACGTTCACAAATCGAAGGACAACCAGAAAGACAGTTCATGGATCGAGGGCCTATCATTCGCCGCATATCGCTAATCATTACTTCTTTCCTGGCAATTCCAGCCGCCGCGGAGGATTGGCCCATGTACCGGGCCGACGCGGCGAGGAGCGGCTACACGAGCGAAGAACTGCCGGTCGATCTCGCGCTGCGCTGGACGTTTCGCGGCCACGCCCGGCCACGGCCGGCCTGGCCTTCGTCCGACCGCATGTCGTTTGATCTCGTGCATCATCCCGTGGCGACGGGCGATACGGCGATGTTTGGAACGTCCGCCGACGACCGCGTCGTCGCGCTCGACGCCGCTACCGGCCGAGCCCGCTGGACCTTCTTCACCGAGGGGCCTGTCCGCTTCGCCCCGGCGGTCTGGCGGGATCGCCTGTTCGTCGCCGCCGACGATGGCTGGCTGTACGCCCTGGCGATCCGCGACGGCAAGCTCCTCTGGAAGCGCCGGGGCGGTCCGGACGACCGAAAGTGCCTCGGCAACCAGCGGCTCATCTCGCGATGGCCGGCGCGGGGCGGGCCGGTGGTTTTCGACGACACGGTCTATTTTGCCGCCGGAATCTGGCCGAGCGACGGCATCTACCTGCACGCCCTCGACCCGGAATCCGGCAAAGTTCTTTGGAGCAACGATCGCACGGGCGCGCTCGAAATGGGCCAACCGCACGGCGGGGCGACCGCCAAAAGCGGTGTGGCGCCCCAGGGTTACCTGCTTGCGGATGCCGATCGGCTCTACGTGCCGACTGGGCGGGCCGTGCCCGCCGTCTTCGACCGCAACAGTGGCGAGTTGCTCTACTACCACCTGCAGCAGAACCACACCAACGGCGGCGCGCGAGCGATGCTCGCCGACCGCTATTTCTACAACGGAGGGTTTCTTTTCGACGCCGAGTCGGGAACACTTGCCGCTCGCTGCGGCCGCGGCACGGTCGGGGCCACCCGCGACGGCCTCATCCTCTTCGACGGCGAGCAGGCCGACGCCTATGCCTGGAAAGACATGGAAGCGGTCGATCGCAAAGGCGCGACGATCGCCTATCGTGGGCTGGCGCCGCGGGCGGACGTTACCGTCGACGGCGGCGCGAAGCTGCCGCCGCCGCTCGCAGCCGCGCTGGAAGACTCGGCACGTCTTCGCGACGTGTACCGGAAGCGGATGGAGTTTCTACCGATGGGCGCCGAAGGCCGCACGGTCTCGCTGAACCAGTATTTTGCACAAACCCGGCCCGAGTTGCGGGCGATCGGCGTCAGCACGACGCCTTTCCTGCCGGCTACCTACGAGAGCCGTTTCGAGGTCATTGTTGCCGGCGACGAAGCGGTCTGCGGCGGCGACGGCTGGGTGAAAATTGTCGACCTGTCGCAACAGCGCGTCCGCTGGTCGCATGAGGTGGAGGGGCGGGCGCTAGGACTGGCGATTTCGGGAGGACGGTTGCTGGTGAGCACGGATCGCGGCATCCTCTACGGTTTCGACGCATCCGGACAGTCGGCAACCGTGGTGTCCGCGGCGGAGACGCAGGCCGATGATCCGCAGGTCGCTGTCAGTCCGATCGATTACGCCGGGACGGCCGAAGAAATTCTCGACAAGAGCGGCGTCCGCGAGGGATTCTGCGTGGATCTGGGCTGTGGCACCGGCGAGCTGGCGCTGGAAATGGCGCGACGTTCGTCGCTGACGATCTACGGCGTCGAGTCGGACCCGGCTCAAGTCGCCGCGGCGCGCCGCCGTCTCGATGCCGCGGGGCTTTATGGCACGCGCGTGGTGATTCATCAGGCCGACCCGGCCGAGCCTCCCTATCCCAGGTACTTGGCCAACCTGGTCGTGTCGTCGCGAGGGCTTTCCGGCGGCACGGATTGGATTTCCCCGAAAGCAATTGGCGCGCTGCAGCGGCCCTTCGGCGGTGTGGCATGCCTGGGGAAAGCCGGCAGTCTCCAACTCGACCGGCGAGGGCCTTTGGAAGACGGCGGCTCGTGGACCCATCAAAACGCCGATGCGGCAAATACGCTTTGTTCGGGCGACGCCATCCGAGGGCCGCTCTCGATGCTCTGGTATCGGGACGTGGCTTTCGAGATGCCCGATCGCCACGCCCAGGCGCCGGCGCCGCTGTTTTGCCGCGGTTGCCTGGTGGCCGAGGGGGTCGATGGGCTGTGTGCGCTCGACGCGTACAACGGCCGCCTCCTGTGGACCTTTCGGTTGGACGGAGTGCTCAAGGACTATGACGGAGTGCATCACGACATCGGGGTCGGTGATACCGGCAGCAACTATTGTCTGTGCGACGACAGCGTCTACGTTCGCTCGGGGGATTTCTGCGTGCGTCTGGACTTAGCCGGCGGACGTGAACTGGCCCGATGGAAGACGCCGGTAGCCGGGGACAACAAGAATCGCGCCTGGGGATACCTCGCCTGTCACGACGGCGTCGTCTTCGGCACGGTGTCCGATGAAGCGCACCGTGGCAGCCCGCGCTACGGCGACGTGCGGCTCTTCACCGAGTCGGTACTGCTGTTCGCCCTTGATGCCCAGAGCGGTCGATTGCTCTGGCAATACAAGCCGCGCCACTCGATCCGCAACAACGCCATCGCCATTGCGGGCGGACGGATTTACTTGATCGACCGACCGCTGGCCCTCCAGGACCGCATCGACAGTCCCACTCCAAACGGCAAGCATCGGCCCCGGCTGGCCGCCGGCGAGCAGCCCGGCGGTACGCTTCTGGCGTTGGACGCACAGACGGGAACAATCCAATGGCAGCAGGACGAGGATATCTTTGGAACCCAGTTGGGTATGAGCGTGGAGCACGGAGTCATTGTGATGTACTACCAAGCAGTGCGTCACAACTTCTTCCGCCTCCCTTCGGAGGTCGGCGGCCGGATGGCGGCCTTCGTCGCGGCGACCGGCGAGCGACTCTGGGACCAGCCCGCCGAGTACACGACCCGGCCGATTCTCAACGGCCAACGGATTATCGCGGAAGGGGGGTGTTGGGAACTGAAGACGGGCAAGCCGCTGCCGCTCCGCATCGAGCGGAGCTACGGCTGCGGCCAGTTTTCCGCCGGCGCGAACCTGGTGCTTTTCCGCTCGGCCACCTTGGGATACCATGACCTATCGCGCGACGCCGGAACGGAGAACTTCGGCGGCATGCGGCCCGGCTGCTGGTTCAACGCCATTGCCGCCGGCGGGCTGGTGCTGGTTCCGGATGCGTCGGCCAAATGCGCGTGCAGCTACCCGATGCAGGCATGGTTTGCCTTGCAGGGCGCCGACTGAAACGCCTGGAGCGGATGATCGCCGGCCATGAAAACCAAGCAAGAAATCGTCACGAACTGGCTGCCGCGGTATACCGACACTCCCCTGGATGCCTTCGGCAGTTACGTCCTGCTGACGAACTTCCTCTCCTATCTCGCCGATTTCGCCGAGAACGAGAATACGGAGATCCGGGGGTCGCAGCGGCCGATGCAGACGGCCACGTCGCCGGACGGGATCACGCTGATCAACTTCGGCATCGGCTCGCCCAACGCCGCGACGATCTGCGACCTCCTCTCGGCGGTGGCCCCAAAAGCGGTCCTCTTCCTGGGCAAGTGCGGCGGACTGAAGCACAAGATCCAGGTGGGCGACTTTATCCTGCCGATCGCGGCGATCCGGGCGGAGGGGACGTCCGACAGCTACTATCCGCCGGAGGTGCCCGCCCTGCCTTCCTTCCAGTTGCAGAAGGCCGTTTCGCACACGATTGTCGCCAACGATCAGGACTACTACACCGGCACCGTCTATACGACGAATCGGCGGGTATGGGAACACGATGACGAGTTCAAACAGTACCTGCACCGCACCCGCTGCATCGGGATCGACATGGAGACGGCGACGTTCTTCATCGCCGCCTTTGCCAATAAGATCCCCCACGGTGCGCTGCTGCTGGTGTCCGACATGCCGATGACGCCCGACGGGGTGAAGACCGAAGCAGGCGACGTCGCCGTGACCTCGAACTACGCCAAACTGCACCTGAAGATCGGTGTCGAGTCGCTGCGCGAACTGAGAGACACGGGCGAATCGGTCAAGCATCTCGTTTTCTGAGCAAGTACGTCAGGCGTTCCAGGTTGACTGGCGATGTGAACCGTAAGAAGCCGATGCCAGATCTCGTGTTGGTCCGGAAACCCAAGTGCTGGTTTTGAACCACTCGTCGCTTGCCCGCCGAGAGGCCGATGAAAGACGCCACAGGTTGCATGTCCAACCTCCCGGTTGGCAATACGGCTTGGATGGAAGAGGAAAACCACGTAGGGTCAAAAAAGTCATCCGAGTGAATAGTAATATGCCCCCGGAACTCCGCACAATTCGTGGAATTCTGGCGGGGGCGGGCCTGGCGCTCTAGCCACCAATCGTGGCTTCCACCGGGCGAGCCCGGCGGCGGCCTGTTCCACGAATCGTGAAACCTGATTTAGATGCTGCTGAGCTTGGCGAAATTGACGGCATAGGTCACCGGCAACACTCGGTAAAGGCCCCGCGTAAACACCAGATCGATCAGATCATCCCCGGCCAAGAGTGGGCTCTTGGGGACGATCACCAGATCGGAGTCGGAGAGCCAGATTTCTCCAGGCGGACATGGTTTTTTGCCGAACAGCGCGGCATGGACGTCCACCATCGTTGCCATCAGTCGCCAGTCGTCGCCGCGGCGGAATACCACGACCTGCTTCAGGTTTGCCCCGACATTCCAACTGCCTGCCATGCTGATGGCGTGCAGCAGCGTTGTCGGGCCGGTCAATTCGTAGCGGCCGGGAAGCCGGACTTCTCCGACCACGTAGACAAACCGCGGCGCCCGTTGCAGCAGCACGGGGATCACCTCCAGCCCATCAATGCCCACCTCGCGATATCGCTCGTTCAACTCGTGCTGCAATTCCGGCAAGCTCAGCCCCTGAGCCACGACCGAACCGATCGCCGGCAGCGAAATGCTCCCCTCGGGGGTGACCGTGGCCAAGCGGTTCTGGCCGCCCTCGCCATAGCGGCGGTCGACCGCGGCACGGAGGTCTTCAAGCCTTGTGTTGACCCGCAAAGGTGTGACGGTAATGGCGGGAACCTTGTAGAACTTGCTGTAGAGTTGTTCCAGTTCGTCGCGAAGTTGCGTCACCGTTTTGCCTGTGGCTTTGACCTGGCCGAGCAAGCGGAGTGTGATGGAGCCATCGGGCTGCAGAATCAACGTGCGGTTGAGTTCGGCATCCGTGAAAGACTCAACCTGGATTTCGTCGCCGACTTCAAGTCGATAAGGTGCGCCGGTCTCTTCGCGCGTCAAGCGGTAAACGAGGTCGAGCTGGTCGTCGACACGCAGCCGGTAAACGGGCACGTGCGGCAAGCGGTCGTGACCCACATACTCTCCCTGGGCATAGGCCTGCCAAGCAATCATCCGTGCGCACTCCCATCCGCCACGGCATCCCGGCTGGCAGGTCGAGCAGTCGACCGCACAGATCGGGCACGGCGCCGCCGGGCCCAACGCCTGACAAAGCCGCACGCCCTCCCGCGGCGAAGGCACGTCGTACGCGGCAATCGCCGACGCCTCCCCGGCGATTCCGGGGACAGGGGCTTCGATCCGCCGCAGCGACGGCTCGGCGCCGGCTGGACCGCCGCTATCGGCTGCCGTCGCCAGCGTATTCGGCGGTGTTCCCGTCCACGACGCACAGACCGAGGCCAGGAGTACCAGGCGGAGGATGCCACAAAGCCCTACACGCAAAGAATGTCTTCCGATCCACTGCAACACGGCTATTTCCTCTTGTCTGGCGGATTCCCGAAAGGCGACCGGCTGATGTGCGCTTCAATCGCCGTGGTTTGCGAAGTGGCCCGATCCGGGACGGTTCGAGGCGGTGGAGCATATGCCGTTGGGCCGGGATTCTCCAGGGTGGTCCGGGCAAATGTCTGCGGGTCGAGCCAGTCGACCGCCGGTAGCTTATCGGACTGGCGGCTCAGTCCACCGGCCACCATCCGTTCCATCTCCCGGGCGCGGTTTTCGGCCCGCTCGGCGGAGCGGGGGTCGCGGAGCTGTCGATAGACCGCGGCCAGGTTGTGCCAGCAGGCGGGCTGTTGCGAGATCCGCAGGCTATGTTCCAGGGCGACCCTGGCATCGTCGAATCGGCCGTTGCGGGCGAGCATCACTCCCAGGTCGTTGGAAGCCAGGTAGTTTTCCGGAGATGTCAGCAGGGCTGCCTGATAATAGGCGATCGCCTTGGCCCGCGCCGCTTCGATGCCGGAAACGCTCTTCTCGGCCATCGTTTCGTGGAGTTTCCCCAGGCCGCGTAAGGCCATCGAGCCGGCCAACTCACCGCCCGCCGACGCGGCGAACTGTTCCTGGGCGTAGGTGAGGTAACATTGCAAGGCGACGATCGGCGTCAGCTTGGAGAGGTCGGCCGATTTCAGCACCGGAGTCTGGTGGCAGGCGACGGTATTATCCAGATCCAGGTTCGCTTCCAGTTGCGATCCCTTGGGAACAAAATCGTCCCCCTCCTTCAACGCCGTCAACGCGTCGGCCAGCTTGCGACTGTAAAGGTTGGTGCGTCGTTCGCCGTCCAAGCCTTGCGCGAGCAGACGCAAGGCCGCGATGAACTCGGCGCGGGCGGAAAAATAAGCGCCGCGGCCGGCCAGCGCAAAGGCGCGGCGCGTACAGGCGTCCGCCTCGCGCGCGGTACGTTCCAGGATTTCCGAACGCGTTGGGCTTTCCGCCCGGCCGCCCAATCCGTCGTCCATCTCCTCAGCTACGGCAAGAGGCCCGAGCGAGCGCGGAAGAGCATCCTGATTCGAGGAACGCCCCGTCGTCGGTTCGGCCGCGCCGTCCCAAGGCAGGCTCGTCCGCGGATCGGCGAAATCCCTCCCGTCGGGAGCCCGCAGCAGCGGTTCACCCGCGCGGGAGACGGCGAGGAGCCGGGGGGGAATCGGCTCCTCGCGCTGGGTCTCGCCGCTCGGTTCGTTGAATGCCGTCAGCACCGTCCGCGATGCTTCGCTCAACGGGAGTAGCCAGTGATCCGATTCCACGGCGCGCGGGCAAGTGGCCGGCGCCGGAACCGGGAGCAGTTCATTGGGAGGAACTTCCGAGGAATGAAGGAGAGGCGACTCGACGGGCCCGCCCTGCGAACCCCACCGTTGCCATATACCCCAGCACAGCAGAGCCACCAACAGAGCGGTGGTTGAGGGAACCATCCAGACTGAGCGGAGATAGCCGTCACGGTCCATCATTGTCCGCACTCGATTCCGTTTCTCTTGCGGCAGTCGATCCTTCCTCTTCCGTCACAGCCTCGGATCGGCCTGCGATTGGCTTGGCGATGAGCAAAACCACCGTTGCGTTGCTGCCGGACGGCACATGGGTCCGAAAAGGCGTCACAAGCCGTTTTCGTGCCCCGTTGTCCTCCGCACGAGTGTCATAGCACGATGCAACGGCGCAGAGTGTTGACGCGGTAACGTCCGCACAACCGGTAGCGTGGCGAGGCAGTGGACTGTCAGAACCGCAGCATGTCAAAAAGGGCGTGGGCAACGGCCTCGGGATCGGCGGCGACCGACTGCACGATGAACATCAGCAGCAGGATTCCCGCCACGACCAGGCTGACGGCGTGCCGGTTTCGCGGCACTTCGAGTTCCCACAAAGCGGTCGCCAGTTCTTTCTCCAATCGCCGCCAGCCAAGATAGTTCTGCTTGGGGCCATTGGCTACGAGAGAGACATTCCGCATCGCCGGCAACGGCTCGATGGCAAGCTGGACGCCAAGATTGGGGAGCACTAAAGCATCGCCGGCCCAACGCGCTTCGGTATCCAGTTGGACGGCGCGGTCCGCTAAAATCGACCGCAATTCCTCCGGTGCGATGTTGTAAATCACCAGGCGGGGCCGAATGGTGAGCACCAGCAGAACCAGGCCGAGGGCATAAAGCGACAATAGTAGCCCCCATACGTAGGGGCCAAACAGAATCGCCGCGAACATCGGAAAGAACAGCTCGATCGGCCCAATTACTACCAAACCCACGACCGCCAGACCGAGCGCAAGGACATCCCTGGCGCCCGAAACCAACAGCGGACGCCGCGCGAGGTTGATCGCCCCGAGCAGCAACAGGTAGATCGCCACGGGACCAAGTGCCAGTGCCAGGCGTAAGGGGTCCATGAAAACTCGCTTCTTCGTGCCGGTTAATCCTGCCGCCGCTCTCGTTTTGCCGGGTGCGGCGGATGGGCTTTGCCGTTGCCGCGGATGCTCTGAAGGCGATTCAACTCGGCCTGGAGTTTCGCCTCTTCAATCGTATTGTCGCGGCGCACTCGACCGTAATGGTACTTGGTGGCCCACATGTCGGCCAAGGCAAGCAGCCCGACCCAGCCGACCAGCAACAACACACCACCCCAGAAAAATGCGCCGATCTTCGGCCAGGTGCTCATCACCAGAACCCCGGTCGGCAGCGAGGCGGAAATCAAGGCCAGCATTCCGCTGGTTTGCATGCGACGCCGGAATTGGCGGCGACGGTAGTCGTGCTCGTCATCGTTCATCCGCTGATCCAACGCCGCTCGCCACGTCCGCAGGTGCCCAATCATCATTCCGGCGGCGGCGAGCACCAGCAGCACTGCCAGCAAGATCGACCAGAAAAGTTCCACGTTCGTTTCCCGTCTTATCTCAACGATGCAAGCCACTCGCGGACCACCCAGCCCACCTTCGCCAGACTCAGCGCGGAGCACTTGTCGGCGGTATCACCCTGCGTATGCCAGGGCGGGTAATCGAAGTCGATAATGTCGCAGATGGAGATCCCCGCGATGTCGTGCAACGGAACATGATCGTCTTGAACGGCGTGTTTCTTGCGCGGGATGAACTCGCGGACACCCAGCCGCGCTGCCGTCGCCCAAATGTCCTCGACCAGCGGCCGTACGTCGCGCCAGCCCATGCTCGTGCGATCCTGGTAGATTTGCAGGTCGGCGTCGCCAATCATGTCGAGCAGCACGCCCCAGCGGTAGCGAAACGGCGGGCGGGCGGCAATATGCTGCCGCGCGAACCATTCCGACCCGAGAAAATAGCGATCGTTGCGATCGAAAATAAACTCCTCGCCATCCAGCAGTACAACGTCGATGCCCAAGTGGGTTTGCAGGCGTGGGATCTCGTGCGCCAGTTCCATCAGCAGCGCGACGCCGCTGGCGCCGTCGTTGGCGCCCACGAATGTGCCGCGGGGGTCCACCGGGTCGAGCATCGGCAGCGGCAGCGTGTCGTAATGGGCGCAGAGTAGAATCCGTTCTTGGCGATCGGGATGCCACCGCGCGATCACGTTGGCCATGGGAACCGTTGAACCGTCCACCGGATGCCTAACCCCGAACTGCTGGAACTCGACCTGAGCACCCTGTTTCGCGAAGTGCTCGGCCACCAGTTTCTGCTGAGCCGCCATACCGGCCGAGCCGCTCGGCCGCGGGCCAATTGCCACAAGTTGCTTGAGGTACTCATACGCCCGCGTTCCGTTGAACGGAATATCCTCAAGCCGCAGTCGCGACACGGCGGCCTCGGCCGAACCGTTGGGACCGCGGTCGTGAAAGAAAGCCAGATAGACGGCCAGCAGCCCCCCGGTCACCGCGACGGCGCCCCAGAACATCGGATGCATCGCCCAACGGCCCGACGACGCCGCGTGCGCGGGATTGCTCTGCGTCAGTTCTCGTTCGTCTTGTTCCATCACTGCCCATTCTAACGGACGTTACGCGATTCCGGGAGAGCCGGCCCCCTGGCACGACACGTATCCAACGGCGCCAACTCGGCCCAGATCATGGGATGGTCGGAGGCGCCGTTGTCCAAGACTCCAGCATCCACGGTACGAAAGCCGCGAGCCAGAATCCAGTCGATGATGTTCTCCGACGCTTTCCCAGCCTGACGCAACGGATCAATGACACCCGGCGAAGCGATGATTTTCGCCATCAGCGGGTCGGCAGCCGGCGAGTTCATGTCCCCTACGAGTATCGCCGGTTCCTCGAGTGCCAAGAAAAGCTCTCCGACGCTGCGGAGTTGAGCTTTGCGAGCCTCCTCCGTGTGACGGGTGACATGGGTGATGAGAACACGAATCAAACCACCCTTGTAGGGCACAACGGCCAGTAAAGCATTTCGGTGACTGCGACCGTCGCGGCAGGGGAGCGGAATGCGTTGCCAGTACTGAACGGTATGGCTACTGAGCAGGCCGTTACCGAATTGCTGGCAGAACCAGCGATGTTCCGCGGGTGCGAAGAGCCACCCCATTCCTCGCCGCCGTCCCAATATTTCTAGCTGATCTGGCGGGCGAGCATACGACCAGCCGCGAACTTCGTTGAGCGCAACGAAGTCCATTCCGGCCAGGCATTGGGCAACTCGCTCCAAATCGTAGTGGCCGTCTGCCCCCTTGCCGCTATGGATGTTGAATGTGGCAAAGCGAAGCGTTTCTTGGGTCGCCCGGCGGTCCGACAATTCTCCCTGAATGGAAAACCCGTCTTCCGGGCCCGTCGGGCGCCGAAGCGAGGCGTGCCAGACGATCGCGGCCAGCAACAAAATCCCAACGACTATCCCCGTGCGAGGTCGGCGACTTTCTGTCTTGCCCCACCGCCAGACAAATACTAATATCCGCCCCCTGCCGGAAGTTGGACTTCTAAGTTCTGGGGGGGATTGTTGGGGCAAGCCGGTTTCCGTTCCTTTATGCGATCCAGGCGAGGCAGTCATGATCGACATTCCCTCCGTCACACACCTCCATCGCACCTGTGTCGAGCAATGGCATCGCAGCGATTTCAATAACCCCTACGAGGGGTTTCTCCACTTGGTTTGCGAAGAGCATGAGCGAAATTTCCGCCTCTGGCACGAAGAAGACATCGCCCGCAGCCAAGACGTGAGCGACAGCGGTATTGCGGAAGTCAAGCGGAACATCGACAAGCTCAATCAACAGCGGAACGATTTGATCGAGCAGATCGATTACGCGCTGATCGTCGAATTGGCTTCGGATAACGTCGAGAAGAAGCGGGGCGCACGGCTCAACACCGAAACGCCCGGCAGCGTCATCGATCGGCTTTCGATCCTCGCCCTGCGAATCTATCACGTCGAGGAGCAAGCCGATCGCCAGGACGCCGACCCGCAGCACCACGACAAGGCCAAAGCCAGGCTGGCAATCCTGCGCGAGCAACACTCCGATCTCTCCGCCTCATTGGCCGAGCTGTTGGGTGACTTGTTTGCCGGGCGAAAGCGATTGAAACTGTACCGCCAATTCAAGATGTACAACGACCCGACGATGAATCCCTATCTCTATGCGTCCGGAAAATCCTCCGCCCTGGGGGGTGGCTCGGTCTGGCACGGGCAAATCTCGGCTCGTGAGGTGATCGTCCCCTGCCTTGCGTTACCACAGAGCATCATGGCAGAGCAGACGGACTAAGACCAGCCCGAAACCTCAGTAGATCCCACTTGCCGAGCGGGATCGTGACGTGTCGCGTTTCCGCTCGACGAGCGGAACCTCCTCATCGGACAATTTACTCAACCGTTTAATCCGAACAGTCCGATACCAATCCCCTAACCCGGATTATTGCCAGGCGCTGGGAAGACTGAGATTGAGGTTGCCTCGTGGGGGGCGGCTTCGCTATGATCCCATCGCTCGGGTGCCAAGACTGTGACCCCCCCAAAACAACCATCTACTCCCGCCAGCACGACAAAAAAGACTTCCAATCCTTCGGAACCGCTGGATAAGAAAGGCATCTGGAAACTGATGTCGTCGAGGTACATCTTGTCGAACCCGCTGCGGGCATCCTTTGTCGTTGTGAGCCTGGTTTTCTCCGGTGCGGCGGGCTGCGCTCAGAATCAGTACTCCGCCAGAAGTTTGCCCTGCGAGTATCAGGCGGCTCAGGTCATCAATCCCCAGACTTTGGATCTCTCCGGGTTCGCGGGCCCTGCGGTGAGCAGCGAGTTCGTTGCTCCGGGCGACGTCTTGGATGTATCGATCGCCGGCGGTTTGAACGCGGAGGAGGTTATCGAATTGAGCCTCCGCATCGAGGACAGCGGGGCCGCCGTCTTGCCGCAGATCGGCCCGATCCATCTGGCGGGCATGAGCACCGGCGAGGCGGAACGGAACATCGCTGCCGCCTGCATTCAGAGCGGTATCTACCTGCGGCCTCAGGTGAGTGTGACGGAGAAGCGGCAGCGGATGAATCGTATTACGGTGACGGGAGCGGTCGAGGAACCGGGCGTGAAGGAACTCCCCCGAGGCTCCAGCTACCTGCTGGAGGCCCTGGTGGTCGCCGGTGGATTGGCCGAGGATGCCGGCACCACGGTCGAGATCCGCCGTCCTACAGGCGACGGTCCGTCGCCCGCCAATCCGGTTCTGAAGCTTGCTTCGGCTAACGGTGCGACAGCGGCAAATCTCGGGTCCGTGGTGGATCGCGGCGCCGGCGCCCTCTTTCACAGTGTCAGCCTCGATCTCACCCAGGCGGTCACACAAACTTCCGCAGGCGAGTATCTGCCGGACGGCAGCGTGGTGACCGTCCAGAAACTGCAACTGCCACCGCTGCAGGTGATCGGACTGGTCAAGAAGCCGGGAGAGTACGACTTTCCGGTCGGCCGCCCGGTACGGCTGCTCAGCGCCGTTGCCTTGGCCGGTGGCACGACCTACAACATCGCCGACCGGGCCATGGTGATTCGTCCCAGGGACGATGGCGGCGCGCCGGCGGTGATCAAGGTAAATCTCCAGAAGGCCAAGTCGGACGGGCAGGAGAATCTGCTGTTGGCGCCCGGCGATATCGTCAGCGTGGAGCACAACGTGGCCACGCTCTTCTTCGAAGCCATGGGGTTGGCTCGCGTCGGCGTGGGCGCCAGCGTTCCGCTTTACTAACCTTCGGTCGTAAGCACATGTCATTGGACAAGTCCAGTCTTCGAAACGATCCGCCGCCGGCTGTCCCGCAGACGGTATCTGTCTTGCCACCGGCCGAAATGCATTCGCTTCAGGACATTCTGCGTCTGCTCCATTCCGTACGGCAGAATAAAGGGATCGTCATTGGGGCACTGGCGGCAAGCTGCCTGCTTGGGGCACTCTACTACGTCACGGCGACTCGGTTTTACCAATCCAGCGCTTCGGTCCTGATCCTTCAGACCGGCAACGAGGGGGTGACCGTGGGCGGCGACCGCATCGCCAGAGACCTGATTCCCACCTACCAGAGTCTGCTGAAGAGCGATGCCGTCCTGGAAGCCGCCGTCAACCGGCTCCCCGCCGAACACCGGGTTGATTTTTCATCGACGCCGCCCGAACGATGCGCCGCCGCGCTGCGCAACAGTCTGACCGTGGCGTCCGAACGCAGCACCAACATCATGGATGTCAGCTACAAATCCAGAGATCCCGATGCGGCTGCCGCGGTGGTCGAGTCCGTTTTGCAGGCTTACGTGAGTTTTATGGAAACGCTGCACCGTAGCACGGGGCGCGAAATGCTCGATGTGCTCACGCAGCAAAAGGAAAAACTCGAAGCGGAATTGCGGATCAAGGAGAATGAACTCCTCAGCTTGCGAAGTAAGAGCGGGGTTATCCGGGAAGATGGAAAGGGCACGACAACTGAGGTCAAGCGGGCCCTGGCGCTGAATGAAGCGCTGATTCAGGCGCGCAAGGAGCGCCTCGATGCGGAAACGCAATGGGCGGCCGTCGAGAGCGCCGTTCGCCAAGGAGAGAACCTCCACCGCCAGGCCGTCGAACTGCTGGACGACGTGGGCAGCGATATGCTCCGCCGCGAACTCGGATTGAGTGACACCGATTCCCAAAGCACCCAACGTCTCAAGCAACAACTTCTTGACGACCGAGCCGATCTGCAGTCGCTTTCGGAAATGTGCGGCCCCGCGCACCATCGGGTCCGCCAGCTTCAGGTTCGAATCCAGAACGCCGAGCAGTATCTGCGGGAACAAAATCAGAATGCATCGCCGGCGGGCGGACAAATGGCGAACGAGGAACTGGCGCCCTTGCTGCTGACGATATCGCGACAGAGGCACCAGCAAGCGGTCGATCAGGAATCGTCGATTTTCCGGAGCTTCGAAGAGGAAAAGAGCCGGGCGATCTCGCTGGAGCAGAACGTCGCCGCCATCGAGATCGTCGAGCACGACGTGGACCGGCTCAGAAATTTCTACGACGTCGTTGTCGAACGGATCAAGAACGTGGATCTGGGACAAGACAATGAACTCGTACGAACCTCGATCGTCAGCCACCCGATGGCCGTCCGCAGCCCGGTGAGTCCCAAGCGACGGTCGGTCGCATTGCTTTCGGTCTTTCTCGGGCTTCTCGCCGGAGTGGGAATCGTCTATGTCCGCGATCTGCTCGACGATCGATTCCGTTCGCTGGAAGACCTGGAGTCCCAGTTGCGGACTCCGGTGATGGCCGTGGTGGGAAAACTGGACCGGTTGGTGGACCACGGCGTCGAAGCGCTGCATGCCTTTGTACGGCCCAGCGGCGCGGACACCGAGGCGTTTCGCACGTTGCGCACCGCCGTGGCGCTTTCGGAGAGCGGGGCGCGAAGCCTGGTCGTTTCCAGCGTCGAACCGGCCGACGGCAAGACAACCGTCATTGCCAATCTGGCCGTGGCCTTCGCCCAGTCGGGCAAGCGAACCCTGCTGATCGATTCCGACCTCCGCCGTCCGGGCCTGACACCGCTGACGGGCCTGCGCGGCCGCGACGGGCTGACCACGGTTCTGTTGAGTTCCGCTCCCGTGGCCGACGCGGCGGCTGCCCATGTCTGCCGCGCCTTTGTGGAGAACCTGGACGTGCTCCCCTCCGGCCCTCGCCCCGGCAACCCTTCAGAGATGCTGGTGTCGAACCGCTACCCCGAACTCGTGGCCTGGGCCGAGTCGAACTACGACATGGTCTTGATTGACGGCCCGCCCGTGCTGCCGGTAACCGACTCTTTGGTCATCGGGCGATTGGTCGACGGGGTGATGTTTGTCATCCGTCCGGAAAAGACTCGCAGGCGCCTCGCCCTCCGCGCGGTGGATAGCATCAGAACGTTCGGCGTCAAAGTGCTTGGTGTTGTGGCCAATCACGTGACTTTCGAGAAGAACCAGGGCTACTACGGGTACGGGTACGGCTACGGCTATTCCTACGACTATGGGCACAACAGCGACAATTCGGTTGAGGAAGAAGACGTATGCCAGCCTGAACCGCCCATGGCTCCTGTTCAGATACGACGAGTCGCCTGAACCTCACCCTTTTCGTCCCCAGGTTCTCGCCCCTCTCGCTCCCAGGCGAAGCCTGGGAACGCAACATTGGGATGCTCCGCCTCCGTGGGCCCGCCAACGACAAATGACAAATAACAAATGACCAATGACCGCCTCACCCGCCTGGTCGACGCCGGCATCGCTGCCATCGTCTTTCTGGTGCCGTTGGCTCTCGGCGGTCGCGGGGCAGTGGGTGAGGCAACTCTCATCCTCCTCGCGCTGGGGCTGAGTACTGGCTGGTGTCTCAGACAGACCCTGGCACGGCAGCCGGATTGGATCCGCTCCGCCGCCACACCGATCCTTCTGGCGGCGGTGGCGCTGATCGTTGTCCAACTCATCCCTTGGCCGCCTGCGCTGCTGGCCCGTCTCTCTCCCCACCTCAAGGAAATCCTCCCGCTTTGGTCGCCGCCGGCAGACGGCACGAATCTGCTGGGAACCTGGCAGACCCTTTCACTCGAACCTGAGCTAACCCGCTCTTGCCTGATCTTGGTCGGATCGTTCGCGCTGATCTTTCTGGTGGCCGTGCAACGGATTCGGTCGGTGGAAGACGTCGAATCGCTGTTGCGGTTGATCGCCATTGCCACCATCGTCATGGCCACCTTCGGACTCGTGCAGTTGCTCGCCGGCAACGGCAGGTTCTTCTGGTTCTACGAGGATCCGTACAGCGACACCCGCGATGTCGTGAAAGGGAGCTTCATCTGCCGCAATCACTTCGCCCATTTCATCGTTTTGGGCATTGGGCCGGTGCTCTGGTGGTTGTTCGATGCGTTGACCGGCTCTCGACGTTCGACCCGCAACTGCCGCAGTTCCTCGCCGCACCGTGAATCCGTCGGCGGCTCACTCGCTGGGGTGTTGCTCCTGGTGGCCCTGGCCGTTTGCGTTCTTGCCGTGCTTCTCTCGCTGTCGCGCGGTGGATTCGCCGCACTCTGCGTGGCGACCGCCGTCTCCGTCGCTTGCCTTTACCGTGCGGAGATCGTCAACGGCAAGGTGTTGCTGGGAACCGCAGCACTCGCGGCGGCACTGGGCATTGTGGCCGTCAGCCACGGCTACGACCGCGTCGTCGATCGCCTCGATGATTTTCAATCGCTCCAGTCGCTGGACGGGACCGCGGGCCGCCGCCATCTTTGGCTGGCCGATCTGGAAGCGGTGCGGGATTACCCGCTCTTCGGCACGGGTATGGGAACGCACCGCGAAGTCTCGCCGATGTATCTCGATCGACCGGGAACCAATTACAGCCATGCGGAGAACGGCTATATTCAAGTTGCTCTGGAGGCCGGTCTGCCGGGCATCCTCCTGGCCTGTTCCGCACTGGCCCTCTTCTGTTTCTGGTGCGTCGGTTTGCTTCTGCGCAGTCGAAATCGGAGAACTGTGCTCGCCTTGGCGGCAATCGCACCCGCCGTCGCAGCCACAACGGTCCACTCGCTCTTCGACTTCGTCTGGTACATACCCGGCTGCATGGTCCCGCTCGTGTTGCTGGCCGCCTGCGCCTGTCGCCTCTGGCAAATCGATCGGCAGGAAGATCGAACGGCATCACTCCGCTCGCCGGCTGCTGCGCCGACCCCTCGCATCCTCTGGATGGCAGCCACAGTTTGTTTACTGCTCTTAGCAACTGCAACATTGCCCGCCACCCTATCCGCCATCCCGGCCGAACGATCCTGGCACCGCTACCTCGTCCAAAGTCGAACCTCGGTCGGCGAAAAGGACTCCGCTCGCATCCGGGCGTGCCAGGAGATGCTCGAAGCGGCTTCCTTGGTGGTGAAGTGGCAGCCTCGGCACAGCCGGGCGCATGTTCGGCTGGCCGCCTTGCACCTGGAACTCTTCGAGCGGCTTCAGAGTGAGGCCGATCCTCCCTTCGGGGTCGCGCAGATCCGCGATGCGGCGCTAGCTTCCCAATTCTCTTCCTCGGCTGCGCTCCAACAGTGGCTCGGCCGGGTCGCCGGAGGAAACCTCGTTCATCTCCACGAAGCCTGGACGCACGCCCGGCGGGCTGTCGCCCTTTGTCCCTTGCACGGCACGGCCTACCTGCTCCTGGCGAAGTTGTCGTTCCTGGAAGGGTCGCGGTCTCCCGGCAAAACCGCCTATGTCGCACAAGCGCTGAAAACGCAGCCGCTGGATGGCGCCGTGCAATTCGAGGCCGGTCTGGAATCGGTGCTGGCCGGCCGCATGGACGATGCCATGGCGCATTGGCGAATCAGCTTCCAAAGCGATTCCGAATCTCAGACACGTCTGCTGGAATCCCTCGCCCGACAAATGCCCGCGGCGGTCTTCGTCGAGCAGTTCGAACCCGACCTTGCCGGCCTACGCCGCGTTGCGGCGCACTACGCAAAACTCGGCCGGAAGGACGAATTGCCCGAAATCCGCTCGCGCTTGGCGCAAGCCCTCGTGGCGGCTGCCCAGTCCAGCACGGGAAGAGAGGCCGCCGGGCTATGGCGAGAGGCGGGGGGAGTCTATCACACGATGGACGCGGAGGAATACCACATCCGTTGTCTCCAACAGGCGGTTGTCCACGATCCCTCCTGGTTCGACGTCCGGCTTCAATTGGCCAAGATACTGCTCGAAGACGAGCAGTGGGCCGATGCCGAGAGAGAACTGTTGGCCTGCCGTCGGCAACGACCTTATGACCAAAGCGTGCAAGGTCTGCTCGAACAGGTTGTCGATCAGCGTCTCCGGCTCACCCGCCGCGTGTCGGATTCCAGAAAATAGAGAAGAAGAGGGATCACGAAAACACGATCTTCTTCAAACTTCCTTGTTTGTTACGGCGGGCCTCGTTGCTCGCCCATCCTACGGCTAACTATGTGCCGGGCGGCCAGAGCATCGACGGCCGCAGGAACACGTCCGGCAGCGCCAGCGGGCGGACTTCCTGGTCGCCGCTGAAGGTCTGGACCGAACGGTACTGGCCGGCTTCGGGATCGCGATACACCTCGACACACTGCTGGCGGTTGTTGACGATCCAGTAGTCGGCGATCTCCGCCTCGGCGTACATCGCAGCCTTTTCACCGCGGTCGTAAGCCAGGCTGCTTTGGGCCACTTCGACGACCAGCAAGACGTCTGTTGCCGTAGGCCTCGCATGACGGTAGTCTCGCTTCACTACCCAGGCCACATCGGGCTGCGGAACAGTCTGCAGGCTCGGCAGCCCGAGCGATTTCTCGATCCGGATGCGAACGCGGTCCGGAACTGCCGTATGGCTCCATTCCTGCAAAAGATCGGTCAAGTCGTCATGTTCCGGCCCTGGTGGCGTCATCTCCCGCAGCTCCCCTCGAATCAGTTCCAGGCGGCGGTTGTCGCGCTCGTCGAACACCCCGGCCGCGATCATGCGGTCGTATTCGGCCAACGTCAGTCGGGCGACGGTGCTCATCCTATATTCCTCCTCTTCGTCCTCGTTACGTCCCCGCCGGCCACAGCATCGACGGCCGCAGGACCGCCTCCGGAAACGCCAACGGGCGGACTTCCTGCTCCCCGCTGAACGTCTGAACCGAACCGTACCGGCCGGCTCCGGGCTCCCGGTACACCTCGATGCACTGCTCGGGGTTGTTGACAATCCAGTAGTCGGCGATCCCCGCCTCGGCGTACAGCGCGGCCTTTTCCCCGCGGTCGTAATCCAGGCTGCTCTCGGCTACCTCAATCAGCAGAAGCACCTCCTCGACTATCGGCCTACGGTAGCGGTAGCGCCGGTTCACCACCCAAGCGATGTCAGGCTCGGGGGCGCTCTCCGCGGTCGGCAGAGTTATGGGCTCTTGGACGCGGATACGGATACGATCGCGCGGCGCGTTCTCGAAACTCCATTGGTTGAGCAGTAGGTCGATCAAGTCGTCATCTTCCGGTCCGGATGGTGTCATTTCGCGCAGCTCCCCTCGAATCAGTTCCAGGCGGCGGTTGTCGCGCTCGTCGAACACCCCGGCCGCGATCATGCGGTCGTATTCGGCCAACGTCAGTCGGGCAACCGTACTCATCTTACCTCCTCTGCAAGCCGGACGGGGGGATGCCGAGAATACTCCACCATCTTAGAGCCTATCCCAAAACCGCCGGGGACTGGCTCATTTTGCGGAGTCTTCGGAGCAAAATGTGCCTGTCCCCCTCTCCGCCAAGGTTTTGGGAT
>JAAYEH010000688.1 GCA_012728855.1 Rhodopirellula sp. | reverse complement strand
CTCGGCCAAGAATCTGGGCGACCTCGGCGATGGTATACCAGTCCTTCACGGTGCGTTGGCTGACAAGTTGTTCGAGCAACGTCTCGATACGTTCCAAACGCTGCAAAACCTGTTCGCTCACGGACGGTCTCCTCGTAGCGATGGAATCGGGATCATTTTCGGTGGTGGAGGCCGATGGCGTGCGAACAACCAAACGGCCTCACGGCATAACAAACGGTCACGTTGCGGAACGCAGGGGACTGCGGCTGGCCGGCCCCGACTGCAGGACGCGTTCGGCGTTGGTGACTGTCAGGTCGAAGTAGGGGCGGCCATCGGATTCGAACTTGCTGAGGGAGGCAACAAGGGACCATATCTCCTCCCTTGACAGGCCAAGCCGAAGCAAGTCACAGACGATGGCGAAGTCGCGCCTGCTTCGATCCCGACATGGGCAGTCGAGTCGGCTGATCAGCGTGGTCGCCTCTGGGTGGACGGTCGAGGTGTCGATGCCCGGACGTGGACGCGGTGCGGCGGCCACGGGCGGCGTCTCGCGTCGGTCTCTCGGCATCCAGGGGGCGAAAGTGTCCAACGGGTAGCGCACCTCCGAATCGCAGAGACAAAGGCTGCAGGGCAGCGGCGGCCGGCCGTTGCGGGCATCCTTGTAGTTGACCGTCCCAGGCGGACGCAAAACCCGCGATACGTTCTGGACGTGGTCACCACCGAAGCTGCGGTAGAAGTCCGGGAGCATGGTCCCGAACTGCGATCGCTCTGCTTGGGACGTCAGGTCTCGCTGCAAGAGCCAGTAACCGTGGATTCCCGAACCGCTGCTGACGACAATCGACGGGCGAGGGATTCCAGCCTGGTTCCAACGCCTGTGTGCCTCGTCCGCGGTGACGTGGTCCACGTCGCACCAAACAGAACGGATCGTCTGGATGCTGTGATCGTCGGCGTCGCCCACCTTGGCGCGGGGGCAGACCCCGAAGTACATGTTGGCGCGCTCGCGTCTGGCGAACAGGGTGAGATCGCTGTGCGCGGCGATGAAGTCGTCGGGCCGGAGCCACTCCGCGGATCGGACCAGACGACTGCGTTTCTTGCTTTGCGAAAGCCAACTCTCAATGAACCGCAGCTCAATCAGTTCCTCCCGTAGAAAAAGGGCCGAGAGGAACTGCTCAAGCTGCCCACGGGCTGTCAGCGGCTTGGTCATAAGGTTCCTCCAAAACAAAGGGGATAGGAAACAAGCCTAGCGGCCCGGTGAGCCGCCAAGCCGGGATTCAACACATCGAATAGCCACACGCGTGACATTTCAGGCAGCCCTCCTCAAAGGCAAGCGTCCCCGCCAGTTCGCAGTCCGGGCACTTGATTTTGAAGAGGGCTTCTTGTTGGCGTTCCTGCGAAGCGGCGGTGGGCCGCTCGGGCGCTCGAAGCGATTTCACGCGGCCAGACAGAAGGGCCGGTAGGCCCTCCCGTTCCTTGGCCGACAGGTACTTCCGCAGGGCCTGCGCCAGTCCATCGCCGAGGGACTTAATGCGTCCATCCTTGGACGGCACCGACAAGCTGGACCCGATACCGTCGAGCTGGTCGATGACCATCTTGATGTCGCCATCCAGACGCAGAAGCAGCGAGACGAGCCGGCAGATGGCCTCCAGGTCCGAGTTGGCCAAGTCACCGCCCTTGCCGAGTTGGGCAAAGACCTCGCGCTCAACGTCGGCCTCCGGGTCGACGCTGATGTGGAGATGCATATTGCCAAACGGCGTTGCCTGGCGGAGACGAATGGACGGGATGATCTCCGGCAGCTTCAAGGGGCGTGCGGGCCCCGAGGTAGTTTCCGTGGGCGACGGGCTCGCGTCAGCACTGGAAAGCGTCATGGGCTGAAGCGGCCGGGCACCGTCACGGTAGACGGTGATGCCCTTGCATTTCAGCTCGTACGCGAGAAGGTATGCCTGCTCGACATCCCCAACGGAGGCGTCAGCCGAGAGATTGACCGTCTTGCTCACGGCAGCATCCGTGTGCCGCTGCCAAGCGGCCTGCATGCGAACGTGCCACTCCGGAGCAATGTCGCGGGCCGTGCGGAAAACGGTCTTCAGCCCAGCCGGCAGTTCGTCGAGGTTCTGGATGGACCCGTGCGTCGCCGCGAGATCGATGACCGCGTCAACCCGCGATTGGTCCCTCATGTGCTCGCCGAGGACAGCCGCGAAAACCGGGTTGACTTCGACGAGCCTCTTGCCGTCGAGAACTTGCCTGGTGAAAGCCAGCGAGAATACGGGTTCGATACCCGAAGAGCAGCCCGCGACAATCGAGATCGTGCCGGTGGGGGCAATCGTCGTCACCTGGGCATTCCGCATGAGGTGGCCGGCGTGTTGTGTATCCCAGACGCTTCCCGTCCAGCCTGGGAAAACGCCTCGCGTCTCAGCGAGCCGGTGACTGGCAAGCCAGCCGGCATCACGGATGAAGGACGCAAGCTGCTCGGCGATGGCGAGCGCATCCTCCGAGTCGTAGGGGACGCCGAGTTCGAAGAGAACGTCGGCGAATCCCATCACGCCCAGGCCGATTTTCCGCGTAGCTCGCGTCGCGTCGTCGATTTCCTTGGTCGGATACCGGTTGACCTCCACGACGTTGTCGAGGAACCGGACGGCCAGATCGACTGTTTTCTGAATCGCCGACCAGTCGATCCGATCAGCGGCGACTTGACTGAGATAAGGCTTCGTGAAAGCGGCGAGGTTGATGGAGCCGAGATTGCATGCTTCGTAAGGCAACAACGGCTGCTCGCCGCAGGGATTGGTAGCTCGAATCGCGCCGCGATGCGGGGTCGGATTGTGGCGGTTTACTTCGTCGATGAAGATCACGCCCGGGTCGCCTGACTGCCAAGCCCGCTCGACGATACGGTTCCACAGGTCGCGAACGGTGTAATAGCGGCCGGCATCGCCGCTTGGTTCCTCCGCATAGTCGGGGGCCCCCGTGTCCTTCAGCAGCCGGCCGCGTTGCCCCGTGTGGTGGTTCCTCACCGTGTGCGTTTGCTGCGGGTCGGCCTTCAAGATCTCCATGAAATCATCTGTGACGGCGACGGAAACGTTGAAGTTGCTGATTTGGGCCAAGTCGGACTTGAGATCGATGAAGGCAACGATGTCCGGGTGGTCCACCCGCATGACTCCCATGTTGGCGCCTCGCCGGAATGCGCCTTGTTGGATGGCATCCGTCACGGCCGAGAGCATCTTGAGGAATGACAGCGGCCCCGCCGTCGTACCGCCCGACGAACGGACGATCGAACCCTTGGGACGCAATGCTGACAGGTCGATGCCCGTCCCACCGCCTGCGCGTTGCACCAGGGCGATCTGTCGAGCCGTCTCCATGATGTCGGGGATTGAATCTTCTAGGGGCAGCACAAAGCAAGCCGACAGCATGCCGAGAGGCCTGCCAGCGTTCATCAGGGTGGGCGAATTGGGAAGGAACCTTCGACTCGCCATAAGGCGGTAGAACTCGTGTTCCAGCCGCTGGCGGTCTTGGGAGCACGTTCCCCAAATCGCTTCGGCGTCGGTCACGGTCTTGGCGACGCGGCGGAACAACTGGGCTGGTGTCTCGACGACTCGGCCCTGGTCGTCGCGCATCAGATACCGGTGTTCCAGGACGGTGATCGCGTTCGGACTTAGATCAGGTTCGACCGCAGCCGGAATGTCGCTCGATGGTGCTAGATCAGTGGACATACTACGTCTCCAGCGATAAATGAAAGAAGAAAACCGATGCACGCCACCGGCTTCGGGCCGAGACTGCAGATCCCGGCTAGGAGTCGGTGGGCATGGCGTCTACACGTGCAGCCGATGAAAAGAGCAGGGGCTGAGAAGATGCACCGGAAGGGTGCCTTTTCGGGCGACCGTAGCACATTTCCGAGTAAACTACAAAGGTGAGTCGCCGGAGTAGAGCGATGTCTGAAGGTTGTCGGGCTGTTAGGGAGTCTTTTCGGCGTCATTGTACTGGTGGTGATTCGGGTTAGGGCAATCGCGAATTGGTCCGTCGGCCCACTAGACTAGGAGTGACGGAAGACCCAGGTGTGGGCCTCGTCAAGCAGCAGGCGCAGGAGTGGAATGTCGTCGCGTCCGAAACGGCTGGACTCCTTCCAGACGTCGCCGTTACGGAACAAGCGGGTGACCGCAAGCGTGTGCCGCAGTCCGGAACGGGTTTGTTTTCGCCAGATGCGGACCTTGATCAGGCCGCGGCGGATTTCATGGACGGGTTTGCGTGGCATGGCTTAGATCCTTGTACGCGTGATGGCATCGAGTTTGATGGCAAGGTCGGCAAGGCTGCGGCGCTGTTCGGCGGGCACGCAGCCGTCCTCAGCAAGAGTCGTGGCCAGAACTTGGCATAGCTTGACCAAGTCCAGCACGTCGGCGGGCCGCAGAAGTTGCGATACACGGCCGGTGCGAGCGCTGCTGCGATAGATGTTGAAGCGATGCGTTGCTCTGCTCCGTCTTCGGTCGATTTTCCAGATCGCAGACACGAGCTGGCCCGCGCCTAACATTGCGTACGGCTTGGCGGTTGTGGTAAGTGTGTTTCGTTTCATGGCAGTTGAAGGCCGAGAAAGAGCGTCAGGAAAGGGAGGGCATGGGGCGCGGTCAGGTGCTCCCCATGCCCGGTAAGATCAACTGTCCGATTCCCTCCTGCCGAGCGCGAAGTTGTGGCGTCGCTGTGAGGCACGGTGGAAAAGGGGCCGGCTGGCGAACCAGCCGGCGGAAAACCAGGTGTAAAACCTGCAGTAAAACCGGCTACCGGTCAGTACTCTTTCGGCAGCAGAATGGTCGTGACGGAACGATCATGTTCTGTGATGACGTAGAACTTCGTTCCGCCTGGAGTCACGTACCGGGAGAGGAGACGAAAGCCGTGTTCGAGCGCGGCCTCATTCTGCTTCCGGTCATGCTCATCCAGCTCGCCCCAGTCGCCTGCAAGGTGCCGAACGAGGCCACGGAATGCCTCGTCGGGCGACAATTCGGCTTTCACTCCGGGGGTAATCACGATGTCTCCTGGCAGGAATTTCCCACCGGTGATGATCATGGTCATGGCTTGTTTCCTCCGTGAGGAAAATACCGGCCGGATTGCATCCGGCCGGCGGGTTCGTCATCCCTTACTCCACTGCCTCGTCCGGGTCGGCTGGCACGTCTTGCCCCCAGATCCAGGCGTAAGCCATGTCCGCGGCCTTGGCGACAATCGGGAGGTCATCTCGGCGAAACGCCGTGGTGTCCTTCCATTGCTCG
>JAAYEH010000687.1 GCA_012728855.1 Rhodopirellula sp. | reverse complement strand
CGTGCTGGCCGCCAAGATCCCCAACGATCGGCTCGTACTCGATGCGACTTCAATTGGCGTGGGCCATGGCGCTCGACTTGGTACTCAAGCAAAATCGGCTTCTCGGGCAGGACGATACTTCCAAGGGTTGATTGACGAAGTCGCCATTTTCAATCGGGCTTTGTCGGAGGACGAGATACAAGTCCTCTTCCAGCTTGGAAAGCGGGGTGAACCGCTCGTGAAGTCCGCGCGAACTCGTTTAGGTCGCTAGAGTTTTGTTTCCACGCCGTCTCGGTTGTTCATTCTGATTTTGGGAGGACATGACGATGTTTGCCAGTCTCGCAGCCGTTTGCTTGGCAGCCCTGGTTCAGCCCGTTGGATCCCCAATGCAAACGAGGGAAGGAGGCACGTCTCCCGTGTGGACCGTGACACTTTCTGCCGTTGTCGACGGCAGCGGCGTCTTCACGTTTTCGGAGGACTCTGTGACCTACACCCACAGACACTGGGAACCACCCAAGCACGTGCTATTCAACGGAAAGCCGTGGGAGAACTTGAGGATTTCCCCAAAGGAATGGACGTTGCAGCGTGGTAAGCTGGACTTGAGCCACGCTTGGTTGATCAGACGGCAGGGGCGGGATGTCGTCGCGTTAGAGAAGACGGCGACCGGTTTCACCGTCCACGTAGCGGATTCGCCCAACGGTGCGGATTCGTACTCCCTGACCATTGCCATCCCGCTGCGGGAGGACGCAAGACAGCAAGGTCAGACGGCCTCGCCCGAGGCAATGCCAAGCAGCGGAAAAAGGCCGCACGAGCAATTCCGTGGGGCAACCATTCTGCAAATGACATTTGAGCCTGAGACGTTCATTTCCAAGGAAGAGGGCAACACGCAGGTTGCGGACTTGAGCGGGTTGGGGAACCACGCCATCATCGAAGGTGCGACGCCGGTTGCGGACGGACGCGTTGGCGCTGCCCTGCAATTCGACGGAAAGGCTTCGCTCCTCATCCCAACACTTTGGCCCCATCTGTCGCAGGATCTCAGACAATTGTCGCTCGTATTCTGGGTGTTTCCCGCTGACGTCCAAGGACAGTCGATGATCTTTGATGTAGGTTTCCATGCGAACAACAGTATCACCCTGCAGCGCATCAACGACCGGTTTCGCTTCAATCTTCCCGGGAGCGTGTGCGAATCGGCGAGCGTACAGCCAAAGCATTGGTACCACGTCGTCGGTGTATGGAATGGCACGGACCAGAAGCTTTTTGTCAACGGCCGACTCGTGGCCACCGCGGCAAGCGACCAACTCACGCTCAATGCGGCCTCGGTCTCGGCCCATGCTGCACGAATCGGGGCGCAAGCGGAATCACCTTCCCGCGCAGGAAGGTACTTCCGCGGATCGATCGACGAAGTCGCTATTTTCAATCGGGCTCTGTCGGACGAGGAGATTAAACGGCTTTTTCAGCTTGGAAGTCGAGGTGAACCGCTGGTTAAGCCCGCACGAACTCGTTCGGGTCGCGATGATTGACTGACGCGGGCATCGCCACCGTGCAGACCGTCTTGCCCCTGGCGACAATCACTGCGAGTCGCCCGCCGTATACCTGCCATCGGGATGTGAAGGCACGAGCAGCCGAGACGGTCGCGGATGCCATTGGGCGAGTAGAATGCGGTTTGGTTTGCGTCCAGGCCCGGCCGTTTGCACTGGCTGTCCGTTCGTGCGTAAAATGAAGCGAGCATGCTCACAACCCAAAGGCCAGATGTGACTGGGAATCCTCGGTACTTCGCGTTTGCGTTCGAGAAGCTTGCGTCGACTGACACTAAACCACACAGGCGTCACGGATCGCGGGCTGGGAGACCCGTGTCGTTCGACGGGAGTAGCCAAATGACCAACCGAAATCGGAGGCTGAACCTGTCAGGTTTCGCAGGAATCCTGCTTGCTGTGCTCATCATCTCACATCGGATTCAGGCACACGCTGAATCCCTGCCCACCAAAGGAACATTCCGCGACGTCTATCAGGTGAACCGCGCAGGAGTAGGCAGGTTTTATTGCTTCATCATACCGAAGGCACTGAAAGAGCAACTGGCCCCCTACGAAGGCAAGTACATCGAGTTGGAGGTGGTGAAAGCCCGTCAGCCGGTGAACCCAGGTCCGGCCATCGTCGATCAGATTGGGAAGGTGACAGAATTGTCCGGCCCCCCACTCAGGCTGGACCTCCAGGCGGTGCCCTCAGCAACAAACACCGGAAAGACAATCGATGTGATCTACTCCCTTGCGAACGTAGGTAAAGAGGAGATTACATTCGACGCGGGCAGTTTGCAGGTCGGCGTGCGAGGGTATCGACCATCGTCGAATGACGAGGGGCAAGATGATTTTTTCCTGACAGGGTACACTCGCCGTCACCTCCGCTTTGGCGGGACGTTGTTACAACGGTTGAACTTCATTTCTCCAATGAATCCGGGAGAATGGACCCATTTCTACACGGGCAATGTGTTGCTCCAGCCAGGCGAAACAGCCCCATTCGTGTTGCACCACGTCGAGCTACAACCCGGACAATATGAACTGGCCGGGGCCGCTTCCTTCTATCCGACCAATGACCAGTTCGTCCCCGTCGTGGCCGCCAAGTCACTTGATATACCCCTAACCCAGCAGAAGGGAACGTATGACGCTTCTCTGGAGGCGCAGGTGCAAGTGACTCATGACGATGAATGGCTTGTGGTTGACGGCCACGTTATGGGCAAGCCCGGTGCGGAGGTGTGGCTTTTCACGTTGTCAGATGGTGGGAAGTATTTGCTTCCTGGCCTAGTGCAGCTCTACGCTGTTTCAGGGGATCTCCTGCCCGCACAGCTTGACTGGCGGCGACCCGACGGCGCGTGGCGGCGGACGCAAGTCGATCGAGAAGGACTGCCCTTCATGTTTCGTATTCGGCAGGCGGACCGTTTCTCCAGCTCCAGCATCAAGAGGATCGGGTTCTGGACTGTGACACAAAGAGGGATTGAACAGCTCACCCTGGCCGACGAGTTGGCGGAGATCCCCCAGCGTCCTCTTTCACCGTGGGGGCAGACGGTGGAAGGTTGCCGGCTGAGAATTCAGATGCCCAGGGAGTCGTTCAAGGCCGGCGAGGACATTCGGTTCTTCTTCCAAGCGGAGTCGGATGGTAAAAGGGCAGATATGGTCTGGATAAACGAGCGGAGCCTCAAAACGCACGTCGTCGTGACTGTCGATGGCAACACGGCACGCATCGAAACTACCGGCATAAGTGACGGTCACGTCAATCTCTTCCCGTTCCAGGGAGAAATAACCCTGTCATCCATGGACAAGGTTCATGAGGGGAAACACACGCTCCAGTTGTCAGTTCAGGGAGACCCCGGAACTTACACCAACCTGCGAGGAGAAAAGTTCCGCAAGTTCAACGGAAGTCTGCTGTCCAACGTGGTGGTGTTCGAGGTGAAACGTGAACAATGAAAGAAGAATACTCGTCGATCAAGCGGGTGACCTACGCCAACCTCACGGCGACCGGGTCGGCGGTCGTGACACGGGTTCCTGGAGATTCTGCAATCCCTTGCCGGATGGTACAATGCGGCGAGTGGCCGGGCAGGTCCGGGCGGAGAATTACGGAATTCGGCGACCGAGCGATCCCCGATAGACCGGCATACCGGGAGGCAGCAATGTCCCCTGCAAAGCAGTTCCGCGAGTTGATTCTGGCACTCCTCGGCATCGCGGTCGCCGCGGGGATCGCCCGTGCCCAGCCCGTTTGCCGCGCTTTCTGGACGGTCGAAGCACGCGTCGGCCAAGCGGACCAGGTGTTCGTCGGCACGATCAGCAAGGTGTCTCGCAAGACGATTGTCGCGCCGGGTGGGGCAGACAAGATCGGCACTACCTGGCACGACGGCCAATTCGAGTACACGCTCACACTCAAAATCGGCGAGACCCTGAAAGGCAACCTCAACGGCATCGTGGATGACCTTCGTCCCCCATTTGGAACGTGGGTCGACGAACGTTATGAACAGTGGATGCGAGCCGAGACGTCGATCCTGTGGTTCCTCGGCCCGACGCCCGAGCGGGGCCAGCGACGGGATTGGGACTTCGTGCCGTTGGGCGAGCCGGTCCCGGCTGAGCACCGCGCTTCGGATCCCAGAGGGGGGCCGCATTTCTCCAAGGAATTCCGTCTCCTCAAGGACAACGAGGAAGTCCTGGCCTGCGCGCGGGCCTACGCCAAGACATCGCTGAAGGTGCAGCCGACCCATCGGATTCAAATCCCGCCCGGCTTGGAGAGCGGCCAGTGGAACTACTTGATCGTGCCGGTGGAGCCCACGCTGGAACTGCGGGCCAGACGGCTGATCGCCGCCCCGCAGGAATTCATGCCGAAGGGCGAGAATCCTAATCCGGGCGCCCTCCGCATGTTGCGTTTCGGCGGGGTGGATTCACTGCGGTACTTCAAGTCGGACGCCAATGCCGAGTTGCTGCGTTCGCTGCTTGATGAGCCGCTGAAGGCGGATGAATGGATGCCTATCGTTGTCAGGGCCTACGAAATCCTCTTGCAGTGGGGCGTCGAGACGCCGTTGCCGAAATCAGCGCAGGAGATCCGCTCGCTTGACCTCAGGGACACGGATGTGAGCGACGAAGCGATCAAGCAGCTCGCCAAATTGAGGAACCTGACGAAACTTGACTTGCAGAACACAAAAGTCACCGACAAAGGGCTGAAGGAACTGGCGCGCCTCACGAAGCTCACGGAACTGGCTCTGAGCGAATCGCAGTTGAGCGACGCCACTCTGCGCGTGCTCCGCGAGATTGGTTTGTTGCACTGCCTGAACCAGGACAGCGGAGGCAAACGGCCGAAGTCGGCGGAGGAGATGACCGCGCTTTCGCTCTGGCGCAGTCCCGTCACCGATGAGG
This sequence comes from Rhodopirellula sp., assembly GCA_012728855.1. Classification (GTDB taxonomy): domain Bacteria; phylum Planctomycetota; class Planctomycetia; order Pirellulales; family Thermoguttaceae; genus JABWBD01. The sequence goes on along the minus strand of JAAYEH010000687.1, from coordinate 5,114 downwards.
GATTGAGGGAACTGGCGGGCCTCCGCAACCTCACCTGGCTGGATTTGCGTGACACCCACGTCACGGACGCAGGGCTGGAACACCTCAAGGGGCTGACCCAACTCCAAACGCTACACCTGAGCGGCTCGCAGATCACGGACGCCGGACTGGAGCACTTGAAAGGGCTGACCCAACTCCGAACGCTACACCTGAGCGGCTCGCAGGTCACGGACGCCGGGCTGGAGCACTTGAAAGCGTTGACACAACTCCAGAGTCTGGGCCTGGAGAACGCTTCGGTCACTGACGCCGGCCTGGTTCATCTCCGGGGCCTGACGAAACTCAAATTGCTATTCGTAAAGAATACCCAAGTCACGGACACGGGCGTCAACGAGCTTCACAAGGCGTTGCCAAAGGTGGAGATCAATCGATGAGCGCCAAGCCTCACCAACCCGGAAGCCCCGCCGCCGCTGGCTGCAGTTCAGCCCACGGACGATGATGGTGTTGGTGCTGCTCTTGACGGGCACTGTCTGCCGCAAGAGCACGAGCAGGTCGTTGTCGAATGGCGAGACGGCATGAGAACATAAGTCAGCAAGTTGTTTTTCAACCGCAAAGGCGACTGAGTATGAACGCCAGTCTCGTCTTGAATGGCTCTCTAGTGCTCACACTGGTCATGGGCGTTGCCGGACGTGCGGGGTTGACCGCCGAGGCGGCATCCACCAAGGGAGCGATTGCGGAGATTCAGAAGCTGGGCGGCATGGGATTGGGCCTGCGGTACACGAAAGTCACGGACGCCGAGCTGGAACGTCTGAAAGGTTTGGCGCACCTCCAGAACCTGACCCTGCTGGGCGGCCAGGTCACGGACGCCGGGCTGGAACATCTGAAAGGTTTGACCCAACTCCAGACGCTGGACCTGATTGGCGCCCAGGTGACGGACGCCGGACTGGAACACCTCAAAGCGTTGACCCAACTCCAGACGCTGACTCTGATGGGCATCCCGGTCACTGACGCTGGGCTGGAACATCTCAAAGGGTTGACCAATCTCCAGAAGCTGTACCTGATGGGCACGGTCACGGACGCCGGGCTGGAACATCTGAAAGGCTTGACCAAACTCCAGACGCTGAGCCTGATTGGCACCAAGGTGACGGGTGCCGGGTTGGAACATCTGAAAGGGTTGACGAAACTCCAGACGCTGACTCTGATGGGCATCCCGGTCACTGACGCTGGGCTGGAACATCTCAAAGGTTTGCCCCAACTCCAGACGCTGGACCTGACGGGCACCCGGGTGACGGACGCCGGGCTGGAACGCCTCAAAGGGCTGACCCAACTCCAAACGCTTCATCTGCACGGCACCCGGGTCACTGACGCCGGCCTGGAACATCTAAGAGGGTTGACACAACTCCAGAGTCTGGGCCTGGAGAACGCTTCGGTCACTGACGCCGGCCTGGTTCATCTGCGGGGCCTGACGAAACTCAAATGGCTGAACGTAGGGGACACCCAAGTCACGGAGGTAGGCATCAACGAACTTCACAAGGCGTTGCCAAAGGTGGACATCACTCGATGAGCACCGAGCCTCCGCCCACCCCGAAGCCCCGCCGCCGCTGGCTGCAGTTCAGCCTGCGGACGCTGATGATCCAAGCTGAAGATCCGTCGATGAACGCCTAGGCGGTTCCTAGCGCCGACGCCCTTTGGTATTTCGATTGGGCTGGCCACGAGGTGATGAGAAATGAAGATCATCCAGGTTTTCCTTGCGAGCGTGCTTTCCATGTTGGGGAGCCTGATGGCTGCTGATCGAGACACCCAACCGCCCAGATCGAGATGTATGATGTTGGACAAGGCAGCAAAGCGTTCGCTGTACTGTGCAGCATGGATCTTTCCATGCACCGCCTTCGACACGAAGGCGAAACAGGGCATGCAACTTGAGGTGGAATACGACTCTCGCACGTACCTGATCGGGGAACCGATATGGGTCCGCTGCAGCCTCGCCAATTATTCGGCGTCCGACATCTTTGTCGCCTACCCAGCTGGATCCAGCGGCGCGACAGTGCTCCAGATCGTTACGCCCAACGGATTCCGTGTACCTCGGCGGCCATATCTTGGCCAGGGAAACGGGCGCGGGACTACAATTCCAGCAGGTGCGCGTTTGGTCGAGGTGTTCAATGTCCCGGACCAATATGGGATGAGCAGGCCAGGAGACTACACCATCGTCGCCCGGTATGCGTGCGATGGGACTTTGAGCAGATATGATACGAAGAAGCGGGAGATCGTCACCGACCAGATTTGGCAGGGAGAGCTGGAATGCAAAGCGGGAACCGCGCGGATTGTTCAGCCGACGCGAGAGGTCGACAAGGCAGGCCTACGGATACTCGCCAAGAAGTCATTTTGGACCCCGCAGGCGGGAACGGATTCGGAGTTTGCGTTTGAGCGTGTCTTTCTTGATGCAGGAAAGTGCCGCGCGCTGATTGAGCGATGTCAAGGATCCGTTTATACCGAATACGCGCTCTATTTCGACGCGCTTCGGGCGTTGGACAGGTTCGAGGATACGAGGAACCCGCAACTCGCGAGGCCGGCGCTCGCTTTGTTGGACGCCATCGACTCCCAGGATCGCCCGCAACTTTTTGGCGAACTGATTTCCTACCATCGAATACAAGGTCGGCTCGCCATCGGCACGGACAAAGAGGAACTTGGCGCCCTGTCGCGAGATTTCCTGTCGAAGTATCCGAGGAGTCCCTTGGCGTCCGAGGTGAGGGAAGTAACGCAAGAAAGCCGGGATTGAATGGGACGAAGATGCCCGGCGATCTCGCTACCGCCCGACGTGACCTACCGCGTCTTCTGACTGATGGAGAAATCGCCGTGAACCGGTCTCTTCCAACGCTGCTCGTCACTCTGTTTCTGCCGGCCTCGGCAGCGGCGAAGTACTACTTCCCACCCGCCAACGTCAGAGACCCATCCCAACAGGCGAAGGCTCAGGCGTGTGACCGCTCCTTGCCGTTCATCTACCTCGAACCGCACGACTTCTGCTACGACATCGCGCGGCCGCTGGCGGTTACCCTCTCGGCGGTCAACCGCTCGGAGAAGCTGCAGAGCATTGACTGGCGGGCCATCTGCGGCTCACTGGTGCTGGAGCCGGTCGGCTCAGGTCGGGTCACCCCAGTCCGCGACCGCCCCAAGCCCGAGTCAGTGCCGCTAGTGTCGATGGACTTGGCCCAGGTGACCATCGACCTCCGGGAGTGGTTTCAGATCGAAGGCGTGGGAGTCTACCGTCTGTCGTATGCCCGGCCGCTGGAGGACGGACGCATTCACATTGCCGCGCCGGCCCGGTTTGTGATCGAGGACGATGCTGCGGTCGAGAAGCTCGCCGCAGAACTCGACGCCGGACCGGTCCGTGAGACCTTCGCCGTTTTGCTGAAGGACAACCCGGTTCTTGCGGCTGGCGGCCTGCCAAAGACTTACGGCTGGGACGTCGTGAGGTGGGGCGGTCGGCCGCAGATGCTCCACTCGCCCTGGGACGAGGCCCTCCAGGCGGCGCGCCAGAAGTGGCGCGAGGGGATCGAGCGGCTGACGGAGAAGACGTTGCCCGCGGACGGCAACCGCGCCCTGGAGACGCTTATTGAGCGTCTGCTGCAGTTGAGCGACGGCTTCCGCGCCGATCCCGGAAATGACTTCGTCAATCACCTCGACGCGCGCGTCACGGACTGTCTACCGCCGAAGGACCAGGAGCGGTTGTACCTGACGCTGGTCCGGAGCCACTCCCGGTTCGTCGTGTCCCGCAGCATACGCCGGTTGATGAGCCTGCGGAGCCAGGCAGCCGTGGACGAACTGTTCCGGATCGGCGACGGCCCGGACCTCACACTTGCCCAGGAAGCGATCGGGTCGCTGAGCAGCTACGCCCCCGACGGGCGGATCGCGCAGTACCTGCGTCGCAAGATGACCGACGACGACCGCGGCTTGGCACTCGAGGCCGCCATTGTCTCCTGCTACTGCGGCGATGCTTCCGGAGGTGCATTGGTTGTGCGCTGCATGAAGAGCGACGACCCCGCGCTGCGGCTGAAGGCGATCGCTCAAGTGGTCGACGACGACCACTTTCGGCCCCACCGCGCAACGATCGTCCGGGCTTTGTTGGACGAGTTGAAGGACCCCACAAGCGACGCACACTTGGAGCGTGCCATCCAGTCGCTCGAGGCCTACCCGTCCGATGAAGTGTTGGCGGGCGTGGCGCCGTTTCTCACACACGGGAATCCGCATGTGGCGCAACGGGCACGGATGACCGTCAGCGAGATTCAGCGGGCGAAGCGCCGGTAACGAGTTAGTTTCGTGATCGGGCACGCGGCACCGTCCCCTCGTTGCGAGGTGGTGGACTCACCAAACCACCGGAAGCTGACACGCCGCGTTATAGCCGCACGTAGACTGTCCAGCACCGGGCCTGGAGCATGGACACGGACGCCGGGCTGGAACACCTAAAAGGGTTGACACAACTCCAGGGTCTGGGCCTGGAGAACACTTTGGTCACCAAGGACAGCGACTTCCGCGCAGTTCCGGGACTCACGGTCGAAGACTGGTCGCCCCAGTGAGATCGATGCGGCGGCAGCGAGTTCAGGTCGCGTGCATGAAGCCGGCCTTCAACGCGAGATGGTGGTACTTGTCGGGCAAGGCAGCCGTTCCCCTGGATGCGATGGCTGCCGTGGTGCCGTGGCCCCCGTGTCCAGGGCGGCCGGAGGTGAATTCCTACACGTGGCGCCGAGGCGACGCACCGGTGAAGATGATCCACAAGAGAGAAGGTTTCTGCTTGCTGTCCGGAATCGGCGGCGGATTTCACGGGGGCGGCGAGCAAGTGGAAATAGCCATCGGCGTGGATGAATTCTGGTATCTGCGTGGGCAAGTCGGAACAATCCGGAACCTTCGGCGAGGCCATTGGACTGCGGTTCACGAATAAGCCGCGGTGAATCCGCAAGTTCAGCAGTCCTCGATCCTTTCGACGTGTTTCCGGTTCCCGAATTGCGAGAATTCGATGGCGATCCGCCCGCAATGACCTGCAGCCGGGTCTGTGCTGGCTTGAAAAAAGGGCCGCATCGTGTATTCTTACGTCTGGGAAGGTTTCCAACAGGTCGGGAGATAACCGTGAGTGGCGCAACGACATT
>JAAYEH010000686.1 GCA_012728855.1 Rhodopirellula sp. | reverse complement strand
TGCCAAGCGCCCACGTTTTGATTGGGGATCAGCACGAACCGCGTCCCCGGCGTCTGGACGATCTGACGCAAGAGCAGGTTGGCCTGATCGACGCGGAGTCCCGTGGCAAACGGCCAGTAGGAACCCACACCCTCGCTGGTCATCCCTTCGGTCTGCGTGATGCTGGGGTTGGCGTGGCCGCGGGGCGAGACGAGCCGCCAGAGCCAGCCCAACGCCGGTGGAAGAAAGTGCAGGAAGCCGAGGATTCCATAAGTCGGGTTCTCGCGGGTACAGGGCGGGGTTCGCACGCCGAAACTCCGCACGTCGACCTCCACCGGCCGATCGACGACGCCGGGCACGGCTCGCCGGGGGAGAATCACGCGCGGATTGGGGCACGGCTTGCCCGGCGCGTCTTGGACGTGTTCCCAAATCAGGCAGGTCGCGCCCGGCACGGCGTCGAGGTTCAACAGCACCAGCGGTTCCGCGGGACGAATGCACATCCGCTCCAGGTGCGGATCCACGCCGTAATCGGTGATGTGGTCGACGCGGACGAACCAGGCGTTTTCCGCGTCGGTCACTACCACCTTCGGACCGCTTTTCTGCAATCGGGGATGGCAGAGGGCCATATCGTCGGTCACCGGGTGTAAAAGGCAGCCCTGGGTCAGCGAGAGATACCGCTGCTCGCCGCCGACGACGTTGGTGCCGAGCAACAACCGGCCGTCGGTCTCGCGGTGGGGATATTCGAGCATCTCGCTCTTGCCGCCGCCGCTGGCCCCTTCGTGCATCAGGGTCAGAATATTGTCGTACGGTGTGACGACTTCGACGGTGGAGCCGTGCAGCGTTACCCAACCCTCGGTTTCACCGAGCGAGAGCAGAATGCCGTAAACTCCCTTTTTCGCGCTGGGACCAGGGTAGAGATTCAGCGAAAAGACCTCATGCAGGCGCTCGTTGCGATGGTGAACCACGACCTGGCGACCGTCGCAATGCGTATGCCGGAACGGCGGTGCGACATAGACGACCGCCCTCGCCTCGAAGTCCTCTCGGAGTTCGTCGGCCGGGATGATTCCCTGCAGGTGGGCCAGGGCGGCGGCAAAGAAGGCGGCATTCGCCGGAGCCACCATCACGGCGCCGTAGCCGAGTGCCGGGCCGCCGGCGTAGAACGGCACCAGCACGAGATCTTGCGTCGCCATCCAGGCAAGGATTTCCTCCCGCAAGGGAGCGAAGGGTTTTTGGAAACGCTCTTGATAGCGGGGTTTGTCGGTAGGCAGGTCGTCGGCGACGACCATCGAGTCGGGGTCGCGTCGCCGCATGTACGGATCCGGGTAGTTGACCGCCAGGCCGTTGCGGCAGCGCGCCACGGTCGCCTCGACCACGCGGCCCTTGCCCGGCACGTCGTAGGCGACCTCGAACGGGTTCTCGTCGGGCACGCCGGCAGCCAGTGCGAAAAGATCATTGAGGCTCTTGGGCGTCAGAACGGAAGGGGCGGCCCGAACTAGATCGCGCAAACTCGGGGGAAGATTGAGGCCGTTCACAAGACAACGCTCCGTACGAGGCGACAGGGTTCAATGCTCCAGGGCCTCTAAGTTTACGGTACGCCGGAAGGTCCGGCAAGCGCGGCGGCCATCGGTCTTGATCCTTCGACCCGTCGCCGCCGTCGGCGTCATTGCGCACGGATTGTGGGCAGAGTCACCGCCTGGCGGGCGAGTTTGTAGGCGCGGATCTTGAGCCGATCGAACAAGCCCCTCGTATCGGAGGCCATGACCTGGACGACGTTGTCCTCGACGACCAATCCGTGTGGGAAGCCGCGGAGTTGCACGGTTTCCCGCCCTCCATTGTGGGCCAATGCATTGCGGACCAGCCGGGCTGCCATCACGGATTGCGAGGCCAGGCAGTCGTGGGCGATCTTGGGCCCGAAGAGTTGCCCGGCATCGCGAATCAGCGCGTGGATGCGCCGGCCGCGGTAGCTCGGATTGCCGGAAGCCAGGGCAATACAGCCGCGGACGAAGTGCTCGTAGGCGTGGTAGATCGACCCGTAGCCGATCCGCTGGGAGCCCCAAATGGCCAGTTGAAACTCGGGATCGTCCAAGAGACAGCGCCAGACGGCGTCGAGCCGGAATAGCGTCGCCTCGTCGGCCTGCTCGCGGGTTTCGTCGCCGACCGTTTGGATGATGTGAACGAGCTTCTTCTGTTTCGCCTTGGAAAGGTCGCCGACCATTTCCCCGGCAACGCGACCGGTGACCGCGGCGGTGAATGAATCGGAAAACGGTTGCTGCTTTTCGAGATAGGTGGTCCATTGTCGCCGCGAGGACTGGCACATCAGCCAGGGCATGGCGCACGTGTTCGCCGCCGCGCGCCAGTTGACCGACAAAGCAAAGACTGCATCGGCAAGTTTCGTGCCGGCTGTGACGGCGTCGATTTGTTCCGCCCACGGGCTGTCGAAAAACGGGCGGTACTGCTCGAGCCGATCGTCGATCCGAAGGGAAACCGTCTTGTCGTCGTTCATCGCACGTGCCGGTCGCTTTACTCGAGCAGACGGTGCAGGTGAAAGTGGAATTTTCCCAGTTTGCCACCATAGTTGCCGGCGCCGATTTGAACGACTCCCGTGCCGGCCGCGGCTCGCATCGCCGCCGTCATCGCCCGACCGACGGCATACTCGTCGATGCCGTCGACGACAATTTCGTAAGCACAGTTCGCCTGCGGGTGAAGTTTGGTTTCCGTTCGGCCGCGGAGCGTGGGGCAGTAGGGGTCGGAGGTGGAGGCAACCAATTGGCGATAACGCGATCCGACCTTGCTCCCGCTGCGGACCACGCCGCCCGGAAAAGGCGCGATCACCCCCGTTAGCCCCGCCACGGCGTCGGCCCCGCGGCGCGCGGCTGCCAACGCCGACGCGGCATCGCTGGCTTGGAGAATGATATTTCCGCCGGCCACGCCTTTGGCCACTCCGAGCGACTCGGCGACGAGGAACTCGCCATCCATCACGGGGATTCGCCAGTAGCGGCAACCGTCGAGCTGCTTACTCTTCTGGAATCCGTCGCCGAAATACCGGAGGTGCTTGCCCAGAGGGATCCGCTCTTCGGCATCGCCGAGCCCATCAAAAACGGCCGTGGTGGCACAGGTCATCAGGCATTGACCGACGCGGTTCGGCGCTGCCTTGGCCAGGGCCTCCACGGAGAACCCGAACAGAAGCACCGCCACGCCGGGGCGGCCGTCGGGGGCGACCTCCGCCGACACGGCGGATTCGATCCCGGCCTCGGCATCGCAGC
>JAAYEH010000685.1 GCA_012728855.1 Rhodopirellula sp. | reverse complement strand
CTCTGATTATCGGCATATCCACCGACGCGCCGCCGCTTGGCCACGCAGCCTTTCATTGAAGCCTCCTGACATGATCCCGCTTATACGGATCTATGCTACCGCGCCTTTTTGACGTGGCAAGCAGAATTTTCGAGAATTTTCATGCATTTCCGAACCCGCCCTCAGCCGCCCGGCCGCCGCCTTTGCACCTCCCAACCGGGGGTTATTGTTGACGCGGGCGTTTGGCAGTAGTCAAATAGCATACACTCGGCCGCAGCGGGGCACGTCTGGCAGGCCGTCGGCGGAAATGTAACAGAGTCTCTTATAGTTTGGTGAGTTAATGGCAAAGTGCAACAACGGAGCGAACCTCGGTTTTGAAGACAAACTCTGGGCGGCCGCCGACAAGCTGCGCGGCAACATGGACGCTGCCGAGTACAAGCACGTCGTTCTGGGCCTCATATTCCTCAAGTACATTTCCGACGCCTTCATGGAAAAGTTCGCCGCTCTTGAGGGGCACAAGCACGCAGACCCCGAGGACAAGGACGAGTACCTGGCAGACAACATCTTCTGGGTGCCGCCGGAAGCCCGCTGGCCTTACCTCCAGAAGAACGCCAAGCGCCCGGAGATCGGGCAGCTTATTGACGACGCCATGCTTGCCCTCGAGCGAGACAACCCGACGCTTGGCAAGAAGAAAGTGTTGCCGAAGGACTATGCACGGCCCGCGCTTGATAAGGCGCGTCTTGGCGAGATCGTCGACCTGATCGCCACGATTGGTCTGGGCGACAAGCAGGCGCGGGAACGCGACGTGCTCGGTCGTGTTTACGAGTACTTCCTGGGTAAGTTTGCTTCCGCTGAGGGCAAGTTGGGCGGGCAGTTCTACACGCCGCAGTGTGTGGTCAAACTGCTTGTCGAAATGCTCGAACCTTACAAGGGCCGCGTTCTCGACCCCTGCTGCGGCTCCGGTGGCATGTTTGTTCAGGCAGCTAAGTTCGTGCAGTCGCACGCGACCGGCAACGGTAACGGCAAGAAGCCCAAATTCTCGTCCGCCGTCCGTCGCGATATCTCCATTTACGGACAGGAGAGCAACCACACTACCTGGCGACTGGCGATGATGAATCTTGCCATTCGCGGCATTGACAATCAGGGCATTGAATGGGGCGACAGCTTCCTGAACGACAAGCACAAGGATCTTAAGGCCGACTACATCCTCGCCAACCCGCCGTTCAACATGGAGGACTGGGGCTACTCCAAGGTAAAGAATGATGTCCGCTGGCGACGATTTGATCAGCCATCCGGCAATGCGCAGTTTTCCCTCCCGCCCGGCGGCGAACGCAAACACAAGGACGGGTCCACCTTCGCTGTGGACGGCGGCAACGCCAACTACGCATGGATTCTGCACTTCCTTCACCATCTCGCCCCGCACGGCACCGCCGGTTTCGTCCTGGCGAACGGATCGCTCACCAGCAACACCTCCGGCGAGGGCGACATCCGCAAGGCGATCATCGAGGCTGATATGGTAGACTGCATCATCGCCCTGCCCGGCCAGCTCTTCTACACCACGCCGATTCCCGCCTGCCTCTGGTTCCTCACCCGCAACAAGGGGGCCGACAAGGAGCGTGGATTCCGCGCCCGTCACGGCGAAACGCTCTTCATCGACACCCGCAAACTCGGCGTGCTGACTGACCGAGTCCATCGTGAACTCACTGAGGATGAGGTCGCCCAGATCGCCCGCACCTACCACGCTTGGCGAAGTGCTGAGCCAGTCGAAGTGCGTGGCGAAAAGGACGCGGGCAAGTACGAGGACAAGGCCGGATTCTGCAAGGCCGTCACACTCAAAGAAATCGAATCCCACGGGTACGCTCTCACTTCCGGCCGCTACGTCGGCGCGGAAGAGATTGAGGACGACGGTACGCCCTTCGAGGAGAAGATGGCGGAACTCTCCGCCGAACTCTATGAGCAGATGAACGAGGCCGAAGAACTTGACGCTGTCATTCGCCAGAACCTGGAGGTGCTTGGCTATGGCGAATGACGGCTGGAAGACATATCGACTCGGCGAAGTTACGGAGAACTACGATTTCAAGAGGGTTCCCGTGAAGGAAGCCGACCGTCGCCCCGGACCGTATCCGTATTACGGAGCATCCGGAGTAGTCGATCATGTCGACCAGTACATCTTCGACGGCGAGTATCTGCTTATTGCTGAGGACGGCGAGAACCTACGAAGCCGGAAGCTCCCAGTTGCATTCATCGCCACCGGTAAGTTCTGGGTAAACAACCATGCCCATATTGTGACAGGCAACGTGCTGTCTAATACTCGCTTTCTCGCCTATCTTCTCGACCGAATCGACATTTCGGGCTTCCTATCCGGCTCGACGATGCCGAAGCTGACCCAAGGCAACATGAATCGCATTGAGGTCAGGCTGCCGACGAAGCCCGTGCAGGACGCCATTGTTGCCTTCGTATCCTCGCTCGACAGGAAACTGCACGTCAATTTGCGGATGAACCGGACGCTGGAGAAGATGGCGGCGGCGATCTTCAAGAGCTGGTTCATCGATTTCGACCCCGTCCACGCCAAAGCCGAAGGCCGCGACCCTGGCCTCCCCGCCGAAATCGCCGACCTCTTCCCGGATACTTTTAAGGACTCCGACCTCGGCCCGACCCCGAAGGGTTGGAAGCCCGGTTCTCTTGGTGACGTGGCTGACAGTCCCCGGCGCGGCATAAAGCCCTCGGATGTGCCGCCCACCACGCCATACATTGGGCTGGAGCACATGCCACGCCGGAGCATCGCCCTGGACGCTTGGGGCTGGGCGGAAGACGTGGCCAGCGGCAAGTCGCAGTTCAAGGAAGGCGAAATCCTGTTCGGGAAGCTGCGGCCGTACTTCCACAAGGTCGGCATTGCGCCAGTGGATGGCGTGTGCTCCACGGATATTGTCGTGGTTACGCCGAAGGCCGCGCACTGGCATGGCTATGTCATCTCTCTGGTGTCGAGCAAGGCGTTTGTCGATTACACCGACTCGCACTCGGCGGGCACAAAGATGCCCCGCACCAACTGGAAGGACATGAGCCGTTATCCGCTGGCCCTGCCGCCGGAGCCTTTGGCAAAGGCGTTCCAGGACCATGTCGCGCCCCTTCACAAACGGATCGGCGTGAACGTCCGCCAGAATCGTCGCCTGGCCGGTCTGCGTGACACACTACTGCCCAAACTCCTGAGCGGCGAGATTGAACTCCCCGCCGCTGACACCATCGCCGAGGAGGTGACGTGATGTGGGGGAATCTTTTATCCGCGTTGATTGGCGGCCTGCTTGGCGGTGGTGGCGCTATCGCTACTCAGATTGTGCGGCATCGTCTGGATGATGGCCGAACGCGTCGCGCGTTGGCTGGCGCGTTTGCCGGAGAGATCGCAGCCATCTGCGCGATCGCACGCCGCCGCGATTATCTCGGCGGCGCGACCCAACTTCTTGAGCATGTGCGGCAAACGGGGCAGCCGACCCGGCTGGTGTTGTCAATCACTCAGGACTATTTCCAGATATACCGCAGCAATGCCGGGGCGCTGGGTCTGTTGCCACCCACCATCGCCGAACAGGTGGCCCTGTTCTATACCCAGGTGAAATCTCTGATCGAAGACGTGTTGCCTACGGCACCCAACCCGCAAGATGCCGCGACGGCCGAGCAGGCGATCCAGGAGCAAATCGCACTGCTTCAAGACACCCTACGACTGGGAGATGATCTGGTTACGCGGCTCCGGGAGGTGCGATCATGAGGGGGCTGGAACTCATAAGCAGAAAGACCCGCAACGAGTTCCGCGAGTTTCTCGTCGGTTGGACGCTGCGTGAGATCGAGAACGAGTTCTCGGCTGCTGGTTTGGAGCCGGATCGGAACCATGATCCGCAACTTGGCGGACAGCGTCGTGAGTTCGTGGAGCAGTATTACCATGCGTTGGACTTCACGAAGCCGTCAGATGCTCGCAGATTACTTAGCGCCTATGAAAACGTCCTGAACAGTTCAAACCAAAGGTTGCCGGCTCAGCATGATCAGCAGGCTGCGCAACGTGCCATTGATGCGCTGGTGAACTGTTTGAAAACAGACGGGTACAAGTTTCTGGATGGGAAGATTGGCTCTGCCAAACCGGAAACCCGCAAGGTATTCGATGATGACCCTTCGGATCACAGCATCTCCGAGCTTACCCGGCAGAACATCTTCGACGCTATCCGTGTCGGGAATATCTCGTGGTCGGGGCGGCTGACGGAACCGGAGTTCCTGTCGCGGCTGTATGACCTTGAGAGCATGCCGTCGGAGGATTCCCGCTATACAACGGCCAGTGGCGACATACACAAACATCGCGTGTTGAACGATGATTGGACCAGTGATTGGGTGTTCACGGATTCGCGGTTTGATTTGGGGCGTGCCTCCGACGAAGCATTGTTGCGGTTCCTTTGCGAGATGATCCATCCGGTCGTCCGCCCGGACAGCCAGGACGTTCAAGGGCTTGTCCAGATGTTCAACGAGCATTTGGCCCCCGACGGATGGGAAATCGCAGCAAGAGCCCAGCTTTCTGGCAGGCCAATCTTTGCGGGACGGCGTCGCGTGCTAAACGGCGCTCCGGCGTTCGGAAGTGTCAAATCACTCATTCAGGTGCTGAACGCCGAGTATGTGACCCAGCAGATGACTCGGATGGAAGCTGCGATTGAATCCGACCCGGAATTGGCCATCGGCACCGCCAAGGAATTCGTCGAGACCATCTGCAAGACCATCCTCTCGGAGTGCGGAGAGACGGTCTCACCCAGCGCCGATATTCCGCAATTGATCAAACAGGTACGTGAGAAGCTGGACCTTTTGCCCGACAATGTGCCAAACAAGGCAAAAGGTGCCGACACCATCAAACGGGTGCTCAGCAATCTTGGCACCGTCGCACAAGGGATCGCTGAACTGCGAGGCCTATATGGTTCAGGGCACGGTAAGCATGCTGGGGCGAAGGGACTGCAAGCCAGACATGCCCGGCTGGCCGTCGGTGCGGCTGGCACATTGGCGGTGTTCTTCTTCGAGACGTATCAAGAACGGAAAACGCGGCTGGCCGCCCAAGCCGTGTCGTTGAGCACCGAAGTAGCAAGGAGCGCAGCGAATGGCTGATATGAACCTGACACAAGCCGAAGCCCGCGCGTTGATCACGATGGAAAAGCATCGGGCGGACAATGATCAACGCAACTTCCCCATGGGTGGGGAGTCGCTGATCGTGCCGTTGCAATCGGTGGATCGGCGCGAGCAGTTCCTGCTGGACATCAGCCGGGGCCGGATCGATCTGCTGCGAGGCAAATACCAGAATCGCGCCCGACAAGTGGTGGTGCTGGTTCGCCTGGACTTCGGCGGCCCGCCACATCGCAACCCCGACGACGAGGAGATTCCCTGCCCACATCTGCATGTGTACCGGGAGGGCTACGGCGACAAGTGGGCGATGCTCGTTCCGGCGGAACATTTCCCCAGGACCAGCGACCTTTGGGGCACCCTGGAGGACTTCATGCGGTTCTGCAACATTACGCAACCGCCGCACATTGAGCGAGGGCTGTTCACATGATCCAAGACATCCAAAAGCTGCTGGATGATTACATGGCGTGGCTGAAGGACAAGACACAGCTTCGCCAGGTGGACCAGTGGGTTGAGATCACCACGCCGTATCTCGACCGTCACAACGACTACATCCAGATTTACGCCCGCAAGTCCAATGGCGGATACACCCTCACGGACGATGGGTACACCATCGGCGACCTTGAGCAGACCGGCTGCAAGCTCAACAGCCCGAAGCGGCAGGAATTGCTCAAGATGACGCTGAACGGTTTCGGGGTGCAGTTGGCGGACCAGCGATTGGAGGTCCACACCTCGCCGGACAACTTCGCTTTGCGCAAGCACAATCTGGTGCAGGCGATCCTCGCGGTCAATGACATGTTCTATCTGGCCGTGCCGATGGTCGCCAGCCTCTTCTATGAGGACGTAGTGGCCTGGCTGGACCTGCACGACGTCCGTTACACACCGAAGGTGAAATTCACGGGCAAGACCGGATACGACCATCTATTCGATTTCGTGATCCCCAAGTCGCGCAAGCAGCCGGAACGCATCCTCCAGACAATCAACCGGCCTAATCGGGATACGGCACAGGCAGTGGCGTTTTCGTGGATCGACACTAAGGAAGTGCGTTCGCCAGACTCACGGGCCTACGCCATCTTCAACGACTCGGAGCAGGAGGTATCTACTGCTGTAACAGACGCTTTGAGGAACTACGACGTGCGGCCAATCGCATGGAGCAGACGGGATGAAGTGTTAGAGGAGTTGGCCGTATGAGTTCCTACCTTGACGAAGCCCAGGTTGAGATCGTGACCGTGGACTACTTCCGCGAGTTGGGCTACGAGTACGTCCACGGGCCATCGATTGCGCCGGATGGCGAAGCGCCGGAGCGTGCCGACTACGGCCAGGTGATGCTCGTCGGGCGGCTGCGGGTGGCGCTGGGCCGCATCAATCCAGGCATGCCTGACGAAGTCATCGAGGATGTGATCCGTCAGGTGACGCGAGCGGACAGCCCGGACCTGATCGTCAACAACCGGGCGTTTCACCGGATGTTGACCGACGGTGTGGATGTGTCCTGGCGTGACAATGGCCGGGAACGCCACGGCAAGGTGTGGCTGATCCAGCGTGATCCCGCCAAGATCGATCAGAACGAGTTCCTGGTCGTCAACCAGTTCACGGTGATCGAGGACAGAAGGAACCGCAGGCCGGACGTGGTCGTGTTCGTCAACGGCCTGCCGCTGGGCGTGATCGAGTTGAAGAACCCGGCCGAGGAGAAGGCGACGATCCGGCACGCCTTCAACCAGCTCCAGACCTACAAGATGGACATCCCCAGTTTCTTCGTCTTCAACGAGATGCTGGTGATCTCCGATGGGTTCGCGGCCAAGGCCGGCACGTTGACGGCTGGTTGGGATCGCTTCCAGCCGTGGCGGACCATCGATGGCATTGCACTCGCGCCGAAGCGGTCGGTGCAGTTGGAGGTGCTGATCAAGGGCATCTTCGAGAAACGGCGGCTCCTGGACTTCGTGCTGAACTTCATCACGTTCGAGGATGACGGCAAGACCATCGCCAAGAAGGCGGCGGCCTATCACCAGTACTGGGCGGTGAACAAGGCCGTCGGTTGCACGGTGGAGGCCAGTTCGCCCGAAGGCGACCGCCGTATCGGCGTCGTTTGGCACACGCAGGGGTCCGGCAAGAGCCTGTCGATGGCCTTCTATGGCGGAAAGATCATCAAGCACCCGGCGATGGAGAACCCGACGCTGGTTGTCATTACCGACCGCAACGACCTCGACGACCAACTCTTCGGAACCTTTAGCACCAACAGCGAGCTGCTGCGGCAGAAGCCCGTCCAGGCCGAGAGCCGGGACCACTTGAAGGAACTGCTGCGCGTGGCGTCCGGCGGCGTGGTGTTCACCACGTTGCAGAAGTTCGAGGGTGGGGACGCATTGAGCGAGCGCCGCAACATCGTGGTGATCGCCGACGAGGCGCACCGCAGCCATTACGGCTTCAGCGCCAAGATGGATAAGAAGTCCGGCGAGATGAAGTACGGCATGGCGAAGTACCTGCGGGATGCCCTGCCGGGCGCGTCATTCATCGGTTTCACCGGCACCCCCATCGAACTCGACGACAAGAACACGCCCGCCGTGTTTGGCGACTACATCGACAAGTACGACATTCTGCGGGCGGTCGAGGATGGCGCGACGGTCCCGATCTATTACGAGTCGCGGCTGGCCAAGCTGGAGTTGAAGGAGGACGAGAAGCCCAAGCTCGATCCGGAGTTCGAGGAGATCACCGAAGGCGAGGAGGAGACCGAGAAGCAGAAGCTCAAGACCAAGTGGGCGGCGCTGGAGGCGATGGTCGGCACCGACAAGCGGGTGCGGCTGGTGGCGCAGGACATCGTGGACCACTTCGAGAAACGCCTCGACGCGATGGACGGCAAGGCGATGATCGTCTGCATGTCGCGGCGCATTTGCGTGGCGATGTACGATGCGATCATCAAGTTGCGCCCGCTATGGCATAGTGCCGACGATGCCAAGGGCCAGATCAAGATCGTCATGAGCGGCTCGGCTTCGGACGAGAAGGCCTGGCAGCCGCACATCCGCACGAAACTGGCGAGCGAGGCGATTGCCAAGCGGTACAAGGACCCGTCCGACGGCCTGAAACTGGTCATCGTCCGCGACATGTGGCTGACGGGATTCGATTGTCCCAGCATGCACACGATGTACCTGGACAAGCCGATGAACGGGCACAACCTGATGCAGGCCATTGCCCGCGTCAACCGGGTGTTCAAGGACAAGCCCGGTGGTCTGGTGGTGGACTATCTTGGAATTGCCGATGCGCTGAAACACGCTCTACACACATACACTGCCACCGGCGGCAGGGGGCAGGCGGCAATCGATCAGGAACAGGCCGTCGCGGTGCTGCGGGAGAAGTACGAGGTAGTGTGTGCTCTTCTGCACGGCTTCGACTACAAGGCGATTCTGGCTGCTGCTCCAGCTCGTCGCATGGCGGGCGTGGCGCAGGCGATGGAGTTTGTGCTTGGCTTAAGCGACGGCAAGACCCGTTATGCGCAGGCTGTAAGCGGGTTGTCCAAGGCTTTCGCCCTTGCTATTCCGCACGAGCAGGCGATGGCGATCCGTGACGAGATCGGGCTATTCCAGGAGATTCGATCAGCTCTGGTAAAGGTGACGACATCCGAGAGCGAAAAGGCGCCGGATGAGATGGAGTCGGCGATTCGGCAGCTCGTTTCGCGTGCGGTGTACTCGACGGAGGTTGTGGACATCTTCGCCGCGGCGGGGCTGGAGAAGCCTGACATTTCGATTCTGTCGGATGAGTTCCTGGCGGATGTGCAGCGACTTCCACAACGCAACCTCGCACTGGAATTGCTCAAGAAGTTGATCAACGACGAGATCAAGACGCGGATGCGGAAGAACGTCGTGCAGGCTCGGTCGTTCGCGGAGATGCTGGAGCAGGCGGTGCTCAAGTACAGGAACCGAGCGGTTGAAGCTGCCCAGGTTGTCGAGGAGTTGATCCGCATCGCCAAAGAGATGCGGGCGGCCCAGTCGCGCGGGGAGGAGATGGGCCTGAATGAGGATGAGGTTGCCTTCTATGACGCGCTGGCCCAGAACGCTAGCGCCAAGCAGGTGATAGGAGATGAGAAGCTCCGATTCCTCGCGCAGGAACTTGTGCGTCGAGTTAAGCAGAGCGTCTCCATCGACTGGCAGGTGCGAGAGAATGCCCGTGCTCAAATACGTGTGATGGTGAAGAGGCTTCTTCGTGAATACGGCTACCCGCCGGACTTGCAGCAACAAGCAACGGAACTTGTGCTGGAGCAAGCCCAGGTTCTATGCAAGGACTGGGGCGACCAATACTGAGTGGCCCGCCGTGGCGGGTATCCTGGCGTTAGCTAACCCTCTTCATCCAGCGCCAGTGACAACTGCTCCCATTCCTGCATCAGGGCGGTGATTTTGTGCTGGGTTTCGCCGTGCTCGATGCCTATCTGGGTTATCAGGTCGAGGTTCCCTGCCTCGCTGGCCCCGAGGAGTTGGGCGTCGAGGTTTTTGAGGGTCTGCTCGAATTTGTGAATGTCGTGCTCCACCTGGCCCAGCCGACGGCGCATCTGCCGGGTTTCGTTTGTCTGGCGGCGGCGGTCCTGGTGCTGCTGAG
>JAAYEH010000684.1 GCA_012728855.1 Rhodopirellula sp. | reverse complement strand
GCTTACCCGACAATCGATTTCGCACGCGCTCCGGCGGGCGTTCTCTCCCCCACCCCGCGCTGCACGCCCGGGACTGGGCCGTTTCGCGCCGGTCTGATCTGTGTCAATCTGTGCAATCTGTGGAGGTTTTTTTTCTCCTCAGATTTCACAGATTTGCACAGATTCGGTTGAGTTGTAGTCGGCCGTACGCTTGCGTTCCCGCCGCAGGCGCGCGCAGCTCGTAGCAACAACTAGACCCGCCTCACACGCCGGTGCCGCGAATGGTTGTGCCTACCACGCCGGCCGGCCATTTCGCCCAAGGCGCCCTTCTTGACCAGGTAGGGATCACCCCGGCGGCGGAGTCGACTAGGCTGTTACCAAGTCACGCCTTGCCCAAGCCAAGCGTCCCGGCCGCCGGCTGGGTCTGCTTGCTAACGTGCCGCTCGGACATCGAGTTAGGGCGGGCCGCGTCACATGAGCCTTAGGTCAGCCTAACGACCGGACAAGATTCTCCAAAAAGCTCAAGAAGTCCGCTCGCTGCTGCCATACCAGTCCGCCGAGCGCGACTCCGCTGGCTAGAAGCACGACCCACAAGAGGATCCGCGCGTACCGGATCCGCCGGTGGAGTATTCGCAATTGATGTCCCTGCTCGCCCTGTATTTTCAACATGCGTGCACATTCGGCCGCCGTTTCCTCCTTAACCGCCTTGGCTGACGTGGCCATTTCGGCGCGCACGCGCGCGAGCAAGTCGGCTGCCGTCCGGGTCAGCTCGGAACGAGCGTCTTCTAAGTCGCGCCGTAGGGCAGCCGCCGAGTCGGCATGGCTTTCAATCAACTTGTCGACCTTGCCGTCGAGGCGATCAAAAAGCGGGGCGTGACTTTCTAGCGCTGCCCGTGCCCGGTCATACGCCTCCTGCACGCGGACCAGCACTGCTGCATGATGCTCGCGAAAGCTCGCGAAGCGCCGGTCTTGCTCGTCGGTCCAGGCCTTGAGCTGGCCTTGAAGTGCAACCTCGCAATCGGAGAATTGCCCTTGCATTTCGCATATCGCGGTTGACACCTGTCCAGTGAGGGCTTGCACCTCCTGCCGTGTGTCTTCACCAAGCTTCTTTAGCCGAGCCTTTGTTTCCGCTCCCGCTGAGAGAACATCGGCAAGTATCACCTCGCTCTTCTTGCCGAATTCATCGACCCGCGAACCGGCGTTTGTCATCAGCGCGTTCGCACGATCCACGATCTTGTTGGCATCACGCAGGCGTTTCTCGGCATCATCGAGCGTTCTCGCCAAGGCATCCCGCATAGTTCTCAACTTCGCAAGTAACTCCGCCAACTGCCGATGGTCATCGGTCATCTGCTGAAAGCGCCGCCGGGCCTCGTCGAGTTCCAGTATGCTTTTGGCTGCCATGTTCTGTCTCACTTAAGAAATTCATCGATCGCTGAGAGCATTGCCGTCGCGGCCTGAGCACTCTGATGCTCCGCCTCGGCCAAAAGTGCCACGGCTAAATTGTCCTGTTCTGAGGCATCCAATCCAGCGACAGCCGCATCAGCGGAGAGCTGTGACAAGCCGTGAGCGGAGTCAAATGCGCTACCGGCCACGGCAAACGCCCGGACGGCGTCGGCCGGTGCATGCTTGCGGTATCTCTCATAACCGTGTTTGGCTAGGGCCGCATCGTTGAGCTCTGCGTTCGCTATGCGCGCGAAATTCCGGAAATACCGATGCATGTCGGGGCGTTCTTTTGCGGCGAATGCTTCAGCCGCTACCAGATTGGCCGCCGGGTTGTCCGGGTCGGACTCGACACGGCCGGTGGCTTGGTGCTGCAGGCCTTCAATTACGCCACGGTCAATGGCCTCCTCAATGACCTGTGCCGCGTCGGTGAGGTCCTGCGTAATGAACACTTCGTCGACCTTGGCGAAAAGGTCTCGGAACTGCCGCGCGTCAGGAGCGACCTGAGCGCGGGGGCGTTTGAAGCGCAAGTCGGGAACACATGTTGTGCTGTCGCAAAATTCGCATCGGTACGAATCATCGCCGTGGATTTGTCCCGTCATGGCGCCCAGAAGCTCCTTGCGCCGGCAGGCGTTGTCGCTTGCGATATAGCGAAGTAGCTTTGCAAAGGACTCCAGGCGCATCTTTAGAACGTGCGCGCGCGTCCAGGCGAATAGGTAGCGGATAGCGACTTCTACGTTCTCTCGACTTAGGTCGTCGTGCTGACTTCCTGAGAACGCCTTGCCGATTCCGCGATGCTGGTTCCGTGCCCCGCTATTTAGAGCTTGGATGGCTTCGATACACTTCCGTAGATTGCGGACGACCGCGCCCAGACTGATCTTATCGGGCATTTGAATGTGAAATCGGACGTCGAACCGCCCTTTGTCGCTCCGGGATCGGGGCACGTACTCAAGAGTGAAGCAGCGCACTAACCCCAACTGCTGCAGGCGGAACAGGTAATTCTGGTGACGTTGGGTTTTGTCATCATGTTTGGATCCCCCGGGCACGTACCATGCGACCCGGCCATTTGCGTCGGCACCTTTCGCGACCAGCTCCTCCCATAGTTCGGCGCATCCCTTTGCAAATGAGTCGGGTTTTTGATACTGCTTGAGTAGCATAACTAGTTGGCGAGAGAGGTCGCATGGTTCGGGAAGGCCGACTTGCGCAGGGCATTGGCGTCGCTGGCGGTATTTGGCGAAAAGGCAGGGCGGCAGAATGTCGCCTTCATCGGCCTCGAGGTATGACGTAACAGGCGAGTCCTCTCGGATTAGCTTCTCGCAGCGCGGCGCAGGCATGCGAACCAGTAAGGCACAGTGGGCGTGATTGTCGTCGCGTCCGGCGCGCCCGATTTCCTGATAGTAAGACTCGAGACTGCCCGGTAGGCCGTAGTGCACGACGAAGCGAAGCCCTCGGTGGTCGATGCCCATGCCATATGCTTTCGTCGTGACCAACAGAGGAAAGTCGTTTTTCTTGAAACGATACTGGGTATCGGCAAGCTGGCGGTGCCAGTCTTCATGATGGAGCGGGACTGTGAACCGGTGCCCACAAGAGCACTCGAAAGACTTCCCGTCATCCTCCGTCTTCGGTACATTTCGTATTGTGTAGTGGGTCCTTCCGGCGCGCTCGCATTCGGGACAGAAATCAGGTGATTCAGCGGCGTAAAGGCGCATAGCTCCATCTTCAAGGACTTCGTGAGCCAGCAGATGGTCCCGAACGGCGCCGACGCTTTCGTGCCAGGAGGTCTGGCCATGCGAGTTCTTGTAGAGGCAGAAAATGACACCCGCCCCCCGCCCCCGCCACTTCCCGTTCACAAACTCGTCCCAGCGAAATTGGTGATTGCGCTGCAGCGCGCGGGGCAGCATCTTGATCAGTACGGTGCGAAGGAGCTTCTGGCGATCGGTCGGATACTCGTGACCTTCAACGGTGTGCACCGACAGCGATAATTCGGTGCGATCCACGTTGTCCTCAGCCACGACGTTTCCGCCTTCTCTGACGTCCTTGCACGTTAAACCGAGAATGCCGCAAACATCACGCTGGACCGGCTGTGACGCAGTCGCGGTGAGGGCCACGATCGGACAGTGCAAACGCTCCTGCCTTTCGCGAAGGACCTGGAGGAAGCGTGGAATCTCCATATAGGAGAGGCGAAAATCGTGACCCCATTCGGAGACGCAGTGGGCCTCATCGATAGCGACAAAGCTAATGTGCGCGTCAACAGCAGCGCATGCGAGACGCGTCGCGAACTTCATCTCTTGCAGCCGCTCGGGTGAGACGTAGAGCAGACGCACCGAACCGCCGATAAAATCAGCGATTGCCTGCTCTTTTGCATCAGCGCGCTGGTCATACCGGATTGAGCGCACGCAGTTCCACCCGCGCGTCAACCGCAGGTCGTCAACTTGGTCGCGCATAAGTGCCCGGAGAGGGGAAATTACGAGGGCGCCGCCTGGCAGAAGCATCGCCGCCAATTGAAATACGAGCGACTTGCCACGGCCGGTGGGCATGATCCCGAAGGCATCTTGCCCAGCCAGGACGCGGCACAGCAACTCGTACTGCCGCTCCTGCGTCTTGGGCCGTTCTTTGTCAAAGTAGTGATGGATCGAAGGCACACGAAGGAACCTCCGAGCAAATGAATCGAGCACCTTCTTATCCAGACTTTGCGGGCGCAACGCGCTCCGCTTGCCGCCCCGTGGAAGCGTAAGTTCACTCAACCGTGCCTTTATCACGGGCAAGTTAAGCGACTCTCGTCCGAGGACATCCGGCGTGCTGCCCTCAGGGACCAGTGGTATGCGCCCTTCCTGTTGCAGATCGACGATGAGGTCACAGTCTGGGAAGTTCCTGCCGATGTCGAAATCCTCAGGCGAGAGCTCGAACGCCGGTGTGGAAAACCGATCTGGTCCCAGCGTGCAGGCGTTTCGAAAACGCTCCAGCAACGGTCGGACCGCCGCGTCGGGGGCGGTTCTTATCAGCACGCACTTGGGCCAGAGGATCTCCACTCCAAAGAGTGACTGAAGGCGACCAATCAGCAGGGCGAGATCATGCAGGGCGATTTCCGTCAGGCAGCGCGGGGCGGCACGTTCCCAAATGCGGATTACGTCCTTCCCGAGCGAACGTCGCAGCGCGAGCAGTAATGAGACCTGCATCGGTCTGAAGCAGATAGCGTACTCATCCGCCAGCGCGACGCCGTCGAACGGCGGCGGAGACAAAGGTGCGCTGGCTGAAGGCTCGAACAGGCTGGTCTGCCGTAAATCTAGCTGCGGCAGATTCTGCTTGAGCTCGGCGATTACGCTGCCAGGTTCGCGAAGAATCCGGCGCGCGGGATACCGAAAAACCGGGTACCCTAACGCCTGAATACGGTTCTGCCGGCGCAGGTCTGATTCGAATCGCTCGTGGCCTGTACATGCGGGGTCGTGATATTCGCGCCCGTCAACTTCAAGTACAACCCCACCGGCAGCCGTTTCTACCAGGAAGTCGACCACGTATGGGTAATCCGGGAACTCGCGACCTGGGCGGACTCGACTGAGGATGCCGTGCCCGAAGGCCGGCACGAGCACGTTTACGACGAACGCACGTTCGGCAAAGTGAGGATCGGGATTGTCCTCGGCTGCCTCGTAGAGTCCGTAGTGGCGCATCCAAGCATCTACCTGGGCAGATCCGACTCCCGCCAACGCGATGGCCCGCGCTCGGTTTAGTCGTTCGACGTACGCTCGCGAGATTTGGTAATCAATGATGTATGACGGCCCAGCGTAGTAGGTGCCGGCGTTATTGAGGCCAGGACCAGCATCTCGGTACGAAGGGGGCGTGCTGCTGAAGCGATCCACCGGCGCCTTATTGAAGAGCGCCGGGTCGTTCGCGTTTAACCAGTCAAGTACGGCATACTCGACGGTGTAAGGTAGCTGCCGAAATCGAGCTTCGACCCGTTGCTCAGCAGGAAGCTCCTGATCATCCGGGCGGTCTGCGAGAGGTGGATCGAGAACGCGCGCGAGCACGTCCACAAATTCCTGCTCGCGTCCGGTCAGTTGCCGCATTGCCGGCTCACCCGCACAACATTCTGGCTCCCCTGGCAACTCGTGATTCCGGTCCATTGTAACTCATTAGTCGCGGATGTCGAAGCGGCCCGGCACGCAGTCGAGGATGCCGAGAGGCGAACGGCGGAAGTGAAAGCTGAACGCGCAGCAGAGAAACGAGAGAGGAATCTCGGCAGACGGGTGCGAGACGGATTCTTCCCTGCGCTCTGAAAGGAAAATGCCGGGGATATAGGGTCGCGCGGTGGAAAACCGCGCGGCCACACGGCATGTAGCCGAGTCTCATCCCCGACGATAGGAGAATATCAAATCCCCATCGAAAACCAAGCCCCGCAGGTCCCGGTTTGTTCCGGCCGGACGAAACGTCCGGTGCTCGCAATCGGTAGAAAGCTCAGTCCGAAAGCTCTGCGAGCTGTCAGTTATCACTTAAACCCCGCCACCGATTATCAGTTCAAAAGCAGCCATTTTGAGGAACACGCACCTGATCGCGTAGGTTGGCCGGCCGGTTGGCTGGAGGACCTCGCGAGATGGCGAACTGGCTCAAGATGGACAAGCACAACGCAGCTTTGG
>JAAYEH010000683.1 GCA_012728855.1 Rhodopirellula sp. | reverse complement strand
TAACCACCGCATCTCTCACCGCTTTGACGAACACTTCCGGCAATTGCAGAAGGTCCAAGGAGACAAAGGTGGTCGTAACGTCGCCCGACCGCAGCGCGATCGCGTTGGCCGTCAGCGGCGTTTCCGGCGTGGTCGAAAGCCGCATGCCGAATTGCCCCCACAGGGCAACCGCCTTGTTGGGCGTGATATCGACCGACGCCGCACCGACCTGCAATTCGGCCCCGCCCGACACGGCCGGGACCAGAAGCCAGGCCAACAGCACGCCGCACGCCCCTCGGGCCGCGGCAGGGAGCAAAGACGTCTTCATTCAAGTCTCTCCTTTGGTTGAAAACTGCGCGGCTTGGATCGCGCGCAGGTGTCGGTTGACGGCCGTGCCGAGGTGGCCGGCGACCCACAGACCGTCGTAGGCGACCACGATTCCATCTGCCGCCGGCCAGGGGGCGAGCTGGTCGTAGGGCTCACGCTAAAGCATGCCCTGGCGGCCGAGGCTTGTCAACCTGTCGGAACCGGTGCTCGATTCAACGGCCGCCGCAATTCATTGGCGCTACTCACGCAAAACCTTGCCGCTGCCTCTCCCGCACAGTATGGTAAGATCTGACATCCAGCCCTCCCTCTAATCCCGCCCTTTGCTCCTGAGAACCCCGTCATGCCCATTCGATCCCGTTCACTGACGTTCTTTGGAGTCTTTCTCTCGATTCTGAGGGCAAACGTCGCTACCAGGAACCAACCATGAGTCGCCTTTTCGTTGCCGCTGCGATGATCCTCGGCGTTTGTCCGGCTGCCTTCGCGGCGGATCCGATTCTCTGCCAGGGAGAGGCCAGCGGACATTTGCAGGGATTCGATTCGGACGGCGAGTTCATTTACTGGTCGATGTTCACCACCTTGATCAAGACGGACTACGTCGGCAGGGTCGTGGCGCAAAGGCCCGTCGATCCGCACCACGGCGACTGCTGTGTACATGAGGGAAAGATCTACGTCGCGACGGAAAACAGAACCAAGGAGAGACGGGGATTGTACATCAACGTCTACGACTGTAGAGATTTGGCTGCGGTCAAGGAGTTTCCCGTGGATTTCCATAACGGCGGAATCGACGGAATCACCTTTGCCAACGGGTTCTTCTATGTGGGCGAGGGCAAAGACAAGAAGAGCGAGCGGGATTTCAACTGGATTCACAAATTCACGCCGACCTTCGTCCTCGTCGAGAAGATCAAGATTCCCGGCAAAACGATCTACGGAATTCAAGCAATGACTTTCGCTGACGAATTCTTCTGGCTCGGAACGTACGGCAAGGACCGAACCTATCAGTGCGACGCGCGGCTCAACGTCATCGCGTATCACGCGGTCGATGTCTCCGTCGGCGCGTTCGGTCTGCCGAAGGGGAAGAATGGCGAAATCCGGCTGATGGTTGCACGAAATGTCAAAAAGGACAATGGGCGCTGGACTGCGTCTGCCGCGCCTGCCATATTGAGAGACGGAAGGCTCGAATGGGAGAAGTAACGGCGACTGATCCTCTCGCCCGAGGCCGGCGGCGGCAGTTGCGGCGTGTGGCTGGAGACTTCAATCGCCTTCCGGCAGAAGCAGCGGAAGTGAAGTTGAGGTATGGAGAATGGCTCAAACAATGTTCCATCGTCAGAATTGAGGCTTAGTCACAATCATGTTTTCATCCCGAGGTACGAAGGCGGTCAGTTTGTTCTTATTGGTCACACTCGGCGGACTTGCGCCCGCGTCGCACGCGCGTCCCGCGAACTACGACGAAGCGAAAGTCGCCCCCTACACCCTGCCTGACCCACTCACGTTCCGCAGTGGGGCCAAACTTACCTCACCCGATCAGTGGCCGAAACGGCGAGCAGAAATCCTCGCCCTCTTCGAGGACCAGATGTACGGCCTGATTCCCCCGCCCCCTGCCAAAATGCGCCTGGAGTTGCTTGAAAGCAGCGAGATTCTCGGCGGCCGCGCCACACGCAAGCAGGTCCGCATGTGGTTCCGCGACGACAACAGCGGTCCGAAGATCGATTGGATCTTCTTTATCCCCAAGAACAGCCCTGGCCCCGTCCCCGC
>JAAYEH010000682.1 GCA_012728855.1 Rhodopirellula sp. | reverse complement strand
GCCGTAGGCCACTATCGAATCGAACCCGCGGGCGGTGTGCCAGACGGCGCCGGTGCCGCTGAGGAAGCGGGCGGACTTCTCCGTGACCCTGAGTTGGTCGTTGGCCGACGTCCCGCGGAAGATGACCTTGTCGGCGCCGCCCCGTTCGGCGTCGGCGAACATCACCTTGAACGCGTTGACCTGGTTGAAGTACCCTTCGCCGGACATGGTGGCCCAGCGGGGGTAGTATTCCAGCAGGTCATCCCCCTCGGAATCGCTGAAGTAGACGATATCGCTGCCGCCATTGCCGCGGGCGTAGATCGTCTCCGCCTTCACGTTGAGATCAACACCGTCGCCCGACATCGCGCCCTGGCCGGGGCTGGCATCGTAGACGTTTTCCCCGCCGGAGCCGAAGAGGGTGACTTTGTCGTCGCCGTCCGCCCCGTCGTAGTCGATCGATTCGACGTTGACCACGGCGATCGAATAGCCGGCGCCGTCGAAGACGGCGGAGGTCGGCCGCAGAACGGCTTGGTCCGCTCCAGTGCCGCCGACGAAGGTCACGGTGTCGTTGCCGCCCAGTCCGTCGAAGTTGATGGTGACGTTGTCGCCGGCCACGCCGTAATCGGTGCCGTTGACGGTGACAACCCAAGCGAATTCACCCGTGCCGGGTTGGATCTTGACGGTATCGTCTCCGTCGGTTCCGGCCAGGTCGCCGGTGGAAGGCACGATCGCTTCGGCCGCTTCGGCGACCGGCGGGTCGAAGTTCCCCAGTATCGGCTTGGCGTAGTCGTCGCCAAACTGGGCGAACAGATCCTGGCCGAGTGGATCCGGCGAGAAGGCGTGGTCGAGCGTGACGACCGTGCCGGTCTGACGCTTGAGCACACCGCCCGGCAGGTCGTTCGACATCAGGATGAACCACTCGGCGGTTTCCGAGGGCGCAACCCCAGTCTGATCCGGGACATAGAGGGCCAGATCGTCGATGCCGTCCTGATCGATATCGGCGGCCGCCGGCCGCTCGCGGATGCCGATAAAGCCGAAGTTGATCATCGCATCGCGGTTGCCCTGAGAATAGAATCCGTAGCCGTTATTGGGATTAACGTCATCGGCCAAGTCGAACCAGAACTGGTCGTCGGCCCAGGTGGCCAGATCGTCCTTCCCGTCGCCGTCGAAGTCGCCGACGATCGGGTGGCCGCCGTTCAGCGGGCTGGTGATGGCGGTATCGACGACATAATCGTGGTTCGTGTCGAGCCACCAGGTGGTGCCGTTGAACACGCCGACCTCGTCGCCGTTTTGCTTGAAGCCATCGAAGTTGCCCGCCACCGGCAGGCCGAAGCTGGCGTTCGGGTCGACCATTCCGGGGCCGATCACTCCCTGCTCGTCGATCGTCGTCAGACCGAGCGGCAGGTCGGCGACACCGTCGTTGTCGATATCGACCAGCCAGCGGAACGCCCCGTTGACTCGGCCGTAGGCGCCGATGCGGTCGAAACCGTCGGCAAGGGCATCGCCGGCCGCGCCGGCGCGATCGTCGGCGGTGTTGAACACCCCGTCCGGTCCGGGGCCGGTGAACTGGCCCGCGAAGATGTTGTCGCTGGTGAAGCCCATCTTGAAGACGAGATCGCGATTGGTGTCGTCGGGGAACTGGTGCTGGACATCGGGATCGAAGATCCAGTTCTGGTTGATGTCGGCATAGATGCTGCCGGCAGCCCAGACGGCTATCTCGGGACGGCTATCGACCGTGAAGCGGGCGAGGAAGTCGCCACCGGGCACGCCGTCGCCGGTTGGGAAGCCTGGCGTTTCCAGCGGTTGGACTGCATCCGATTCGCCGTCCTGTTCGTTGCCCACCGGATCGACCAGGCCGGCCACCGTCAAGCTGTAACGGTCGTCGGGAAGCGGCTCGAAGAAGAACAACTCGATATTGGCATGGGCGACGTTGTCCGAACCAATGAACTGGGTGACGACCACGTCCTTGATGGCAATCGGCCCAACATTATCGCCAACGAGCAGATAACGGCCCGGATCCTCGGCGACTTCCTGTTTCAGAGCGTCGTAGAGGAAGTCCGGCGGCAACCGCGTCGGCAGGTCGGTGACCGGGATCTTCAGGCACCAGACCAGCGGAGTGGGGCCTTCGGTCGGCTTCGGATTGAACAGGTCGAAGGCGGGCAACGCAGTCAGGCCCCCAACCGCCGTGGCGCCACTGCCGATGGTGTCCACCGCGGTGGCCGCTCCGGTCGCGAGGTCGATCCGGTACAGACTCGTTGTTCCGCCGACTGTGAGCGAGGCGAAGGCGATGTTGGTTCCATCCGCGATGTCGAATCCGGCGACGTTCGTTGCATTGACACCCAGGGCTCCGACCACTACCTGGGTACCGGCATTGGCAGGGAACTGGATGTTCAGATTGTCGGTGGCGGTGTCGATCGTGTAGAGCGTGGTCGTGCCGGTAGTCAAGATGTTGGTGTAGGCCGCGGCCACGACGTTGGGATTGCCGGGGTTGAGAGCCGGATCCACGGTCACCAATCCCGTGTCGACGTTGACGCGGAGATTCTGGTCGGTGTCGCTGACGATCCGCAGGCGATCGGCCACCGGATTGAAATCGACGCCGAACGAGGCTCCCGAAAGAACTTGCGGCACCGACAGATTCTGACTGGATGTGATGACGCCCGTCTCCGGGTTGATCGTAATAACCCGGTCCGCATTGGGGGCGACGCCGTTGACGACCGCATAGAGCAAGCCGTTGGAGGGTCGGACATCGATCCCGACAACCACGTCGCCGACATTCAGTCCGGTAATCGGCAGGGTCGCGTTGATGAAATCGGGGGTGCCGCTGTTGAACCGCAGCAACGTGTTGCCAGCGCCCAGAGCGACCATGTCGCTGTCGCAGATGAAGACGCCTTCGATCACCGGTCCTTGGGTGTCGAGGAAGATCTCGAGCACGTCGGCGGCGGCATCGTCATCATTGACGTTGCCGGCAACATCCTCGGCCGTGACGAAGATCGTCCGCAGGCCATCGTACGGGAAGAGATCTTCGCGGTTGAGATTGACGATCGACTCGATTTCCCAGTAGCCGTTGGGGAACTGGTTGGTGCCGTCGATCGGAATCGCCGTCGCCTGGCCGATGAAGACGTCGGTGCCGATCTGGAGTATGCCGTCGCCGTTGCGGTCGGCGTAGAGCCGCACGACCGCATCCGCTTCGGCGCGACCCCAGAAGGTGGGCGTCACGTCGTTGGTGACCCGGTCATCGATCGTATCCGGATTCGGCGGAGAAACGCCCGTATCGCTGTCCGGCGCCAGGCCGTCGTCCTCCACGTTCGGATTGCCGAACGAGACCGGCGGAATGATCGTGTCGACCACGAGTTCCATCGACACGCTGCGAGCGCCGAAACCCGTGGGAGATTGGATGCCCGGCGCGACCGCATCGGTGTCCAGATTGATATTCGGATCGAGGATCTGGACCTTCGCGCTGAGGAAGTGGCTGCCGTCGGTCAAGGGGAACGCGATGGTGGGGCCGTTCGGGTCGGCCGGATTGATCGCGTCGCTGCCGAAATCGAAGACATACACGCCTTCCGCCACCATGCGGGCGAATCCGATCGGCACCTGCGGCAGAGCATTGGGCTGCTGCGGTGTGCCTTCGTCGAAGATGGCAATGCGGTAGCCCGGTTCCTCCAACGTTGCCAACACATCCACCGCATCGCGGGTCTGATCGGAGACAAACGGGATCGGGATCACGCGGTCCGGCGGGGTGTCGTTCACCGGATTGCCCGGCAGGTCGTGCAGGAAGATGCCGTCGTCGAGCCGCAGGTAAATTAGCGGCGTCTCGTCGCGAGTAATGTCGTCCAACTGCGACCGACCCGTGTCGTACGACTCAACCAGGAAGCTGTCGCCGAGCGTGGGAGCGGCCGCCAGCGTGCCAGCGGTCACCACGAAGCTCTGGGTGGCGCCGACGTAATCGACGATTTCCGCGCGGAGGCCGGCGTTCGGTCCCGAGAGGAAGTAGATGTACTTCCCGTTGTAGAAATCGTTCAGCGTCGACAGTGCCTGCTGCGGCTGATTGGCGTAAAGCGGAGCCGGCGAACCGCTGAACGTGGTCGCCGTGTTGACCGCGCTGTCGATCGTGCTCATGGCGATGATATCGCGGACTTCCAGGTCGTACGGCACGGGCGGCGCCGTGTTGACGATCGTCATGTCGTAGCCGTTGACCGCCGTGTTCTGCAGCAAGTTGGTCGTCTCGCCGTAAACTCGCAGGTAGTACGTCTGTCCGGCCACGACGGGAATGCGAACCCGCTCGTCATCGTCGAGCGCCGGGCTGCTGTCGGCGATGAAGTCGCCTTGCGCGTCATAGACGGCGATGGTCAGATTTCCGCCCGCCGGCAGCAGTTCCGAACTGAACTGCTGGAAGTAGACTTGGAAATCGAGCGTGCCGGTTTGTTGAGCAACGAAGCGGAAGAAGTCGTTGTCGGCCGGAACGAACGGGTGCTCCGTGGCGTTGGGGAAGATCGCCAGGTTGGTCACGTTCAGAGCTGATCCGCTGCCGATGTAGGCGGCGGTGGTGCGGAACT
>JAAYEH010000681.1 GCA_012728855.1 Rhodopirellula sp. | reverse complement strand
TAGATCAACGGCAGCGTCTTTTGGTCCATACCGTACACGGTGCCCTCCATCCCTTCCGTGATTGGATGCCGCCCGCCGACGGTCACCCGAAGGGAGCCCGGCTCCTGCGACATCTTCAGCTTGATGCCCGTCAGGTCGGCCATGCCCGACTCGTCGATCTGCCCGTTGCGATAGAGCCCCGACGCCCAGCAGAAGACCAGGACATGGCCATCCTGCTTGAGTGCGTCAATGGCCTTGCGGTCGGCTTCCATCGGAGCGAAGCTGGTCTGGATCAAGAAGACCTTTCGATCGGCGATTTCCGGCAGATCGGTTACCACGTAGTGGCCAACCGGGGCGCCGATGCGGTGCAACGCGGGCAATTGTCCGACCAAGAGCGCTCCACCTAGAGGATCGGCTACGCGAAGATAGGCAAGGCTGGCCTCATCCACGACCATCGCCACCTCGTCGGCCGGACTGCGGTCGAGTTCGACGGCCTCGGAGGCATGACCGGTGAGTTGGCCGATCCGCCCCATCAGCGCGGCATCGTCGTAGCGATTGCCGCCCACGTCGAACCACCATTGGGCAGCGCCTTGGACGAGACAATTGGCCAGTTCCTTGTCCTGCTGCAGCAGATCGCCCGCGATGTCGGCCGGGCGGCCCCAGTCGCCGACCTTTCCGCCGGAGAGCGAGGTGCGAATGTCGTTTTCGTCGAACCACAGTTTGCCGTGCAGCTTGACGCTCCCCAGCAGCGACATGAAGTGGCTGGTCCCCGCTCCGCCCAACTGCCGGAAGGCATAGCTGGTAGGACTGCAAAGGAAGTCGACGTCGGGCGACGCCAGCACCTTGCCGAGCGCCAGGTGGCCGGCGTTCTGCTGCCGCTGCTCGCCGCACAACTGGAGCAGGTAGCCATAAAAAGCCCCGACGATCTTTTCGCGGCGCGTTTGCTCCTTGATGGCTTTGGCGAAGAATCTGATCGTGTCGGCCACGAGTGCCGAGTTGTAATGGTAGTAATCGATCGAAGGCTGTTCTTTTCGCGGATCTCGCAGGGCGCCCAGTTCCGCCCGCTGCCGCTCGGGCTTGGTGGGAATCGCGGCCGTGGCAAACGTCACCTCTGCATCCCCCCACGCCTCCCGCAGGGCCTCGACCGTGCCGTACTTTGCGTTCAACCATGACCGGAAGCGGGCCGCGTTGACGGGCGAGTAGTCCACCCACTCGTTTTCGTTTGCCCCCCACATCATCCACTCCTCGGTAGTTCCGGAAGCGATGTGGTATCCGACGACGCGGTCGGCGTAAGGGGATGCCTCAACGTGATCGATCAGCCGACTCAAGCCCGCCACGGTGTCCCTGCGCCAGGCCTCCGAGGCCCAACTCGGCGCGGGTTTGCCGCCGGAATGGATGAACGGCTGATAGCTGCCGTCTTTCGAAGCGGCCCGGACGATGTCGTCGGGATGCTGTTCGCTCCACCACTTCGGTGCGTGCAGGTAGAGCCGCGGGAAGAAATACGCGTCGGGATCGGCCTCCAACACCATCAGGACGCGCCGGTCAAACTCGGAATAATCGTAGGTGTCGGCGGCCGTCCACACGGTCTTCGACAGCCCGTAACCCGCCTCGGTCGGCGTGCCGCTGAACGTATACAGCCCGATGCCCGCGTTGGCGAAATCGCGGAAGACCTCGACGGTTGGGCGGTAGGTCGCCCAGGCCATGCCGTTGTGCGGCTTGCCGTTGATGAACAGGGTTGGCGTTCCCCTGTAGGGCTTGACTTCCGCAGCCGTCTTTTCCGGCTTTCTGGCTTCAACGGTCACCTGGGCGGTCTCTTCACTCACGTCCTTGCCGCCGCGCCGGATGCGAGCTTCGCCCAACCGCAGCGCCACGGAGTAGCGCCCGCCATAAGCGTACTTTGGCACCGGCAATTCCAGACAGTCCACATCAATCCGCCGACCTGGGGCGGCCTCGGACAGCGGCGCAGATAGCGCGATCGGCACACGAAATGCCTCCGCTCCGTCGCGGCAAAACGCCAAGCAGGCCCCGTCTTCCTTACAGGGTTTGTCCAGGACAAAGCTCAGGTGAACCGCCAACGTCCGACCGGCAGACACGGACGCGGGCATTTC
Source organism: Rhodopirellula sp. (assembly GCA_012728855.1). Lineage (GTDB taxonomy): Bacteria > Planctomycetota > Planctomycetia > Pirellulales > Thermoguttaceae > JABWBD01. Next base: position 66,328 of record JAAYEH010000681.1, on the reverse strand, counting down.
CAGACGCAACAGGTCCGCGACGGGAGGATCGGGCCGCACCGCTTCAATGCGGCCGATCCTCAGCCGGTACTCAGTGCCCGGACGGATGCCGAAGGCAATCAACGTGAACGAGGAGAGCGGGAAGTCGAGTTTCCCGTCCTGGTCTCGCGACCACGATGCCGCCTTCCACTGTCTACGAGGAAATTCCACCCACTGCCAATCCGAATTCTGAGAGAGGGGAATGGTGTCGGCGGTCCACTCCGCGCCTCCGGCATCTCTCACCTTGCTCGCCAGCCGGAAAGCCTCCCCTTCATTCTTGATCCGAACGCGAAAGCAATCGAAGTCGCGAGCAATTTCCCGCATCAGGAAAAGATCGTTGAATGCGACCCCTTTGGAAACAAATCGCCACAGCAGCGACGGCGGACTTTCGCCCGGTTCCAAAGCGCTCACCGAGAATTCTTCGGCCAGTCGCGCCTCGTCGCGGGCCGTGCTCCACTCTCCGATCGGCGACCCGTCGAACAGGATTTCCGTCTCCGTCGCCCAAGACGCTCCGCACAGGCACCCGGCAAGAAACAGACCGGCGGTCAGCCTCGACATCATGATTCCCTCCCATCGTTGATTCAGGCTATTTCAGCAACCACTCGACGACCGCCATCTCCTTTTGAGCGGCTTCGCCCGTGAAAGTGGTGAGTTTATCGGCCTTGGAAGCGGCCCGGTAGGCCGCGGCGACGATCTCGGGCTCTTCGCTCTCGCCGGCCAGCCAGAGAGGGTGAGGAGCGCTGAGCGCGATCATCCCGGGGAGATCGAGATACTTCGCCCCGCCGGGAAGGAACATCGGATCGCGGTAGTCGAGCAACTTGCCGAAGCGGAAACCGCCGGTGTCGACGGCAGCGAGGTCGATCGCATCCCCGGCGACGGCGCGTGCGGCGGCGACAATGGGACCGGCGCCGCCCCAACCGGCGATCGCAATCGTGCTTGGCTGTGGTTGCGGCCCCGGTTTCCCTTTGCGTAGCAGGGTCACGATCGACAGCACGTCGTGTGTCCGCTGGGCGAACAGCGCATGGTTATAGCCGAAAGTGTAGCCGGCGAACTCGCGAGGGTTCTCGACCACCCGCGTCTGCTTGACCGGTTCTCCACCCTGAAAGAACAGATCGGCGCCAAGAACCACGGCGCCGCCCTCAACGAGCTTCATCACGGCAGGCTTGATGCTGCCTCCGGCATCGCGAAGCGCGGATAAGCCGTTGTCGTGGAGCCAGACCACGGCGCGCCCGCTCGGCCGCTTCGGGCACAGCCAGGCCAGCTTCACTTCCTCGCCGTAGGTGTTGTTGCGCAGGGTTCCGGTCATTTCGGCATAGTCGCCGCGATCTTGCTGATTGCCGGGACTCCACTCCACCTCGCCCGCGCCGGCGAGCGTGCGGCCGATAAGCACCTCAACGGCGCTGCCGATCAGCGTGCGCAGGCCTTCGGACGTCGCGGCGGCGGTGCGGAGTTGCCTTTCGGCGTCGTCGGTCAGCCAGCGGAGCAGCTTGCGTTCGAAATCCGGGTCGGCAGCCTTCGGTGCGGGGTGGGCGTCGTCCCATACGGAGAGTTGCTCGCGAGCGAGCGGTTCGAAGTCGCGTTCGATGACCGGGGCCGGGTGGCCGAGTTTGAAGTGCTTGTTGAGGAAGGTGTAAAAGGCGGAGCGGGTGACGGCATTGTAGTTGTGCGGAAAATGCTCGCCGCGCTGGAGGAAGACTTTGTCCTTGGCACCGTAGAGCGCGTAGAGCTTCTGCAACTCGGGCAAGCCCTTGGTGGCCATCTCCTTGGTCCAATCGTCGGCGGAGTTCATGCCCTGCGGCTTCGGCGCGAACAGCGCGGCGAACTCGACGTTGCCGGTGTTCACCCGCAACAGCGAGGCGTTTTCGCACGTGCAACCGCCCTGCATCGACGTGCTGACCATCACGACCGGAAAGGAGAGCTGGATGCGGTCGTCCACCGCCGCCAACAGCATCGTCTGCGTGCCGCCGCCGCTGGCGCCGGTCACTGCCGTCCGCCTCGGATCCACCTCGGGCAGGCTGAGCAGGAAATCCAAACTGCGGATCGAATTCCAGGTCTGCAGGCCCATGATGTTCTGCGCGTGAGCCTCGGCCTGCGGGCTGTACAGGCCCCAGTTCTCCGTAGTATTCATTTCCGGCCGCTGTTTGGCGAAGGTATGCACGACTTCGCGCGGCAACTGGATCGAGTCGGAATCGCTGAGCATGTCCCACTGCCAGACGACGCAGCCCATGCGGGCCAGTTGCACGCAGAGAGCCTGGAACGTGCTGCGGCCTCCGCTTTCAAATCGCTCGGCGCCGGCGGCGATTTCCCGGCGGACCGTTTCCTCGGTCGACAGGTGCAACCGGGCATCCTGCCGATGGCCGTGCGCAAACAGCACACCCGGGATTTTGCCGGTAACGTTCTTCGGCCGGTACAGATTGCCCGTCACAAGGAAACTGGGAACGCTCTCGAAGTAGACTTTTTCCACCGTATACTCGCCGCAATCGACCTTGCCGTGGATCACTGCATTGAGCGGCGTCTTCGCCGGCATGGGCCACAGCCCGGCCGCCACGAGAATTTGCCGCCGCACATACTCCTTCCGCGCCTCCCACTGGCTCAACGACGAAGGCGGATTGAATGGGAAGTAGCCATTCAAGTCCTTCAGCGGCTGAAGACGGATATCCTCAGCCTGTGCGGTTAGCGAGCAGACGAACAACACGATCAGAATGGGTAGGATCCGTTTCATCGTGGATGCCTCGGTGAAGGTGGCGAGGGTGGTGTGGGTGGGCAGTGGAGGTCGATGCCCCCAAGCGGCAGCCTGACGAAGCTGAGTTTCGTTGCCGGACGGGGCAGTGTCAAGCGTCCGGCGATTCATCCCGATTTGTCGAGTGGAAACCTCATTTCGATTGGGGCCAAAATGCGTTGATCGCCTCCACCGTGCGGTCGACGAGAACCTGCCCGCCTTCAGGACCGACGCGGCTGCTTTGGATCACTGCGCTGTAACCGCCGCCCTCCACAGCCCGCCTGGTGGGAAGGTAACCGCCGGAATCACCGGTGAGTTGGAGGATCAAGGTCTGCACGGCAGGGCTGCGCGCCTTGATCTGGACGCCGAAGTCGGTGAACAGTTCGAACGGATTGGTGGCGATGGCCACGTCGCCCAGGCGAAGCGCGTGCAGTTGCATCGTGAAGGGCTCTTCGGTGCCGGCTTGCTGAACATCGTAACGCTCTACCACGCCCTGGTTCCAGCGGAAATTCCAGCGCTGGGCGGGATTGTCGGCATACTTGGCCGACTCCCGCCGGGCTTCGGCAACCTCGCTCTCGGTCACCTTGCGACGGGGCAGTTCGATGGTTTCAACGCTGTGCTGGAGCACGACGTCCTGGCCGATGTTCTTCGACGCGCCTTCCAACGCCTCCTCCCAGCCGGCAACGATCCGGCGGGCGACCTCTTCCACGCCGGTCAGGCCCCGCAGTTTGCGCATCCGCGCTTCGGCTGCCTTGCGGTACATGGGCCGCGAGGTCTGGTCTCCGCCGGCGCCGGGCAACCCGAGCACACACAAATCCTGGCCGTGCCGCTGGCGGAGCGTCTCGCGGACCGGGTGCCAGAAGTCGGCATGGAGCGACAGCCCGCCCTCGGCCTCCTGGGAAGGACACGGCACGTTGATCGCCGTGGCGATGAGCTGGTCCTGCCGGTCCCAGAAGAAGAGCACGTCGAGGCCGTGGTCCTGATAGCCCTCGATGCCGCGAAAACTCTCTTTGTCCGTGGCGCCGTACATCTGCGCCGTGCCGTCGGCGTACACCGCGCGACGATTCTGCGCTACGACCGCGTGGCCCAGTCCCCAGGCGACCTTGCCGATCTGTCGCTTTTTCCAACTCTCGACAATCGCATCGGCCACCTTGCCGGTCATGAACTCCGTATACTCGGCCGGCTTCATGACGCCGCTATCCGGCAGCGTGTAACGGCCTTCGAGGGTCACGGGGCCGTTGTGCGTGTGCGTGGCGGTAAGGATAAGCTTGTCGACGTCGAAGTCCGGCAGGCGGGGCTTCACCTTTTCGCGAACTTTGTCCAGGATGCCCTCCCGGATGGCCACCAGGTCACACGACACGAAGACCGCCTGATCGAGCACCTTGTCGCCGTCGCGGCATTCCAGGGACAGGGCCGTTGCCGTGACCGGCGATTCGACTTTGTTGGAGACGCGGAGGCCTCGATGGCCGTCCAGCGCGACCGGCTGGTCCGGCGTGATGCTCGTGGTGACGGCGCCGACCCACAGTTCGGCACCGGGCAGAGTGGTGGCCGTCAGGGCGACGGCGAGCAAACAGGCTGCGGCTTTCATGATCGATTTCCTCTTATCTGTTCAAGATCCCTGCGTCAAACCACACACGATACTGTACAGACCCCGATCCGCCGCTGCAAGCACTGGGCAGGTGATGGATCTGCCGGCCCGATTCGTTGCGCTGCCGATGAAGCGGCGCGGCTGGGAATCCCGGAGAAAGGACGGTCTAAGAGCCTATCCCAAAACCTCGAGGAGAAGGGGACAGGCACATTTTGCTCCGAAGACTCCGCAAAATGAGCCAGTCCCCGACGGTTTTGGGATAGGCTCTAAGCCACAATCTCCCGGCGGCGGTTGAGATAGTCCCACACGACATAGCGATCGAGATCCTTGCCGGCGGTAAAAAACACCCGCCCGGCCGTCGATTCCGCCAGCCGGTAGGCAAATTGCACGTCCTCGCTCGACTGCGACCAACTCGGCAGCAGAAAAATATTGATCGTGATGGAATCCCGCCTGCAATACTGCCCCTCGCGGAGCGTGGCTTCTTCGGTCTGCCGGTGGGCCGGGTAGAGCAGGTAGAGAAACTGCTGCTCGAAGTGGGCCGTCGGCAGCCCGTCGGTAATCAAGATGACCTGCCGGTTCGGTGTGTCCTGGGCGGCCAGAAAGCGACGGGCGAGTTGTAGTCCATGCTGCAAGTTCGTGAAATGCGGCGGAATGTCATACTCCGTGATTCGCTCGTCGCTCATATCGGCGCGAAGCCGCACCACCGGGTCATAGAGAGTCACCGGCTTTGGCATCAGGCCGGCAATCTCGCTGATGTGCCGCGGCTTGGCGAACGTATACATCTCGACGAACTGCAGGTAGTCGCCGGGATACTCGCGGCGGATCAGCCCTTCCAGCGCCAGTCCCATCCGCTTCACGTCGACGTACAGCCCGTTGTAGCGCATCGATCCACTCATGTCGAGGCAGACGACGGTGGCGCACTTCGGCGTGTTTCTGGTGCGATGGATCTCGATATCCTCCGGCTTGACGCGGATCGGCAGCCCGGGGCCGTTGCGGATCATCGCGTTGACCAGCGACCCCGTCATATCCATATTGGTAATCGAATCGCCGAATTCGTAGGGCTTGGTCCGCTGCATCTCGACCGCGCCCTCGCCGATGATCGGTCCCTGGTGGCGTCCGCTCCTGGCTGCCTCCAGGTTCGCAAAGATCCGCTCCAGCAATTGCCCCTGGAAAATCCGGTAGGCCTTGGGAGTGAGTTGATATCCGCGCGACGTTTTCTCCAACCCCTGCTGCTCGGCCATTTGCCGCAGGTACTCCTCGACCTGACGGCCCAACTCGCGGAGCTTGTCGATATCGCCCGGCTCGGCGAACTCGGCCAGTTCGTCCAGGTCAATCAACCCGACCTGGGCGGATTTCATCGCTTCTTCGAGTTGTTTGAGCAGACGGTCGATTGTCTCCAGTTCTTCCTTGATTTCCAGTGCCTTGGGGATCGTCATCGACGTGCGGCCGGTGAATTCGTACTTCCCCGCCAACTCATCGATCTGATACTTAGCGCCCAAACGGTCGAGCAGTTGCACCAACTGCCGCGCGAATGGCCCGCGCTCGCTGTCCACCCGGAACCACAACCGTTCCAACTCGTATAGTTGCTCTTCCTTGAAAGCGTGCTCGAAACGGTCCTTCAGGCTCTTCGGCGGCTTGATCCCCTCGCCCAGATCGCGATATTGCTGTCGGGCCTCTTTGCCCACTTCGCGGGTTTCGTACGTCGCGAGAATCTTCCGTTTTCGTTCGCGGAGCATTTCCATCAGCGCGTCGAGGCTGGGGCCGAGGCCCGCGATCTGGCTCGGGTCGATCTTCACGGCACGGGCGAGTTCCTCGTCGGTCAATTCTCGCATAGTGCCGTAGGCCAGCATATGGTCGAAAGCCCCGGAGACAAGATCCGGCGGAGGCTGCGTCGGACTGGGAATGTTCTTGGGGTCGTACCGCTGGTAGGTATGGATGATGCCGCCGAGCGACTGATGAACATCACTTGATTTCATAGCGGATCACCCCGTGGTGCTGTGAACGGGAAACGAGATCCGACGCGTACATTCCGGCGAGCACGAATTCCACGCACGATGCGCGCACTGCCGGCTCGCTCGAGGCGTTGACCTCGAAAGCCTTGCCCCAGGCGGGCGGCACCCGTTGCAGCCGGTCGGCGTACGCGTCCGACGGCAGCATATCCCCTACCTCAATTTTGACCCCGCGCGCAAAAATCTCGGCGATATCCGCCAGCCCGTGACGTTCCACGTATTCGTGGAAGACGTCGCGGATCGCCTCGGCCAGGATTGCGTCGAGAACTTGCCGTTCCGACATCTGGTGGCTTGACATCATGTCCAGTTCCAGTTTGCCCAGCGACGAGGAATAGAGATGCCCCAGGTCGCTGATTCGCGGCACCGCGGGGCGCTCGCCCAACACCGCGCCTCGCTGCCGGGCACTGGCGACCATCGCCCGGTAGTTGGCGATGCTGAACCGAGCGCTGACGCCCGATTGCTGATCGATGTACTTTGATTTCCTGGCGACCACGCTCATCTGCTCGATGATTTCCCGCATGAAGTAAGGGACCATCACCGGGTAATCGCCGTCCAGTTCGACGCCGGCCTCCTGCTCGATGATCTCGATGCCCAGCGACCGCTCCTGCGGGTAATGGGTATGAATCACCGAGCCGATGCGATCCTTCAGTTGTGGGATCACTTTGCCGCTGCGGTTATAGGTAGCCGGGTTCGCCGAAAAGAGGATCAGCACGTCGATGTCGAAACGGATCGGGTAACCGCGAATCTGGACGTCGCGTTCCTCGAGGATATTGAAGAGCCCGACCTGAACCAACTCGTCGAGTTCGGGCAACTCGTTGATGGCGAAGATGCCGCGATGCATACGGGGAATGAGGCCGAAGTGCAGGGCGTCCTCGGCCGACATGCTCACTCCTCCGGCTAACTTAGCCGGATCAATCTCACCGATGACGTCGGCGAATTTCGTGCCCGGGGCCAACCGCTCCGCGTATCGCTGCTCGCGAGGCCACCAGGCGATCGGGATTTCGTCCTCGGACATTTCCGCCACAGCCTCCCGTCCCGCCTTGGTGATCGGCTTGTACGGATCCTCGTGGACGGCGACGCCCGGGATATCGAGATAGGGCGTCTCGTCGTCGAGGAAGCGGACCAAGAGCCGCATCAGCCGGCTCTTGGCCTGGCCTTTTTCACCCAAAAAGAGCAGGTCGTGCCCGGCGATCAGGGCGATGTTGATCTCCGGAATGACGGTCTCTGTGAAGCCGATAATCCCGGGAAAGAGATCATCGCCCTGACTGAGCATCCGCATGAAGTTGTCGTAGATTTCCCGCTTGACCGATTTGGACACCCAGCCGCTTTCGCGCAACTGGCGGAGTGTCGCGGGTTTGGTGGTTGCTATTGCCATAAGATCAGTGTGGTTTTCCTGTTCGAGACCGGTAAGTCGGACTTTCCAGCCTGACCTGAACGCCAAGACTCGCTGGCGCCCCTGACCGTAACGCAAAGTCAGGCTGGAAAGCCTGACGTACTCTGCTGTCCGCCCCGCCCGCCGGGCAGGACGGTCTGCGGTGGGGGCTACGCTGTATTGTAACGCGAAGGATGCGCCGGTTAAGCGAAGGGGGCGGCAATCGGATTGGGGCGTTGTCAGGCGGAGTAGCGAGTTTCGCCAAAAACAGATCCCGGACAGTCCTTTTGGGGTGCCTGACGCACTGCGTCAAAGACTGCGAGCTTCGGATCTGGTGTAAACAGACACGAAGAGGCGTCACAATGCCGTACTATGAATCAGTATTCCCCAACGGCTTCGCCCGCGCCGCGCGTGCAGAGAGCCATGTAGGTCTGCACATCGATCGTCTCGCCGATCATCTTTACGTGCCCGTCGCAGAGGAGGAAGTTGGCGCCCGCCGGATGGAAGCTGCTGAAGTTGTGGGTCTGCTGTTCGACGTTTGCCTCTGAGTTAGGAGGGAATTCGTCGGAAGCGACGGCCACGACACGTGCCGGCGCGTGCCATCCGCCACGCACGACTCCGGTCCAGGTCGATTGGATCCATTTCGACCAGCGTTCGCCAACCATGAAGGTGTTGCTCAGCCCGTCGGTGATGTCGCGAAAGCCGACGTTGCGGTTCAGGTAGAACATCCCGTTGCCCTGACAGCCATTGTACCCCGGTTCGCCCGTTTCGCAGACCGCATGCATGTCCTGCGTGCCAAACACGCCGGGGTAGTTGCTCTTGGCGAGCGTGGTGATCGTATTCGGCCCCTCGGTTTCTTCGTCGATGGCGTCCTTCAGTTCAAACAGGTCTTTGCCGACATCCGACGGGCAAATAAAACTGGACACGACCGCCACGCGTGCCCGGGCGTTCGCCGTAGCGGCGACCGGGACGTTCATGTCGATCCCTTCGTAGAGCGGTTGCTGTTCGAGAAAGGGCAGGATTCGTGTGCTCCAGGCCCAACCAGTGTCTCCGACGAAGTCGGGCAGTCCGCTGGTCGGGTCGAAGCCGAGCCAACCGGTCGGTAGTGTGCAATGCGTGTCGTGGTAGTTGTGCAGGGCCAGACCGATCTGCTTCAGGTTGTTCGTGCAGGACATTCGCCGAGCGGCCTCACGCGCCGCCTGAACGGCCGGCAGGAGCATGGCGATCAAGATGCCGATAATGGCGATCACTACCAACAATTCAACAAGTGTAAATGCATTTCGACGCGGTAACATGAAAGACTCCTCGGAAGTGCCATTGCTGTCTGCGAAAAATCCGACCTAGCGCGCAAGCGACATTGCCCGCGCGCATCGACGAATCAGAGCCTTGTCTCAGGCAGCAGTCGGAGGAGCGCGGCTATGAAGAGCGGGAGGAAACTGGATCGGCAATCGGATCGGTTGCGGACGAACCGATCGATGGACAAGCATCGTCGAAACGACGTAGGGAATCTCCGCTGTGGGAATCGGCGCCTGTCCGAGGAAATGACATACAGAGCACCCTTCCTCGTCGCCGGAGCAGGGCAGGACAGGGGAAGGCAACGCAGCATGGTCAGACGGCAAACGGCCGCAGCACCCGGAATCCTGGGCGAGGCAGGTCGACTCCACAACCGGATGGCTGTGCTTACCGCAGCCTATCACGTGATTGTGGAAGAGCACCGACGCACTGACCGACAGTCCGTAGACGACGGCCAGGACAATCGCGAAAGCGCTTCGGGGGGGGGCCATTCTGCCCAGACGAACAGGAAAAGCGGAATTGAGAATACCACCAATAACTCATGGTATTCCGGGAAGACGCCGCCGGCAATACGTGAACTGCTGCTTGGTGGTTCGGGGTTTTCACTCGCATTGCCGAATGTTAGGACAGCAGGCGGAGCAACGTCTCCTTGAGAACGCGAAAGTCGACTGGTTTCGGCAAGAAGCCCGAGACGGGTAACCAGTTGCGATTGATGTCCTTTTCGCCAAACTCGAGCGGCAACTCGTCGTTCACCGCCGTGAGCATCAGGACCGGCAACTGGGGGTAGACCTTTCCGATCTCGCGCGCTAGTTCGAATCCATTGCTGGAGTTCTCCGGAAACATCACGTCGAGGATGAGAGCGTTGGGAAGGCGCTCTTGCAGGTGGCCGCGGACGGCATCCGTGTCGGTTTCGACGCGGGTCTCGTACCCCTCCTCGCGTAATACCATGGCAACCGTCTGCGCGAAGTCCGCATCATCATCGACAATCAACACGTAGGCCATATCGCCCTCCTTTTCACTTCCTAGGCGCCGCTTTCAGACGGTCCTTCGCAGGGATTAGCCGCCGCCAAGCTCCTCATATCGCATCTCGAAACACTCGGTGCATAGTTGTGCCCCGTCCAGTGCAAGCGCCATCAGCACGGGGACTCCGCATGCGGCACAACGCTGCTCCTCGTGCGCCGCAGGACGAAAACTCAGCAGTAGCAGATCGTGCGTGACCCCATGCGCGTCCATGGCGTTGTCGCGCAGGACCGCTTCCTCCTCAAAACCCAGCCGTTTAAAAAGGCGTTGCGCCTCGGTTTGCTCGGGCGTCATGCGGGCAATGACCTTCCTGACGCCCTGCTGCTGCGACATCTCAAAGACCATCTCGAGCAATAATCGCCCAATACCGCCGCCGCGCGCCGATGACGCGACAACCACGCGCAGCTCGGCGACATGACGAGTCCAGGGCACGCGACCACGGTCAAAGGTAGCGTACCCCACGACGACATCCTGCTGCCGTGCGACGATGGACACCATCGTGCCCTGTGCAACCGCTTCGATCCAGCGGTCCACTTCGTGCGGGTTGGATATGTCGCGTTCGAGAAAGAGCAAATCATCTTGCGGAAGTGCGCGGGCAAAGGCAATCATCGACTCGCGACATTCTTCGCTCAGGAGACTGACGATGACGGCGCCGCTCCGAGATCGCACTTGCAAGGGAAACTTGTACTTGTGTTCGGCAGGCGCTTGCATGACACCCTCGCAAAGATTTCATTCTTGCATTCAGAACAGCCCTGGTTTGCATTCAGAACAGCCCTGGGAAACTCGCGACAATCAGCCCCAAAACGGCCGGAACTCGAACCGCCGCCAGCGGCGGCAGAGAGCATGGAGCGTGACACATTAGGATATTTACGATAATATCTGTCGCAATTATCCCGACACTGTCCTTTTTTGTCAATCCCCCCGACCACGAAGCGGGTAAGGTCGAATCAATTTCCTACCGGCCCACACCTTGGTCGGTATGCCTGAACTCGTTGCGTGGACAGACTTGCGACCCGTTCGCACTTCGCCAATCATTGTTCCCAACGCAGCATGGCGCCCGTGTCGGCGCTGGTGGCCATAGCCGCGTACTTCGCCAGATAGCCGCTCTTGAATCGCGGCGCCGGGGCGGTCCAAAACTCTTTGCGGGCAGCCAGTTCTTCCTCGGTCAGCCGGACGTTGAGCGTGCGATTGGGGATGTCGACCTCAATGATGTCGCCCGGTTCGAGCAGGCCGATGGGGCCGCCGGCGGCCGCCTCGGGGCTGACGTGGCCAATGCAGGCGCCGGCAGTGCCGCCGGAAAAGCGACCATCGGTGATCAAAGCTACGCTGTCGTCGAGCCCCATGCCTTTGATGGCCGTGGTGGGAGCGAGCATCTCCTGCATGCCCGGCCCTCCCTTGGGCCCCTCGTAGCGGATCACCACCACGTCACCAGCCTTTACCTTGCCGTTGACGATCCCCGCATAGGCGTCGGTCTCCGCTTCGAAAATCACCGCGGGGCCGGTGTGTTGCAGCATTTCAGGTCGAACGCCGGCGGTCTTCACCACCGCGCCGCTAGGGGCGAGGTTGCCGTAGAGAATCGCCAGGCCGCCCGACCGGCTATAGGCGTTGTCAACCTCGCGGATACAGTCGTAAGGATCGAAACCGAGTTGCTCCTCGGTGAGATCGCGGACCGACTTCACCTTCCGCTCGACCCGCATACCGCGGTTGGTCCTTTCGCCGCCAGCGGTAACACCGGCCAGTTCGAGTACTTCATTGCCGACGTTGGTTCTGCGGATGTCGTACTCGGCGATGTTTTCCCCCAGTGTCTTGCCGGTGACTGTGGGCACGTCAAGATTCAGCAGGTCGGGGCAGCCGCGGTCTACACTTCCCAGGATCGTGTGAATACCTCCGCAGTTATGGACGTCTTCGACGTGGTATCCGCTGCTGGGGGCCACCTTGCAAATGTTGGGCGTCCGTTGGCTGAGCTGGTTGATCCGCTCGATGCCGTATTCGACGCCGGCTTCGCGGGCGACGGCCAGCATATGGAGCACCGTGTTGGTGCTGCCCCCCATGGCCATGTCGAGAATCATGGCGTTGTCGACCGACTCCGCCGTAACGATCTCCCGGGGCAGAAGGCCGTGGCCTTCGCCGAGCCGCTCGAACTGGAGCACCATTTCCACGATCCGCTCGGCCGCCCGGCGGAAGAGTCGCCGCCGCTCGGCGCTGGTGGCCAGCAGCGTGCCGTTCAGGGGCAGGGCCAGTCCCAATGCCTCGTTGAGGCAATTCATGCTGTTGGCGGTGAACATTCCGGAGCAGGAACCGCAGGTAGGGCAACCCGCCTTTTCGATCTCGGCGAGTTGCTCCGCCGTAAGCTGCCCCCTCTGCCTGGCGGCCGCCCCGATGAAGACGTCGATCAGGTCGACCGACTTGCCGTCCGCGGTGCGGCCCGCTTCCATTGGCCCGCCGCTGACGAAGACTGTGGGAATATTGCAGCGCATGGCCCCCATCATCATGCCGGGCACGATCTTATCGCAGTTGGGGATGCAGATCATGCCGTCGAAGCAATGGGCCTGGATCATCGTCTCTACCGAATCGGCGATGATCTCGCGGCTGGGCAGGGAAAACTTCATGCCCGTGTGCCCCATGGCGATGCCGTCGTCGACGCCGATCGTGTTGAACACAAACGGCATTCCGCCCGCTTCGCGGACACACTGCTTGACGAACTCGCCGACCTCGTCCAAATGGACGTGGCCCGGGATGATATCGATGTAGCTGTTGCAAATGGCAATGAACGGCTTTCGGAAATCGTCGTCCCCGACTCCAGTGGCTCGCAGCAGGCTACGGTGGGGGGCGCGGGCATCGCCCAGTTTAATCATGTCAGAACGCATCGCAAAGAACCTTTCGTCCAAGAGGTCATCGAGAAGCGGTTCATTGTAAGTCACCCCTCGCACGGTGACCAGGGCTTCCCCGCGGCTCCTTTGATGTTTCTTCCCACCCCCCTTTGCGGCTTTGCGACTTTGCGTGAGACTATGGAAGCTACACCTCTGCCATTGTAGCGCGACATCCTTTCATGAAAACCCGGGAACCAGGATCGATGACCGCCAAACCACCAGAATTCCTTTACTTCGATCTCGGCAAGGTGATCGTCGATTTCGACGTGGACGTGATGTGCCGGCAGATGGGCGTTGCGGCCGGCGTCAGCCCTGAGTTGGTCTCCAAGGCGATCTTCGACACCGATCTCCAGACCCGCTACGAGAGCGGAGAAATCGACGGACGCCAATTCTACGAGGACTTTTGCGACGCGACGGGATGCCGTCCGGATTACGAAGCGCTCCAGCGGGCGGGCAGCGACATTTTCACGCTCAACACCACCATCGTGCCCTTGATTGCTCAACTCCGTGCAGCCGGTTATCGGCTGGGGGTTCTGTCGAACACTTGCCATAGCCACTGGGAGCATTGCATGCGGCGGTTCCGAATCCTCGGCGAGTTGTTTACCGTCTATGCCTTGAGCTACCGCATCCGAAGGGCCAAACCCGATCCGGCGATCTTCCACGCCGCTGCGGAACTGGCCGGGGTCGCGCCGGCGGACATCTTTTATACCGACGATATCGCGGGCCATATCGCCAGCGCGAAAACCGCCGGTTTTGACGCCGTGCAGTACACGTCGACGCCGGAATTGGCCGCGGAGCTACGCAACCGTGGGTTCCGATTTAATTACTGATCGACTCAAGACGATCGTTGCGGCCGCTCTTTCCGGGGGTACAATTAACAGGCGCGGAATTCCGTTTGCAGTTTGAATATCTAAAACACGTAGCGGTTCACGACGTTCTCGAACAGTTCCTTGCGTCCGCTGCCGGTCGGCGTGACTTCGCCCTTCTCAAGCATGTATTTCTCGAGCGATGCGAAGTCGTGCTTGCCGGCTTCGATCTCGGAGCCGACGCCGGAATCCCACGTGCGATACCGGTCCTGGACCATTTTGGCCAATTCCCCATCGGCCCGAATTTGAGCGGCGATCTTCAGTCCCTTGGCGAACGCATCCATGCCGCCGATGTGGGCGTAGAACAGATCGACCGGTTCGAACGATTCGCGGCGGACCTTGGCGTCGAAATTCAGCCCGCCGGTGGTAAACCCGCCGTACTTGAGGATCGCCAGCATGATCTTCGTGGTAAGGTAGACGTCGGTCGGGAATTCGTCGGTATCCCAACCCAAGAGCAGATCGCCCGCGTTGGCGTCGACCGAACCGAGGAAGCCTTGGGAACCGGCGTAATCCAACTCGTGCTCGCAGGTGTGGCCGGCCAGCGTGGCGTGGTTTGTCTCGATGTTGAGCTTGATGTGGTTCTCCAGACCGTTGGCCCGCAGAAAGTTGATGCAGGCGGCCGCGTCGAAGTCGTACTGGTGCTTGGTCGGCTCCTTCGGCTTCGGCTCGAAGTAGAACTGGCCGGTGAAGCCGATCTGCTTGGCATAGTCGACCGCCATGTGCATGAAGCGGGCGAGATGGTCCAACTCCCGCTTCATGTCGGTATTCCAAAGCGTCTGGTAGCCTTCCCGGCCGCCCCAGAAGACATAGCCCTCGCCGCCGAGTTCCTTGGTCACCTCCAGCGCCTTCTTCACCTGCGCGGCGGCGTAGGCGAAGGCGTCGGCATGGGAACTGGTGGCGGCGCCGTGGACGTAGCGGGGATTGCTGAACAGGTTGGCCGTTCCCCAAAGCAACTTTACGCCGGTGCGATCCATTTCTTCCTTGATCGCCCGCACCACGGCGTCGAGGTTCCGGTTCGTCTCGCGAAGGCCGGTCGCCTCCGGCGCGACATCGCGATCGTGGAAGCAAAAGAAGCCGGCTCCCAGCTTTTCGCAGAATTCAAAAAAGACACGAACGCGACCAATGGCGTTCTCCACCGTATCCTGCGGTCCTTCCCAAGGCCGAAGCATCGTGCCCGGACCGAACGGATCCGCCCCGGTGCCTCGCATCGTATGCCAGTAGGCGACGCTGAACCGCAAATGGTCCTTCATCGCCTTCCCTTCGACCTGCTCGTCGGCCTTGTAGTGCCGGAACGCCAGTGGATTCTTCGAGTCGGGGCCTTCGTACTGGATCTTCCGGATGTCAGGAAATTGATTTGTCATTTGTCATTTGTCATTTGTTTTTTGTCAGAACGACCAAACGTCATGCCGCCAATATACCAGGGGCGAGGCGCGGAGCAAGAGGGGGAAGCTAGATGGCGGCCCGTCACCTGCAATCAAATGACAACTGACGAATGACCAATGACCAACTAAGTCTTCCGCCGCACCAGCCAGTCGCCCAGCCGAGGTGACAGTTGTGACAGCGCGAACAGCAGCCTCGCTTTGGCGGGCACGACGAGTTCGGCCCGGCGGCGCTCGCAGGCACGGAGAATCGCTCGGCCGAGTTCCTCCGGCGCAGCGGCCTTCACCTTCACGCCCGCGCCGGCCCGCCGCGCGCTCTCGGGGATCCCTTCCAGCCCTTCCAGCGGATACAGCCGTGGATTGTCGCGGGCGATCGGGCCGGGACAGACGAGCAGAACGTGAAGCCCCTCGGGTTCCAACTCCAGACGGAGTTGCTGGGAATAGGCGGCGACCGCGTGCTTGGTGGCCGGATAGGCTCCCACCCATCGCGCCGCCGATTTGGCGGCCAGCGAGCCGATGTTGACGACGTGGCCTCGCTGTCGGAGAAGATGGGGGACCGCCGCCCGCGTGCAGCGGACCAGCGCGATCAGGTTGAGTTCCATCAGGTCGCGGAACTGCTCGGGCGTGGTGTCCAGCACCTTGCCCCGCATAGAGCGGCCCGCGTTGTTGACCAGGACATCGAGACGACCGAAGCGATCGAGCGCCGCGGAGAAGAGCCGATCGACGTCTTCCTGACGGGTGATGTCGCCGGGAAGGCCCAGCGTATCGGTGCCGGACCGGCGCAATTCGGCCGCGGCCTTTTCAACGGCCTCGGGCTCCAGCCCCACGATGACCACCTTGGCGCCACCCGACGCGAAAGATTCCGCGATTACCCGACCCAGCCCACTGGAACCGCCGGTAACCAGAGCGACTTTGTCTTGCCAGTAGCTCATCCCGAGGAAAAAGTCCAGGGTTCAAGGAAAGGTAGGGAAAAGTCATTTGTCATTTGTCGTTGGTCCGATGGTCGTCGGTTGAGGGTGGCGGGCTTCGTTTATCCTCCTTGCCCCTTCGCGGCGCCCGTGGTGTACGGGCGACGTGCCGACGGACTTTCCCACAAATGACCAATGACTAATGACCAATGACTAAAACGGGTCCACGTTCTCACCGCCGTCGATCGTGCTCAGGGCGCGCAACTGCTCGGGCTCCATCATCTCGCTGAGGAATCGAACCGAGCCGTCGCATAGCGCGCACTGCACGCCGCCGGGGTGGGGGCTCTCAACCTCGCCCCCCAATGGTTCGTTGACCTGGAAGGTGATCTTCGTTGCGTCTAAATCGCGAGGTTCGGCCCAGCCGATGCCACTGCCGGTGGCCTCGATGACCATGGCGGTGTTGGAACTTCCATCTGTAATGTCGGCAATGCTCGTACACGACGCGCCGTCGGAAATCGTATTGGGCCCGACGAGCATAACGTAACTGGTCTGCGGACCGGGCATGGTAGTGCTGGGGCAGTTGTAGACCGGCACAACCGTCGAGGCGATCTGCTGATTCGCCGGGCTGTCCCATGGCTCGTCGAAGTTGTACGCCTCATAGAGCGCCTGCTGTTCGAGAAACGGCAGCAAGAGCACACGCCAACTGTGCAACGGCTTGCCCGTCTCGTCGGCCACGTAGGCCGGCGGGAAGCAGCCGTAAACGTCGTGATAGTTATGCATCGCCAATGCGATCTGTTTGAGATTGTTGGAGCACTGGCTTCGCCTCGCGGCTTCGCGGGCCGCCTGTACGGCGGGCAGAAGCAGCGCCACCAGGATGCCGCCGCAGACAACGGCAACTCCCAATGCCGCCACCAAGACGATAATCAGCACCGTCGGCCCGCTTGAGCGCCGCGGCGGCCCCATGACCGGCGGTCCCATGCCGACCGGCGGCACAGTGATCGTCTTTCCACAGCGAGCGCAGGGTCCGCTCTGACCGGCGTACTCATCGGCAACGTCCGTTTGCAGCCCGCAATGCGGGCAGGTGAACTGGATCGACATGTCGGGGCTCCGCGGAAAAAACGAATTCGGTGCGGACAATCGGGCTGATTCAGCCGCACTGCCGCGTTTCTTGGACAATCTCCACATACTGGCGTGCCAGCGCCTCGATGCGAACCATGTCGCGGTTGGCGACCGCCTTCGGTTCCACCAATGATCCCCCTATCCCGAGGGCACAGGCTCCCGCGCGAAGAAAATCTGCCGCGGTTTCCAGGTTAACCCCACCGGTTGGCATAAGCCTCACCTGGGGGAGAGGGCCACGCAGCGCTTTGAGGTAGCCAGGGCCGGTAATGTCGGACGGGAAGACCTTAACGATATCCGCTCCGGCTTCCCAGGCGGCTAGCACCTCGGTGGGGGTTAGCGCTCCCGGCATAACGGCCTTGTCGTAGCGACGGCACATCCGAATCACGTCCAAGTTGACTGTCGGAGCGACGATGAACTCCGCCCCCGACAGCAAGGCAATTCTCGCCGTTTCCGGATCGAGCACCGTGCCGGCGCCCAGCAGGATCCGGCCCCCCAGCTTTGCCGCGACGTGTTCGATAACCCGGTGCGCCCCCGGAACGGTAAAAGTGACCTCGATCGCCTCGACCCCGCCGGCCAAGAGCGCTTCGGCCACGTCGGTCAGCGCTTCGCCGCTCGGCGCGCGCAGCACCGCCACGATGCCCGTATCCAGAATCCGTTTGATCGCCGCGTCTTTTGACATGCCGCCGAACTCCGTGGGGGACTGATTTTACTCCAGCATCAGGGTAGAAAACGGGCGATCGATTGTCAATCGATGGCGGATTCGGGGGAAAATCTGGACGCGAGCGTTCAAATGTGCATAATTCATTCGAGTTGTTTCCTCGGCAAACTCCGGGGTGGTTGTGTCGATTGGGCCGCATTGGCGTATGGCAGAGCTTTGGAACGATCCGGTCGCCCAACTGGTGTTTTGGGGAGCGGTGTTTGCAACGGTTGTGGCGGTTGCGGTCTACGTGCTTGGCAAGATTCGCGGGGAGTCGGTACAACAGGAACCCACGGCCAGCGAGATGCTCTCAAAATTCCGGGAATTGCACGCGCGAGGTGGGCTGAGCGACACGGAATTCCGAACTATTAAAACGAACTTGGCGGCGCGTCTGAAGGATGAGTTAAAGGATAACGGCGAAACGGGTTAACTCGCGTAATCCAGACCGGTGCGGCCCCTCCGGTTCGTCTGGTTTTCGCGGTTCGGCCGAATTTTGCGTCCTTGGCGATGAAAACACGCTCCGCCGCGCCAACGTAGGGAAACTTGGCACGGAACCGCTCGAAACCATGCGGACAGGGATGCCCAAAGGCCGACGATAATCGGGCGACAACTGGAACGACACCCCCGGCGGACGGCTTCAACGACGACGCCTCGCCGCCGGAACGTGGAAAGGATTTGGCATGCCCTCAGGACGGGATTTCACTTCGGGACGCCGTGGAAGCGGGACAACTAAGAAAAACGCGTTCTGTTCCTTTTGCCGCAAGAGCTATCGCGATGTCGGACCGCTGGTCGAAGGCCCCAGCGATGTCTACATCTGCGGAGAGTGCATCGACCTCTGCCAGTCGATTCTCGACCAGGAGCGCCGCCGCCGCGGCACCGGCCGGCAGCCCTTCGCCAAGATTCCCGCCCCCCGGGAGATCGTCGCGCACCTGGACGAGTATGTGATTGGCCAGGAACACGCCAAGAAGGTTCTCGCGGTAGCGGTCCACAACCACTACAAGCGTCTGACGCACCGCGGCACCAATTCCGACGTCGTTATCGACAAATCGAACATTCTCTTGATCGGTCCGACCGGTTCCGGCAAGACGCTGTTGGCCCAGACGCTGGCCAAGATCCTCGACGTACCGTTCGCCATCGGCGATGCGACGACGTTGACCGAGGCCGGCTACGTCGGCGAAGACGTCGAGAACCTGCTGTTGAAGCTGTTGCACGCCGCCGACTTCGACCTCGACGCTGCCCAACGCGGCGTTCTCTACATCGACGAGATCGACAAGATCGGCAAAACGAGCCACAACGTATCGATCACCCGCGACGTTTCCGGCGAGGGCGTGCAGCAGGCCCTGCTGAAGATGCTGGAAGGGACCGTGGCCAACGTGCCGCCCCAAGGCGGCCGAAAGCATCCCGAGCAGCAGTACATCCAGATGGACACGAGCAACATCCTCTTCATCTGCGGTGGAACCTTCGTGGGCATCGAAGACATCATCGCCAAGCGTCTTGGCCGCCGCACCCTCGGCTTCGGCCAGGAAGCAAGCAAGCGGGTCGACATGGACCTGGGACAGTTGCTGGCCCACGTGACCAGCGACGACATCCTGCAATTCGGCCTCATTCCCGAGTTGGTCGGCCGCTTGCCGGTGGTTTCCCCGTTGGGTCCGCTGGACATGACGGCCTTGATCCGCGTGCTCACCGAGCCTAAGAACGCCCTCATAAAGCAATACCAGGAACTGTTCGGGATGGAGAACGCCGAGGTTTCGTTCAGCGACGGGGCGTTGCGGGCCATCTCGGAGCGGGCGATGGAGAAAGAGACCGGAGCGCGGGGTCTGCGATCGATCATGGAAGAGATCATGCTCGACATCCTCTTCGAGCTGCCCGACCAGGCGGCCGGCTCGAACTACAAGATCGACGAGGACGTCGTTTACGGCAAGGCGAAACTATTCTCCATGCCGGAACCGAAACACAAGACGGCATAATCAACCGGCGCTTTATGTCCGCCCCCCCAAAGGACGAAAGCCCTCGGACTTCGGTCCGGGGGCTTTTTTTGGATGGCTTTGCTCTTTTTCCTCTTCCTCATCCGTGGGCGTAGCTCGATTGCGAAGCTTGTTTGCACTTCGCACTTCCGCTGGCTATGCTGATCGGGACAACTCGAAAGTCCCTCCCTTGAAAAGGCCCACCCCATGCGAAAGCTCCGGTTGCCGTTCTGTCTGTTGTTCATTCTTTTCGCGCTCGCCTCGCACTTGCTCGCCGCTGAGCCGCCCTTTGCGGTCTCGGTGGCCACCGAGCGCCCCGACGCCCTCTACGAGATCGGTGACGAAGTCCGTTTCCTGATCCAGGCACGTCAAGGCGACAAGCCGGTTACCGTCGGAGAGGTTCGCTACACGCTCAATGAGGACGGCGTGAACCCTCTCGGCAGCGGCACGGTCGAACTTACCGACACCGCCGCGGCGGTGTCCGGCCGCATGGACAAGCCCGGCTTTCTCCGTTGCCAGGTGACATGGCAGCCGGAAGGCGGAAAACCGCTCACAGCATTGGCGGGAGCGGCCATCTCGCCCACGAAGATCGTGCCGAGCCTGCCCGTCCCCGACGATTTCGACGCCTTCTGGGCCGACCAGAAGGCGAAGCTCGCCCAGATGCCGATCGATCCGAAACTTACCCCGGTCGACTCTCCCGAAGCTGGCATCGAGTGCTTCGACGTGCAGGTTCCCTGCCTCGGCGGTGCGCCGGTCTCCGGTTATTTCGCGAGACCGAAGGGCGCTCAGCCGAAGAGCCTGCCGGTGATCCTTTGGGTTCATGGGGCCGGTGTCCGCAGTGCCACTCTTTACGCGGCCGTCAACGGCGCGAAGCAGGGCATGCTCTCGATGGATATCAATGCCCACGGCATCCCCAACGGCAAACCGCCGAAGTATTACGAGGAGCTTTCCGCCGGCGAATTGAAAGACTACCGTTTCCGCGGGCGAGAGAGCCGCCAGACCGTTTATTTCCTGGGTATGTTCCTGCGTCTGGTGCGGGCGATCGACTTTCTCACCACTCAGCCCGAGTGGAACGGCAAAGTCGTGGCCGTCATCGGGCACAGCCAGGGAGGCGGCCAGGCCCTTGCCGCCGGCGGCCTCGATTCTCGCGTGACGGTGATCGCGGCAGGCGTGCCGGCGATCTGCGATCACACGGGGCAGGCGGTTGGCCGCATCAACGGCTGGCCCAAGCTCGTGCCCAACGGTGCGGACGGAAAACCGGAACCGGCCGCGTTGGAGGCGTCGCGCTATGTCGACGCGGTGAATCTGGCCAGCCGCTGCAAGGCCGACGCGATCGTCAGCGTCGGGTTTATCGACGTTACCTGCCCGGCGACGACCTGCTATGCCGCCTACAATCAGCTTCAGGGCAAGAAGCGGGTCATCAACGAACCGCAGATGGGCCACGCAGCACCGGCGCACATCCAAGAGGCGTTTTTGGACTGGATTCGGGCGCACGTCAAGGCAAACGTAGCGCAGTAAAACATTGCTCACTCAAAGGCGCAGACGGCATGAGAAATCCCGCTTTTGCGCCTTTGCGTGAGCCCCCATCCCACGCTTGGCATCACCTCCATTAGCTTAAGGAGTGCAGTCATGACGCGCCGAGTCTCGCGACGAACCTTCCTGAAATCCACTGCCGTGTCGGCCGCCGGTCTGACCATTTTGCCGGCCCGATCGGCGAGGGCCTACGCGGCCAATGAAAAAATCAACATCGGCGTCATTGGGGTCGGGGGCCGTGGCGGGGCAAATCTCAAGGGCGTCAGCGGCGAAAACATCGTCGCCCTCTGCGATGTCGACCGTGGCCCACTGGACGGCGCCGCGCGCAAATTCCCCGCGGCACGGAAGTATACCGACTACCGCAAGCTGCTCGACGCGGCCGGCGATCTCGATGCGGTGGTTTGCAGCGCTCCCGATCATCACCATGCCCCGGCCTGTATTCCGGCGATGCGAATGGGCCTGCATTGCTACTGCGAGAAACCGCTCACCCGCGACGTGATGGAAGCGCTGCGGATGGCGGAAATCGCCGCCGAGAAGAAGCTGTCGACCCACATGGGCACGCCATCGCGCGGGAGCGAGGACACGGTTCGCCAGGTCGAGATCATCCGCAGCGGCGGGCTGGGCGACGTGACTGAAGCCCATTTCTGGACGAATCGGCCCATCTGGGCCCAGGGGTATGATCGCCCGGAGGGCGAGGATCCGATCCCCGAAAGCCTCGACTACGAGTGCTTCATCGGCTCCGCACCCATGCGGCCGTTCAAAGACAAGTGGCCCGCAGGCCATCCGGTGTACCAAACGAAATGGCGCAAGGAAGTCTACCATCCCTTCGTCTGGCGCGGCTGGTGGGACTTCGGCACCGGCGCGCTGGGCGACATCGCCCCGCACATGTGGTCGCCGGCCTATTGGGGACTGGAACTGACCGCTCCGAAGAAGGTCGAAATTCTCCAGATGTCCGGCCCCGTCACCGACATGTTTCCTGCTGCCACCACGCTCTGCTTCACGTTCGCCGTCCAAGGAAAACCCGACGTGAAGATCTTCTGGTACGACGGGGGCAACCGGCCTTCCTCGGAAAAGGCTGGCATGGACAACGTGCCCGACAGCGGCCATGTGATCGTCGGCACGAAAGCCTCCATCGGCACGGGGGCGAAAGGGACCGGCGACTTCGCCGACCTTCCCAAGTCGCTCCGCCGCTACGGCGACATGTACCAGGACTGGCTCGACGGGATCCGTCAGAGCGACCCCGACCGCCCAAGCTGCCCTTTCAGCTACGGCGGGCCGCTGACGGCAGCTTACCTGTTGGGCAACATCGCCATGAAGCTCGAGAAGTCGATCGAGTGGGACGAGAAAGCCCGGCGAATCACCAATTGCCCCGAGGGCAACCAATACCTCCAACGGGATTACCGCAAAGGTTGGGAGATTTGAGGGACGGGGAGGACGGCGACGCTCCCACTCACTCGATCAACCGATGATATCTGCCCATCCAGTAGGGCAGGAGGATGAAGACGCCGTCTCCGCGCGTGCGGCCGCCGTCGCCGTTATCGAGTTGATAGGGATCGGCGTTCCATCGCAGCATGAGCCGTTCGGAAATCGGCAGGACTCGTAGGCCGCATCCGCGGCCGAAGCGGTTCACCACCAGGTCGCCCACGTCGCGGCGGTTGCTGTTTTCCATCCGCCAGGAGATCGTGTCGGCGGGCACTTCGCGGAACCACGCCAGGCACTCGTTCCGGTCGTATTGGTCATCTTCGACGAGGGCGGCGGGGGGCCGTTTGCAGGGCGTAGACCAGACGCTCGCCTGCCGGGCCGCGGCGTAAATCAAGTTAAACAGCGGCGACCGCTCCGGCCGCTCAATCTGCCACGAGCGTTCGATGCTCCATAGATAATACTCGCGGAGCTTCGGATCACGTTCGAGCCACAAGAGCGGATAATAGGCTAGAAAGGCCAACTCGTCGTCGCTGTGGTTCACCTCGCTGTCGGGCCAAAGGATTTTCTGGCGAACGGTATTCATGGCATAGGCGTGCTTCTCGATCAATTCACGGGCCGCCTCTCGGTAGCGGGCGTTGCCCGTAATGTGCTCCGCCACCTTCAAATAGGACAGTATCTCCAGCGAATTGAGACCGCGCTCGATGATCCATCGCAGGTTATGGTTGAGCTGCTCGGGCGCCCAGACGCCCCAGGTCGTCGGCTTGCCCGAGGGTCCGACCAGATAATACCCGTGATCGAGAATATGATCGGTGATGCGGGTGACGACTTGCCGGATCTTCTCTTTCTGCTCGGCAGTGGCAGCGACGTCGTAGTAGACGGCGTAGGCGAAATAGTGACCGTCGATCTCGTCGCTGGAAGTGTCGCCTTTCCACCACCAGCGGCCGTCCGGCGTGTGATACCATTGGCCGCCGTAGGCCTCTGCCGGGTTCGGACCGTCGCCGGGCATGATGCTGCGGGCAACGAAGCCCGCGATACCGGTCACTTCCTCCAGCAGCATCAGCAACTCAACCGATTGCCAGGCATTCCGCCTCGCCTGCGGATCTCCGGTAGCCCCGTAGCGAAACGCTTCGGCCGCCACGTAGAGACTGGTCCATAGCCCGTCGTTATCGCTGCTGTGCTGTTGGTAGCCGCTGGCGAGCGTACCGGGTTGCTTAAGCTGGATATCGCAGATCATTTCCAGCCGCACATGATGCTTGCGGAGCATACCGTGGATTTCAGCCATTTTCTGCTCCAGCGTCCATCGCCGTTTGACCAGCGTGCAGATACCCGCTTCCGTCTTGGCCCAGACGGCGCCGTCGCGTGCCACGGCCAGGTCGAGCACGCGATCGCTGGGAAGCCAGCGGCGCGAATGGAACAATCGCCAGTGGTCCGCACCCGGTTCCAGGCACATCAGTCCGCCGTGTGAAGCGGCCCAAACGACGCCGTTATCAAGCTGGACAGCCGCCGTCAGGCCCTTGTAAGGCGTAACGGGCAGTCCGTTTTCCAAAGCCTCCCGCGATTCGGCCGCAAGACGCTTTCCGACGCAAACCGGAAGCTCGGTCGCTTCATGATTCTCCGGCGCCCACTGATCGAACGGTTCCACGGGCACGGCAAGCACGGCGAGTAGGGCGATCAGGCCACTCATCGGCTGTCCCTTTCATTAACGCGATTTTCGGCTGCGAGTGAAGTGGACCGGTTGGGTGGCCGGGTCTTCGCCCGGAATCTGTCCATCATTCGATCTTGGCAGCCCGAACAAAACGGGGATTGGCTCCCGGCCATTGTCAAAAACCGGGGAAAGCAAAGCAAGACGAGCTTGGAATCCTCGTTGTCTTGACGATCCCGGCGCCATGTGCGAAAACCGGCGAGTAGGCGCAATTCCCGTCCGCGAGGCCACAACAGAGGAGTTGATCGACATGCAGAACCACACGGCCCCCATTAAGGCAGTCTGGAAAAACCTCCGCTTTTTCTTCCTGCTCGCCTGGGCAATCTGTCTTGTCCCGCTTCATGCCGGCGCCGCCGTGTTGCCGCGCGTGGAGGTTACCAATGTCCGGCGGGTCTTTCACAACGGTGAACACAACGCCTTTACCGATCTGATCCGTTGGCAGGGAAGATTCTGGCTGACTTTCCGCAGTTGCCCCGACGGTCATATGGTGTATCCGACTTCCTCGATCATCGTGCTCTCCAGCGACGACACAAACGAGTGGAAGCAGGAACACCGCTTCTCCGTCCCCCGCCGCGATACCCGCGATCCGCATTTCCTCAGTTTTCAGGACAAACTATTCGTCTTTACGGGCACCTGGTATTCCGGCGACGGACCGTTGCCGCGCGACGAGTACGACCTTAACAAGCACCTTGGCTTCGCCGCCTGGACGGCGGACGGGAAGGCATGGGACGGCCCCCGGCAACTGGAAGGCACCTACGGGCACTATATCTGGCGCGCCGCAAGCCACGACGGCAAAGCCTATCTTTGCGGCCGCCGCAACCGCGGCTACGCTCAGGTGTCAGGCGAACGCGATCTGGTGCAGTCCGCCATGCTCCAAAGCGACGACGGACTCATCTGGCGATTTCACTCGCTCTTTCAGGAAGACCGTGGCGATGAGACCGCCTTTCTATTTGAGGACGACGGGAGCCTCCTCGGCGTGAGCCGCAGCGGCTCGCGACCCGCCCAATTGGTGCAATCGCCGCCGCCCTATACTGAGTGGACTCGAAAAGACTTGCCCGACTACATCGGCGGTCCGTTGTTGGCTTGCTGGGGCGACCGCCGGCTCGTCGGTGGTCGGCGCAGCACGGCCAGTGGCCCAAAAACGGTTCTCTATTGGCTTGAAGGCGACACGATCCACCCGTTCGCCGAACTGCCCAGCGGCGGCGACAACTCCTATCCGGGTTTCGTCGAACTGAGTCCGACCCGCGGTGTCGTCTCGTGGTACTCGACACACGAAAAAGACGCCGACGGCGCCCCGATCACCGCCATCTATATGGCCGACCTGGAAATCGTCCCGTAATTGGTAGATCCCGCTTGCCGAGCGGGATCTTGCCCTACGGATTCCGATTGCTCCACAGATCCCGCTCGGCAAGCGGGATCTACTGGGGAACCGCTTTCAGCAGGGCGAACGAGGCGATCACCAGGGCGTGGTCGATCTCTCCGCTGGAAATCATGCGGGGGACGGCATCAAGCGGTCGCAGCACGACCTCGATCTGCTCGAAAGAGTCGAACTGCGGTGGACCAACCCGGCGACAATCCTCGGCGCGGACGACGTGCAGCCGGGCGCTGTTGATCGCCGGGTTCGGGAGCATCTTGCCCACGTAGCGGATCCGGCCTGCCTCGTATCCGGTCTCCTCCCGCAGTTCGCGGCCCGCCGCCTCTTCGGGCGATTCGCCCGCGTCGAGCACCCCGCCGGGCACTTCCAAAACGACTTGCCGCACACCGTGGCGATACTGGCGGATCAGGATCAACTCGCCTTCAAGCGTCGTCGCGATGATCAAGGCCCAATCGGCCGTATCGCAGACGATAAATCGCGATTCCGCCCCGCTGGGCTCGAAGCGGTAGCGGTCTTCTCGCAAGCGAAGAATCGGGTACTGGGCAATCTGCCGGCTGTCCAACAGGGTCCAACTACGATCGGGCATGAGGAAAATCCGTTTCTTGAGCCAACGCGAACCCGACTTCCAGGGGCGCAAAGCGAATCGTCCCGCCCCCTGGTTGCGTCCGCAGACTACCGCTTATAATAGACTTTCGGCCGCAATCCGGCCCTTTCACCGCTACCGAACGCTTGCGTGCAAGGATACGTCCATGCCGGTCCCGATGCAACTCTCGCGGATCATCATCAGCGAAATCAACGACAACCAGGTGATCTACTTGAAGGAGATCGACGGGAACCGTACCTTTCCAATCCTGATCGGCATCTTCGAGGCGACGAGCATCGACCGCCGCGTCAAAGGTTTCCCGTCGCCGCGGCCGCTGACGCACGACCTGATCGTCAGCGTCGTGGAACACCTGGGGGCGGAGTTCCAGGACGTCGTGATCAGCGAGTTGAAGGAGCACACCTATTTTGCCAAACTCCGCGTCCGGCAGGATGGCGAACTGATCGAAATCGATGCCCGCCCGTCCGACGCCATCGCCGTCGCCGTCACCTGCCAACCGCCGCTGCCGATCTTCGTCAATGAGGAGGTTCTCAACGACGTGTTGGGAGGCTGATCACAGCATCACGTCGGCAAATTTCCTCCGCAGGGCTTCTCGGGCTTGCTGGCCCTGGCCGCCGTCGACCACCACGTTGATCTGCATCTCGCTGGTGCTGATCATGTCGACATTGATCCCCTCGTCGGCCAGGCACTGGAAAAGCCGCCTCGCCACGCCCGTGTGACTGCGCATCCCGGTGCCGCTGACGGCCAACTTCGCCACCCGCGGACAACTCGTCGGCTTGCCGCAGTTGAACCGCTTGGCCAGACCTGCGGCAATTGTCAGGCCCTTCTCGAGGTCGGGCTGGGGCATCGTGAAACTCAGCGTTGCATGGCCCTCCCGCCCCACGCTTTGTACGATCATGTCCACCACGATCCCTCCAGCCGCCACCTGTTCGAACACGTGCGCCGCCAGGCCCGGCCGGTCCGGCACTCCCACCAGCGTCACTCGCGCCTGGGATTCGTCCAGCGCGATGCCCTCGATGATCAGATCCTCCATCCCTTGCATTCTCGCGACAATCTCGGCCGTGTTGTTGACCGCCGCGGATGCCGCCCTGCCAGCCAGGATGACCCCGGCGGCCTCCAGCGATTCACAGGCCGGCGGAACCTCCAACTGGAAAACCTCATGCACCGTTCGCAGCGCGTCGACCGCCGCGTCTCGGTCGACCAGCACGGAGATCTTGATCTCACTGGTGCTGATCATGAGAATGTTGATCCCCTTCTCTGCAAGCACCTGGAACATCCGCTGAGCCACTCCGGGCTGGGTTGCCATGCCCAAACCGACCACGGAGACCTTCGACACGTTGTCGTCGTAGTTGTAGCCGGCGGCACCGACTTCGCGAGTGGCCTCTTCGACCGCTTTGAGCGTGGTGGGCAAATCGTCGCGGAAAACAGTGAAGGAGATTTCAGCCAAGCCGTTTTCACCGACGTTCTGAACGATCATGTCCATCGCCACGTTCCGCGCCGCCACACGCGAGAAGACCGCCGCTGCCACGCCCGGCCGGTCCGGCACTCCCAGCAGGGTCACCCGCGCCTCGTTTCTCACCAAGGCCGCTCCACAGACGGGCTGGTCCGACGATTCCGGCTGGGCGCAGATGAGCGTGCCCGGGTTGTCGCTGAAGCTGCTGCGTACATGTACCGGAACATTGAACTTCTTAGCGAATTCGATGGAACGGTTATGCATCACGCCGGCCCCCACGCTGGCCAACTCCAACATCTCGTCGTAACTGATCCGGAGTACCCGGCGGGCATCCGGCACCAGTCGGGGATCGGTGGTGTAGACGCCGTCGACGTCGGTGAAGATCTCGCAGAGATCGGCGTGCAGGGCCGCTGCCAGGGCTACCGCGGTCGTGTCGCTGCCGCCGCGGCCCAGCGTGGTGATATTAAAGCCTTCGTCGATCCCCTGAAACCCGGCGGCAATGACGATCTTCCCTTCGTCGAGCGCCTGTCGCAGCCGGTCGGTGGTGATCGAGCGGATGCGGGCTTTGGTGAAGGTGCTGTCGGTCTTGATGCCGATCTGAGCCCCGGTAAGGCTGATCGCCTGGTGGCCCAAGGAGTCGATGGCCATCGCCATCAAGGCCACACTCACCTGCTCGCCGGTGGAAAGGAGCATGTCCATTTCGCGGGCGGGCGGATCCTGATGAATCTGACGCGCCAGGTCGACCAGCAGGTCGGTATTCTTGCCCATCGCGCTGACGACCATCACCACCTGATGGCCTTCCTTTTGAGCGCGCACGGCCTTGCGCGCCGCCGCCAGGATCTTTTCGCTATCCGCGACACTGGTGCCGCCGAATTTCTGAACGATGATCGACATGGTTTCGTGCTAAGGGGTTAGAGGTTCAGATCTTTGTGTGCAGACTTTGGTCGCTATGCACGCGCGTTCGGCTCGTTTAACCGCAACGGCCAACGGCCTGCGCGTGATGTGCCGAGGCGGGCTTTGTTGCCGCTTCCCGCGCAGGCCGTTGGCCGTTGCGGTTAAACGAATTGGAACCCGGCCCAGAAGCGTGCTGTGGGTTAGGAAAAGGCTTGATCTCCCAAAAAGTAGGGCATCAGCTTCCAGCCTTCGTCAAAAACGAGCTTCGATCGATTCGATGTCGGATCGTCATACGTAGTCGCCTCGTCCGGCTCGACGCCGGCGCCGGCCATCGCAAAGGGGACGTAACCGTGGCTGTGCGTCTTGGTTCGCAACGGTGTCGGATGGTCGGGAGTGACCAGGATGCGATAATCGCCCCTCGCGCTGAGCGCTTCATGGAGCGGAGCAACGATATGGTGGTCGATTTCTTCCAGCGCTTTGATCTTAGCGTCCAAGTCCCCTTCGTGCGAGGCTTCGTCAGTTGCCTCGACGTGGACGCAAATCACATCGACGTCGTCCAGGGCGGCGACGGCATAGCGTCCTTTGGCAGCGTAGTCGGTGTCGGTGTAGCCGGTCGCTCCGGGCACTTCAATCCGCCGCCAGCCGAGCAGTACCGCCAAGCCCCGCAAGAGATCGACCGCCGTAATCATCGCCCCCCGCTTGCCGTACCGCTGAGAAAACGGCGCCAGTCGCGGCGTGCTGCCCAAGCCCCAAAGCCAAATACTCGTCGCCGGCAGCTTCCCCGCTTTGCGTCGAGCGCTATTCACCGGATGATCGGCAAACAGCCCAACGCTGTCGCTCATCAACCGACTGAGCAAGTCGCAGCCGGGGCCCCGCGGATAGTCGTCGAGCACCGACTTGTCCGTGAGATCGTGCGGCGGCGTGGTGCGGGTATCCGGCGTGAAAGGCGCCGACTGGCTTCCTGCACGATAAACGAGCAGATTGCGATAGCTCACGCCCGGGTAGAACTGCAGCCGGTCGGAACCGAGATGCTCCGCGGCGGTGGCGATCAGGACTGCGGCTTCTTCGCTGGAGATATGTCCGGCGGTGAAATCCCTCATGCATTGATCTTCGATGGTCACCAGGTTGCAGCGAACTGCCCAATCGCCCGGCCCCAATTCGATCCCCTGGGCGGCGGCCTCCAAAGGGGCACGGCCGGTGAAATGCTCCAAGGGGCTGTAGCCGAGGAGACTGAGATTCGCCACGTCCGACCCGGGCGGCAACGACGTCGGGACATTGTTCGCGCGGCCGACCACGCCGGCCGCGGCCACGGCGTCCATCGCCGGCAAATAGGCGGCCTCCAACGGCGTCTGCCCGCCGAGCGATTCTTGCGGTTCATCCGCGCAGCCGTCGGGGATCACGATGGCATATTTCATCGATGCGACTCCTGCAGGTCGCTGACGCGCATCCGAACCGTCATTTCGTGAACGCACGCCAGCCGATCGATCTCCTCCAATGCCTGCCGCATCGCCCCCTCCAGGGCCGAATGGGTCATGATCACCAACGAAACAACCCCATCGACCTCTTCATCGCTCTCGTGCTGAATCACCGAGGCGATCGATATCTTATGCCGCCCCAGCACACCCGCCAACTCCGCCAACACGCCGGGAGTGTCGTCCACGTTGAACCGCAGGTAGAAACGCCCCGGCGCCATGTCGGGATCGCCTGCCGTGACCGGCGCCTCGCGGTCGCCCGACCACAATCCCAACGCTTCGAACGTGATCGCCGTACGACCCAGGATCGTGTCGATGACGTCGGCGACAACGGCCGAAGCGGTCGGCATCTGTCCGGCGCCCAGCCCATGAAGAAAAACCTGCCCCACCGCATCGCCAATTATCCGAATCGCGTTGTAGGCGCCGCGGACCTCCGCAAGAGGCGATCCGTGCCGGACCAACGTAGGAGATACATGCAATTCCAACCCTTCCGGCACAAGCCGAGCGACCGCCAAAAGCTTGATACTATAGCCCAACTCCTTCGCGTAGCGTAGGTCGGCCACGTCAACCGTGTCGATGCCGATCCGGGGGATTTTCTTCCAGTTAACTTGGGCACCAAAGGCAAGGTGGGCAAGTATGGCAAGTTTTTGTGCGGCATCACTGCCGTTGACATCCATTGCCGGATTCGCCTCGGCATAACCCAATCGCTGGGCTTCGGCAACCGAAGCGGCATAGTCTCGGTCATGCTCCTCCATTTGCGTGAGAATGAAGTTGCTGGTGCCGTTGAGAATCGCTCGGATCGATTCGATCTGGTTGGCCGACAGGCTTTGTCCGATCGCGGCAATGACCGGAATGCCGCCGCCGACCGCGGCCTCCAACGCGATCGACCGCCCCGCCTGGCGGGCGCAATCGAACAATTCCCGCCCATGCTCCGCCAGCAGGGCCTTGTTCGCCGTAACAACGTTCTTACCGCTACGGAGCAGTTCGAGCACAATCGTCCTCGCCGGCTCCAGCCCGCCCACCAATTCAACAGCGACTTCGATCTCAGGATCCTGTGTTACCCGGGAGAGGTCACGCGTCAGCACCCCTTTTGGAAGGGTGAAATTTCGGCAGCGGTTGATGTCGGGATCGACGACGCAGGCCAGTTCCACGGGCCGGCCGGCACGGCGTGAAATCCGCTCGCGCTGCTCGACGAGCAACCGGGCGACACCCGATCCGATGGTTCCGAAACCGACGATGGCGACCTTGGCTGTTTTCATAGGACGATTTCTGCAGGGAAGTGAGTAGAACCAATTATGGTAGGCTCGCCCCTGCTTCCTCGTCAAGCGGTCTCAACGGTCCGTGGCATCGGAAAAACAGGTGTCACAACCAAGACGGGGCAAGAGTCCATGTCCGCATCGGTCCCGCCGCACCATGGGGCGTTCCATCCGGTCGCCGGCCGGCAAGAACATCGCATTGCGCGAGTCCGCCGAAAAAGACGTTGGTGAGCCTTGGCGAACCGAGAGAACTGTTGCCGTTACCGGCAAGTTCGTCGATTCTCCTGCTTGGCATTGCCTCGGTTTTCGCCGATGCTTTCGAAGTTTCCCATCCGCGAGAAAATTCTTTTTTCGTGCAGCGTCTTACGCGGTATCGAGTTAGCGTTGGCAGTTCGGCGTGAACTGCCAAAACCTTGAGAATTTGTTTTTGACTTCTCTTCCGCGTCGTGTATATCCTCCTGTCCGGAGAACAGCGACGCGAGATCGAGCGACGCGGTGAAGGTGGCCGCGCGTCGTGTTCTGCCGTCAGCGTGCGTGCCGGCGCGGTGAGAATGTGCCGCCGGCGGAACCGGTCGCTGCCGAAGTGGGGACGCAACGACCGGATGCGGCACGCACGCTGATGGCTACCGGCGACATCGGGTTGAGAAAACCTCCCTCAAGAGGCAACGCTGATGATCCCTATCGCCCAACGGGTCCGGCCTTTGCGGACCTTGGTCTTCGACATGCGGCTCGCACGTTCCGGTCCTCCCTGCCGGGCGCCCAGCGGCCGACTGAGCGCCCTCCAGCGCCGGCATCGTCTTTTCCAGCAGTAACCATGTCTCGGAACCGGCGTGACGGATTGGCAGGCCCGTCCGCCTAACTCGCGGCCCCAGGCAACATTCCTCATTACCCAGGAGACTCACGCAGAACAGAACGTGACTGTATTACCAACGAACCTGTCGGCGCGCCGACCGCAGCCGGACGGATGCCATTCGAGGGGAACCGAGGCGTATCCCAACGCTCGCCCCCAAATAGCGTGCAGACGCACGCGGCACGTACCCAGCGGCAGGCGCGCCTATCTTTTTGGCTCCTCCGAAGAATTCGTGGGTACCTTCGCGCGATTCCCAATCGGTGGAGACAGTGATCGAAACAGTGGACATGTTCGTATCCCGCGGAAATGCGGCAACAGAGAAGAGGAACCCGTACTTGAACCCAGAGTACGGGTTCCTCTTCTCTGTTGCCGTCTTTCCGATACAGGAAAACCACGTGCCGCTTCTGTCAGATTGACAAGAAATCTCGGTGTTCTTGAGTGTCAATGGTTTGAACTTGCCCACAGATTCTGCGGAAGAGCCATTTTTTGGGCGCCCTTGGAGTGCCCGTGACTTGTCACCGCTTTCTTTCCTCCTTTCTATTCCTTCCGGTATCTGAAGGAAGCCCGACGCGACAAGAAGAATAAGCCGCCGCGGCAACTTCGCCACGGCGGCTCGAACAGTCCGTGTCAAGGATCGCAAGAACGGCGACTGACTCGGCTCCGATCTCAGGATTCCTTGGAAGGCGCGTCAGCGGGAGCCGCAGCCTCTGCCTGGACCATGGCCTCGACGGCAGCCCTGAATTTGGCTCGCGCAAGGTTGAGCCGAGCGGTCTTTTCGCAGCCGGTCTTCTCTTCACCGACGACGAACAGCTTTTCCTTGCCCGTTTCCTTGGCCAACTCGGCGGCCCGCACCGGACAACCACACTCCTTCTCCCCGACGGCATAGGTCAATTTGACCTTCGCCATGGCTTGCTGCATCCGCTCGGCCGTCTGCGCGGCTGACTTATCACAGTTCTGGACCGCACCGGCCAGCGTCAACTTTCCGCTCTTCGAGCATTTGTGGGGCTTGGTGAAAGAGTCGACGAATTTCTCAGTCGCTTCGATCAGAGCCGTTTGGGCTTCCGGCTTTGAATCATACTCTTTTCCGGCAACAACGAAATGGATATGGCCGCCCGACTCCTTGGCAAGCTTGGCTGCTTCCTTAGGACAGCAGGTGCTCTTCTGGCCGACGGCGTAGCTCAACTTAGGCAGTCTCTCCATAGCGGCAGCAACCGGACAACCCTTATTGGTGCCGCACTGGGCGGCGGCACAGGTTGCCGCACTGCAGCTCCCACCGCTCGACGCCGCGGCGGCGCTCTTGTCGGCATCAGCAGCTTTCGGGCCGCAATTACCACAATTGGCTTGCGCGATGGCGGCGATGGCCAGCATCGCAACACTCGTCATCAAGGCAAAGATTGACTTCAACATCCGTACATCTCCGTGAGTAGGGAAAGGGACTCTCCTGCCTACGCAAAAACGATTGCGAAGCAGCTTTTTCTTCCATCGTGCGGCGAACCTCTTCGCCCGCCACTAAGAGCCTATCCCAAAACCGCCGGGGACTGGCTCATTTTGCGGAGTCTTCGGAGCAAAATGTGCCTGTCCCCCTCTCCGCCAAGGTTTTGGGATAGGCTCTAAGTCCGCCGTTATTCGGACCGAAGCGGCGCGAAGATTATTCTCCGGGGCGGATCACGATTCAAGTAGCTCATGGGACGCCACCTCAGCTTGTCGCGGTTCCCGTACTCCGCGGTCTACGGCACAGCACAAGACACTTGGGCGGACGACGTGCGGCAATTCCGATGGTGCGATGCTGCACAGCGGACTGCGGCAACGCCACGACACACGCCGACAGGGGGGGTGGTCGTGGCAAGGCAAACGACAGATGATGGCGTCCCATGACGATTCCCATCAGCCCGACTGCTTCCGAGCAGCCGGGCTGATTAACGGGTAAGCTTTTATCGGTCGCTCGCCGAAGAAGGGAATTCATCGGCCAAAGTGCCGGACCTCGCGGCGATTCGTTCCGCAGCGCGCCGTGGGAGCAGGCCGGCCTACCAGTAATTTGCGGCCTGCGGCCACCGACAAGCGTAAGATATAGTCGTTCGCGTCGAAGAGATGATTGGGGAAGACAAAAGCGATGTTTTTATTGAAAGGATGTTAGCATGGCACACATCACGAGAGTTGCTCTACCTCTTGCTGTCGCATTGGCTATCGCAACGCCCGCCTGGTCGCAGCAGTCCGACGCCGGTCTTGAGGAGAAGGCCCGCCAGACTCTGGAAAGTGCGCGAGAGACGGCCGACGCGGCGGCCGACGCCGTCGACAAGAGCGAACAGGCGAGGGACGTATCGGCGGGTATTCTCCGGCCCATCTACCGGTTGGCGGAGGCGTTCGCCTTTCCCGCTTTTCATTGGGTTGCGTTCGCGATGATGGTGACGGGCGTGGTCAGCTTCGCCCTCCAACTGACGCTCGGAAAACTGGCGGTCCTCGCCAAGTTCGCATTCAGTCCCGCCGAGATACTCTCCGATGCCCTGGGACTGTTGATCAGTCTGGTGGGCCTCGTCCTCACCACCCAAGCCGCCGCGGAGAACTCCAGCTTCCCGAGTAGTGCCGCCGCCGTCCTCTCGGCTACGGTCGTCGGAGTGATCGCGGGCTTCATCTTCTATCTATGGGGCCAAAGGCAGGAGTTGCAGGCCGTCGAAGGCCGCAGGAAGACCGCAACACCGCCCGCTGTGGCGGCAAAAACCGGCGAGAAGAGCAAGTGAACTGCGTTATGTCCAACAAGGCATTCAAGCCGGCGTGGTGGCTTCGAGGCGGACACGGCCAGACGCTCTGGTCCTGCCTGACGCGAAAGATACCCCTCCACGCTCGGCTGGAACAACTCGAAACGCCGGATGGCGACTTCATCAATTTGGATTGGGTGGGCGACCGTGGGCCGATCGTCGTCGTGTTGCCGGGGCTGCAAGGCGACCTGGATTCCTCCTACGTCCGCCGTTTGTTGCGAGCATGTGTCGGCCGTGGCTGGCGGGGCGTGCTGTTGAATTACCGCGGCCGAGGCGAGCCGAACCGCTTGCCTCAGAGCTACCACTGTGGCAAGACTTACGACCTGGACTACCTGGTCCGTGTGCTTCATCAGCGGGAACCGCATACGCCGATCGGCGCGGTCGGCTATTCCGTCGGTGCAAACATCTGCCTGAAATGGCTCGGTGAAACCGGACGGTGCGGTGAGAGTCCACCAATCGCAGCGGCGGTCGGCGTGTCGGCGCCGTTTCACCTCGGCATCGTTGCGAAGAAGATCGAGAAGGGGTTTTCCCGCGTTTACCAACGGCATCTGCTCGGCAGTCTGCATCGCGATCTGCGGCGAAAGATGAAGGCCGTCGACATCGGACTTAAACTGACGGAAAGCGACATTCCAAGTCTGAGCACCTTCTTTAAGTTCGACGATCGCGTGACCGGTCCGCTCAACGGTTTCGACGGCGCCGAAGATTACTACGCCAGAACCCGTTGCGACACCTTGCTGGGATACGTTTCCGTTCCCACGCTCATCGTCAACGCCCGTAACGATCCGCTCGTGCCTGCTCATCTGATCCCGGATATCCGCTCGGTATCCGACCACGTAACCCTGGAAATAAGCGACAACGGCGGGCACCTGGGCTTCGTTTCGGGCCGCTGGCCGTGGGCGCCGCGATTCTGGTTGGACGGGCGGGTACCGGAATTCCTCGCACGATTCTTCTGATCTGCGCCATTAGGACACTGAGGTTTTTCAACGGCGGGGACGGCACCTTCCCACGTCGATTTCGCGACAGTCATTCATTTGCCGATCCTGAGCAGCCGGGCTGCTGGTTTTCTGCCCTCGTGGCAGGCCGGTGATTTTTTCCCCGCTGCTCAGTTGCACTGCTGAGCGACCCGGAAGTAGAATGGCTTGCAGCCGCCGGAAAGGGACACCGGCGACGACAACTCCCGTCACTTTGCTGTCGGATCGGCTCATCTACTAGAGGCTGTCCGGAAACGGGGACTGGCTCCCGGCTGTAGTTGTATTGGTCTCGCGCTTGCACAAGAGGTAGGGTGCCTGTCCCCGTTTCCGGATCCAGCAAGTGAGATTCTCACCCGACGAAACCCCCGTTGGGAGGCAAGATTATGTCGCGGGTCTGCGTACCGGCTCTGGCCCTGTTGTTGGCGTTTTCCGGCTTCTCCGCAAGACAGGACGCAATGTCCGCCCAACCGCCGCCCGCGACTCCGCAGGCTGGCAATACCGAGCGACCACCGGCCACGCCGCCGGCCGTTGAGAATACGACCGGCCAGACAGCGTCCGACGGCGACTCACCGCAGCGCGAAGAACACGTCATCTACGTTCCTTTCGAGAAGTTGCGCGACGTGCTGGAAGACGAGGATTCGTCGATCGTGCTCCCTTATGGGCAGTTTCTGGAAATGTGGGATCGGCTGGTCCAGCCCGTACAACCGCCCGTCAAGCCGCCGGTCAACGGGGTAATCACACATGCCGACTATGTCGGCACGGTCAAGGGCGAACTGGTCCACCTGGAAGCGACGTTGGACGTCGAGGTATTGGGTGCCGAGTGGGCTCGTTTGCCGGTGCAGTTCGGCGACGCCGCGATCGGTTCGGCGCGGGCGGAAGACGAAGCCGTGCTGCTGCGCGGCGTCGGCCAAGGGCAATACGAACTGCTCGTCCACGGAGAAGGTAAACACCGGATCAAGCTCAGTCTGATGACGGCAGTGAAGTCGGCCACCGAGGGACGGAGCTTCACGGTCGAGTGTCCGGCCGTGGGAGTCAGCAACCTGGAATTGGTGATACCGGAGAAGGATCTGGCGGTGCAAGTCGATCCGCAGCGGGCTTTGGAACTGCGGCCTGGCGAGAAGGATGCCACGCTGGTACGAGCGGTTTTGGGGGCCGCCACCCGCTTCACCGTCAGTTGGCAACCTAAGACGGGCGGTGCCGACCAGGCTGCCGGCTTGGCGAACGTCACCGATACGATTGCCGTCGACGTGGGCGACGGCGTTGTCCACACTCACGCGCTGTTCGACTACCAGATCCTGCGCGGATCATTGGGTGAACTGACGATCGAGTTGCCGGCCGACCAGCGGCTGCTTGACGTGCAGTCGCGGGGACTCCGCGACTGGCAAACCGAGACGATCGACGACCGCCAGCAGGTCAAGGTGCGATTGCACGCGCCGGCCAGCGACACGATTCGCCTCGAGCTGCGCACCGAAATGCCGCTGCCCGACGAGGCTTTTCGGGTGGGACAGGTTCGCGCGGTGGGCGCGGCGAGGGAAAGCGGGGTTCTGGCCGTCCGCAGCGCCGAAGACGTGGGCCTTGAATATGTGGAGCGTGAGTCGATCACGCGCATCGACGCCGCCGATGCCCCGGAAACCTTGCGGAAAGTAGGCGGCACTTTCTACAAGTTCTTCCGGCCCGACCACACACTCTCGCTGGTCG
This sequence comes from Rhodopirellula sp., assembly GCA_012728855.1. Classification (GTDB taxonomy): domain Bacteria; phylum Planctomycetota; class Planctomycetia; order Pirellulales; family Thermoguttaceae; genus JABWBD01. The sequence goes on along the minus strand of JAAYEH010000681.1, from coordinate 28,526 downwards.
CTTCCCCGCTGCAACCCCGCATCATCGTCGATAGCCATCTTTCGGTGCTGTTGGACAAGGCGCGGGTGACCACGCGCGGGCAGTTTCGTTGCGAGGTGTCGCGGTCGGGGATCTTTTCGCTGGCGCTGCGGCTGCCGGGCGCGTTTCAAGTCGACGAGGTCCGCGCCGACTCGATGGAGCGTTTCGAAGTTGCCTCCGCGAAGGACGGTCAAACGCTGACCGTCTATTTCACCAAGAAGCTGCTGGGCGAGTTTGCGATCCATGTCACGGCCAGCCAGGCTCGCGACAAACCCGCCGGCGAATTGGCGCTGCCGCTCTTGGAGCCGCTCAATGCGACACGTGAACAGGGTCTGGTCGCCGTGATTGCCCGGGAATCGCTGGAGGTAAAAACGGATGCCTCGCAACTGGAGGCGGCGCGGTCCGCCACGCCCGAGGAACTGGCGTCGCGGGGGTTCCAGCCGCAACCGCCCGCTGGTTCGACGCTGGCCGCGGCGTTTTCGTTCGTCACGAGGCCGGTCCGTATCGTGCAGGCGATTACCGAGCGGCCGCGACGAATGTTGGTTCTTGTTGGTACGGTCGCTCACGTCAAGGAAGACGTGGTGCAGGTTGTTACGTCGCTGGACTATCAAATTCAGTTCGCCGGGACCGACACGTTCCGCCTGGCGGTGCCCGCGGCCGCGTCCGATCGCCTGCAAATCGAGGGAGACGGCATCAAGGAGCGTCGCAAGGCGGGCGAGGCGAGCGACGACGGCACCGTCGAATGGACGATCGTTTTGCATTCCGAAGCGTTGGGCCGGGTCGCGCTCACCGCAACGTACGATGAGAAGATTTCCATTCCCGAGCGGGGTACGCAGTTCGAACTGAAACCTATCCGAGCGCTGGACGCCGATCGGGAAACCGGCGAAATCGCCGTTCATAAGGATCGCGCCCTATCGATCGAGTCGGCGGCGACGGGACTGGAGGAAATCGATCCCCGCGAACTTTCGCAGCACTCCGGCGCGACCCAGCCGTATCTGGCCTACCGCTATTACCAACATCCGGCTGGATTGACGCTGAGTGTGACGAAACACGAGCTTCAAGACGTGGTAAGAACCATCGTCCGCCGCGCGTATATCGAGGCCGTTGTGACGGAAGACGGCCCGGTAACGGTGCGCGCCCGATACGATTTGAAGTCGAGCGAGCGGCAGCGTCTGGCGGTTCGCCTTCGCAGCCCGCGCATCTTGGGCGTCAGCGTGGCGGGACAGACCGTGGCCCCGGAGAAGGCGCCCGCCACCGCGGCCGGAGATTCCGAGGATAAGGCGTATTTCATCAACGTTGCGAGGGCGGCCGACTCGGATGAACCGTTCGAGATCGCCCTGGTCTACGAGATGCCACCTGGCGATGAAGGGCTGAATACGTCGGGCGAGTTGCATCTGCCGCTTCCGCAGTTCGAGGAAGGGGTGAAGTTTCAAAAGGTGTACGTGCGTCTCTGGGTGCCGCAGGACTATCGCCTGGTGGGCGACCCCGGTGGATACACCAGCCATATCGGCGTCGGACTTTGGGACTCGCGCGCGATCAACCAGGCGGCCGACAATCCTGACGGTTGGTTTACCGAGGATGCCTCATCGTTCGACTTTCAGGTGGGCGGCACGACCTACCTGTTCAGCAGCCTGACCGGTCCCCGGGAGTTGACAACCGGCTACTGGCACATCCCCACGATGACCACCCTCGGCAGTCTGCTCGTACTGGCGATTGGAATCGGACTGACGAGGTTCTCGCTGGAGACGAAGGTGTTCTGGGTACTGGTGATGGTGTTCGCCCTGCTGTTTGTTGGGCTGTTTCGGCCGTCGCCGGTCTATAGTTGGCTGCTGGCCGCGCGCCTGGGGATCGCCGGTGTGGTCGCCATCTGGCTGGTTGCCTGGCTGTTGTACGCTCGTCGCACGGCAATCGCGGCATCGACGCCGTTCGCCGAACTTGCGACCCCGCTGCCTGCCGAAGTTGTCGCGGCCGGGAAAAGCCCATTTGGCGACTCGCCTGCCGCGGATCGTCCCGAGGAGGCGACCGGCAAAGCGGAAGGAGGCGGCGATGACAACCGATAGCCGCCAGAAACTCGCGAAGGGGTCGGGAGTCGTTTTTCGAATTGGCCTCACCGCGGGGCAGGTTGGCAACCTGCCTTTGATCGGCGTGAAAAATAGGCAGGCCGCAAACTTGCCCCACAACGATCTGCTGTCGTGCCGGCGGGCGGTTTCTTTTCTTTCGCCATTGCTTCTTCGGATAGGCATCGCGCTGCTGGGGCTGCTTCCCTCTTCGGCCAACTCCCAAATCGCGCAGGGGCCACCGCGAATTCGTCATGTGTACATCCCGGCGGATCAATTGAAGGTGTTGTTCGACGGCCCGTCCAAGGGCGTACTGATGCGTCGCGAGAAGATCCTGTCGCTGTGGCGGGAAGCGCGGCGTCGAGGACAGACCGAGGCGCTGCCGCCGGCGGATGCGGTGTTGGCCGAGGCCCATTACGAGGCACACCTGGACGAACATCAGTTGCGTGTCAGCGGGCGGATCCGGATCGCGAAACTTCGGGGAGACTGGCAGACGGTCGATCTACCTTTCGGCGGAATGGCGATCGAGTCGGCGCAATTGGGCGGTCGAGCGGCCCGGCTCGGCTTGAAGGACGACGGAACCCTCTTTCTCTTGCTCAAGGAACAAGGCCAGGCCGAACTGGAACTTCAAATGGCGGCCCCCCTGGCGAGCAAGGGCGGGGATCTGGCGACCACACTCAAATTGCCACCGGTAGCGGCATCGGAGATCCTGGTTCGGCTTGACGAAGGCAAGCGACTGCAGTTGGGTGAAACGGCGCTCCCATCCGACGGCGGCGAGAACGGGCTGCAGACATTTCGCATCGCCGTCGGGCAGACGGGCCTGGCGCCGCTGTTGATATCCGATTGCTCCGCGGGCGGCAATCGGACGCCTCTGGTCTTCGCCGACAGCCGCTCGACCGTCCGCGTCGAACCGGCCGGGCTTCGCTGGGAAGCCGTCCTCGATCTGGATGTCTACGCCCGTGCCACCGACACCTTTCAGCTTGAGGTTCCCGATTCCGTGGAGATTGCGGAGGTCGATTCGCCGCAGCTCAATCAGTGGACTACCGCAGAGCCGAACGACGGCAAGTCGACGCTCACGCTGACCTTCCACAAGCCCGTGCTCGGCCGCCGCGCCGTTCGTTTGCTCGCCTTGACACCCGCCGTGGCCGACGAGTGGGCCGTTCCAACGTTGAGGCTGCTCGACGCCGCAGCACATGTCGGCAAAGTCGTGGTGCATCCCTCGCCGTCGTTGCGCGTTGAAGTGGGCGACATGGCCGGCATCCGGCCCGAGTCGCTGGAAGGCGCCTCGGCGAGCGGCGCCGAGACGGGCAGCGGCGATCCGTTGGGGTTTGCCTTCTGGGACGAGAACTTCCGATTGCCTCTGCGGGTGACGCCGCGGCGGCGGATCGTGCAGGCATCGGTGGCGACCCTGGTGGAAGTCGACCGCACCGGTCTGGAATTGCGCGGCGGAGTCACCATCTCGCCGCGCCACGCGCCCCTGTTCGATGTCGAAATGCAGTTGCCGCGAGGCTGGGAAATCACGTCGCTGCTCTGTGGCGACCAGGCCGCCAAGTGGGAATCCGGCGACACAGCCGCCGATCAGCGGCTGCAATCGGTGCGATTCGATTTGCAGCAGCCCTTGGAGCCGGGCAAGTTGGTGGAAATCTCACTGACCGCGCACCAGCATCCCCGGGATTGGCTCGAGCAGGACGAGGGTTTCCGTGAAGTGCCTTTGCCCGAGTTGCGACTGGTCGGCGCTGACGAGGTGGAAGGGACGATGCTGGTGCGAGCCCCGCCGGACATCGATTTGCTGGTGTCCGACTTGTCCGACGATTTGCAACCGGTGGCGGCCGACCGATCGCCCGCCGCGTCGGTCGCGGATGTGGGGACGGCGCTGCAATACCATTACCAGGACGACGCCCGCGTCAGCGGACGGCTTCAGGTCCGGACCGTAGCGGCGAAGGTCTCGGCGGAAACGCTCGCGTTTGTCCGGCTGGACCGAGGCAAACTCGACGTCCACTACCAACTCGACCTCCATGTCCGTCACGGCAGAATCCGGCAAGTCGGTTTCACTTTGCCGGCCGCCGTTGGCGAGAAGGTGCAAATCGCCGCGGTCGACTCGGCGGCGCGGGTCATCGAACAGCGGCATGCTCCCTTCGCGGGCGACGGCGGAGCGGACGGCCGACGATTCTTGTGGCAGATTGTCTTGGACCGGTCCGTGACGGGCGACCTGACTCTGGCGGTGGATTTCTCGCAGACACTTTCCCAGCAGGCCGCTGCCGATGCGACCACGAAATCGGCCGCCCAGGTCGGTGCTTCCGTGACGGTTCCGGTCCTGGCGCTTGAGGGTGTTGCGCGTCAAAGCGGCATCGTGGCCGTGGAGGCGGCCGGCGACCAGCAGATCGATTACCGACCGGAGAACCTCCGTGACCTGGATCCGGCCGACGTGCGGAAACCGAGAGCTTACGCCCCCAGTCAGCGGATCGTCGCCGCTTACCAGTATCCACGTTTGCCGTATCGGCTGACGATCTCCGCCACGCGTCACACATCCGAACCGGTTCTCGGCGCCATCTGCGAATCGGCCGAAATCACCAGCGTCGCCGGGCAGGAGGGCCGGATGCGGCACCAGGCGCGGTTCCGACTGCGAAGCCACACGCTGCAGCAGGTGCCGATCACTTTGCCCGACACCGCCGACCTGTGGACCGTGATGCTCGACGGCGAACCGGTGGAGGTGCGGCGTCAACAAAACGCCTGCATTGTCCCCTTGCCGGCCCGGCAGTCCGATCTTGCCGCCAACGCCCGTGAGCTGACTCTGCTCTACGAAACGACCAGTCGTCGCCCGGCCGCCGGCGGATTCCTGCGGCGTCTGCGGCCCCAAACGATCCGCCAGGCGGCGCCGGAAATCGCCGTCACCACGTTGGGCACGACCTGGGATGTCTACCTGCCCGCGGAAATGGCCCTCGTGTCCAGCGAGGGGAACTTTGAGCCAGTGACACGGCTCACGCGTCCGGCCTTAGTAACCGGCCTGGCGGAATCGATTGCCGTGCGGAGCACAACCATGCTGCCGTGGAAGGTCGGCGGCCTAGTGGCCGCGATCGTCCTAGCTGGCTTTTTCGCGTTTCTCAGCAGCGGCAAGGGGTGCGGGGGCACGTTGGTCGAAACTCTCGTCGTGATCGCCGTAATCGGCATACTGATCGCCCTGTTGCTGCCGGCCACACAATCGGCGAGGGAAGCGGCGCGGCGGTCGCAATGTACCAACAACCTCAAACAGATTGGTCTGGCGCTGCACAATTACCACGATGTCCACGGGCAGTTTCCCCCTGCCGCCATCGGACCTTACGATGTGCCGCGCCAGCGGCAGTTCAGTTGGATGGTGGCGATTCTGCCCTTCTTGGAACAACAGCCACTGTACGACAAGCTCCGTCTCGATTTGCCCTGCGATCACCCGCACAACGCGGCAGTCCTCCAGATCTCTCCCAGCGCGCTGTTCTGCCCGTCCGATCCGTCGCCGTCGGCAACGCTGGAAGGATTCCTCAAGACCTCCTACGTGGCCGTCACCGGCGCCGATTCCACCTACGGTTCCGGCGATACGCGCGGGGTCATCGGGTTCGACCGTGGGCTGGCTCTGGGTGAGATCGTCGACGGCGCCGCCAACACCGTGATGGTAGCGGAAGTCGTCGACGGCGGCCCCTGGTTCGCGGGCGGCAGCGGCACGGCGCGGCGAATCGACGACTGGATTCAAAAGAAAACCTGGAGTCACCATCCCGGCGGAGGAGTGTTTCTGCTGGCGGACGGGTCCGTTCGCTATGTCGCCACGACCACCGAACCACATTTCCTTCGCCATATGGCCACCGCCGCCGGCAGAGATCACGTCGAAGACGAATACGTCGACAAGGCCGACACGAAAGCGGAGGTGGCAACCGCTGCGGAAGCCGAACCGCTGGGGCCGGCGCCAGAGTCGCCGCAAGAGAAGCCGTCGTCCCGGGCGCCGGCACAATCGCCCGTTCCAAGCGGTACAGGCGCAAGGCTTTCGCTCCGCGTGGCGCTGGAGACGGATGGGCCGGAAGCGATCCGGTTTCGTCGCGAGACCGGATCGGGAGAACTGGTGCTCGGCCTTCAGGATCGAACTTTTGCATTCTTGCTGCAATGCTGGATGGTTGCCGCCGCGGCACTGGCTGCCTGGATCGGGCGACGCCTCTCCGGTCCCCGCCAGGCCATGGCACTGGTAATCGCGCTCACTTTGCCGGTCGGCTTATCGGGGCTTGTTCCGTTGGCTTGGACTCCACTGCTCGACGGAATGTTGTTGGGCGCCGTGGCGGCAGGGTGTTTGTGGGCAGTTTTGAGAGTGAACTCCTCGGTCGCGATGTCCGGCGGCACATCCACGGCCGCGGCGCTGGCAATCGGCGCCAGTCTTCTGCTAACGGACGCGAGTCTGGCCGACGAACCCTCCAGCGCGACCCCGCCGCCAGGTAGGGTGGAATTTATTCCACCCGCCCCGAACAAACCCAACCCCGCGAACATGCCCGCGCGGCCCGCAGCAATTGCCGATAAAACGCCCGATCCCCCACAATCTCCTTCTCCCAACCTCACCCTCTTTATTCCCTACGACACCGACGACGGCAAACCGTTGCAGCAGACGCAGGTCTACCTGCCGCACGACGAGTTTCTGCGGCTGTGGAAACAGGCCCATCCGGAGAAGCCCGAGATCGCCGGCCCCGATGTCCGAGCGGTTGTCAGTCACGCCGAGTACACCGGCGTGCTTCAGAGCGACGTCGCTCGCTTCGACGGCCGGCTGGTCGTTCACCATTTCGACGATCGCTGGGTTTCCGTCACGCTGCCGCTCGGCGGAGTCGCCTGGGAGAAGATTGAGATCAACGGCCGTCCCGCCACACTCGCCGAGGGCGGTCCGACGGCGATCTACCTCGCAGAACCCGGCCCGCAGGTGGTCGACGTCCGCTTCAACGTGCCGGTGCGTCGATTGGGCGCAACCGGGCAGATGATGGTGCCTCTGGGCGCCGTGCCTTCCGGACGTCTGCTGTTTCAACTGCCGGCCGATGATTTGGACGTTCAGGTCGGCGGATGTCCCGGCGGCTGGCGGCGGCAGACCGCGGCTCCCGGCGAACGGCGCGCGGCGGACGAACCGCGGGGCGACCTGGTCAGTATCCCACTCGGCGCCGCCGGCGATCTCTCCATCCGTTGGCAGCCGAGGCAAGTGGAGGCCAGCGCGGATCAATTAGTCCACGTGGATCAGTCACTTCTGGTCGAGGTGCTCGACTCGGGTGTCCACTTGCGGAGCAGGTTCGATTATCGGGTTCAGCAGGGGGCTCTCGACAAGATCGAGTTCCGTATCCCGTCCGAGTTGGCCGTGCGTCGCGTCCAGGGCGCGGAAGTGGCCGATTGGTCGATCGAATCCGATCAGGCCACCGGGGCCGATCCTCCGGCGCGGCGACTCGTCGTCTCCCTGAAGACGGAACTCTCGACCGCCGCCGTCGACGTCGATGGTTTCCGCCACGGCCGAGAAATGACGGGGGCCATCGACATCCGTGGGCCGGAGCCGATCGGCGTGGTTCGGGAAACCGGGCACGTGGCGATCGGTTGCGCGAAGTATTTCCGCGTCCGCGTCGACCGGACGGAGCGATTGGATCAGATAAACCACGTCGGACTGGAACTGCCCGAGAAACCCGACGAGGGTTGTGCCTTGTTGTCCGCCTATCGCTACACCTCGCGGCCGTGGCGGCTGCAACTGCAAGTCGAGCGGCTTCAATCAAGGGTGGAGGTATCGGACCGCACGTCTGTCGCGATATCGGAGCGCCAGGCAACGCTGCAAAGCCTGCTGACGGCACACGTCAGCGGCGCCCCGCTTCGGTCCTTGGCGCTGCGGCTGCCGGCGTCGCTGCGGGTATCCCAAGTGCAGGTTCCTCCCGGAGCCGACTGGTTCCTCGATGGCGACCAAGAGGGCCGGCGGTTGAAAGTGACGTTGAACGAACCGGCTATCGGAAAGCTGGATCTGGCGGTGAACGGGACGCTGGTCCGCGACGCGAGCCAGGCGGAGTTCGACGTGCCGGGCGTCGCGGTGGAAGAGATCGAGGCCCACCGCGGTCAACTGGCAATTCACCTCGACGACGCTCTGGAAGCCGTCCTCGTCCGCGACGGCGGCGCCCGCGCGATCGATCCCGACGCCCTGGCCGACGACTTGCGGCCGGCCGGCGGCGGCCAGGTCCGCTATGCCTTTGAGTACGATTCTCCGCCGAAAGACCTTCGCTTGCGTCTGTCCGCCGCGCCGTCGCGGTCCAACGGCGGCGTCACCACGGTGGTCAGTGTACGCGAAGGCGCCGTGGCCTACATCAGCAACGTCGATTTCGAGATCCGGCAAGCCGGACGGTCGCGGTTTCGCATTGCCACCCCGTCGTGGCTCGGCGATGATGTCGAGTTGAAAGGTGAGCAGATCCGACAGATCCATTCCCAGCAAACCGGTGGCGAACGCATCTGGCAGATCCAGTTGCAGCAGCCGGTTCGGGACAGCTATCGGCTGCAACTGATGCAGACACTCCCCCTGCCCGACGACGGCGCCGTACAGGCCGCCATCGTGCGGCTTTTGGACGTGGAACGCTCGCAAAGCTACGTCGTCCTCGAAAACTTGACCGCGGATGAGATTGCCGCCACCGCCACGCGCGGCGCAACATCCATATCGATCAACGCGGTGCCCGAGGGTCTGACGGACCCGGTGCGGCGCCAGGCCGTCGCGGCGTATCGTATCGCTGACGGAGCCGCCCATCTGGCATGGCGGCGCCGCGTGCGAGAGCAGGAGTCCGGGCTGGTGGCCAGCATCAATCTCGCCGACTTGACGACCGTCGTTCATAGCGACGGTCGCTACCATGCTCGCGCCGCCTACAACATCCGCAACTTCACCTTGCAGTTTCTCGAATTGGAACTGCCGGCCAAGAGCCGGGTTTGGTCCGTCCATGTTTCCGGTCAGCCGGTGCGGCCGGCCACCGTCGTTCGCCAGGGCCGGCCCGTCACCTTGCTACCGCTGGAGAAGACTTCGGCGGGCGACTTTTCGTCGAAGGTCGTCCTGATCTACTCGGGCGATCTGGGAGCGCCGCTGCGGCTCTGGACGGAAGTGCGGCCGCCGGCGCCCCGCATCCTCAGCGATGTGCCCGTTTCGCGCACGCTCTGGACGCTGCTCTTGCCGCGCGAATACCAGGTGAGTCTCGTGAAAGGCGAGAGCAATCTGGAGGCAGTCGCCGCGGCATACCAGCAGCAGGAGCGGAAGTTGTCGTTCCTCGATGAAATGAGGCAGATGGTGCAGGTGGCCAGTTCCATGAGCGGGTCGGCCGCACGGTCGAAAGCGAAGTACAATCTCAAGCAAATCGGTTCCGCCTTGCAGGACTATGCCCAACAGAGCGCCGAGGTCGACGCGAGAAACGCTGCCGACGTTCGACAGCAATCGCAACAGATTGAATTGGACATCAAGCGTTTGGAGGATCTGAAGGTCGATGCCGCGCGAGGCGATGGCGATGCGAACTACTATTTCCGGCAGCAGTCGGGGCCGGCGGCGAGCGACCGGACCGGGGGCGATGCAGGACACATTCTTGAAAAGCTTTCCGAACTGAAGGTGACGGGCGACGAAAGTGTCGTGGCGGAAGGGGCGCAGAAGCGACCGCCGGATCAAGCCGGCGACCGTGCCGAGCAACGCGGCAGGTTGCGAGAGCAAGCGGCCGAGCAGCTCCAGCGGCTCCAAACGATGCCCGAGGAACCGGGCGCGACAACGGAAAAGGCCGTGCCGCAAGTACCTTCACCTGCATTGGAAGTAAAGGGGCAAGCGGTGGCAACGGACATGCCTCCGGCCGTTGAAGAACAAAGCGGGAAACCCTCATCCCGGGACGGGCAAGTCGCATTCATCACCCCGGCGGTCGGGACGGGCCACTTGTCGATCGACTTGGACCTCGCCTTCGTGGGAACCGCGCACCATTTCCGCAAACTCCACGGCGAACCGCGTCTTGTCGTTCGCGCGCGCCACGACAACCTGGCCCGCAGTCTGACGGCCATCCTCTGGGGCGGCTTCTGCCTGGCGCTGGCCGCCGTCGCAATTCACGGTCTGAATCGCCCCGACGCCGCCGCGGTCGCCTACCGGGCTTGGCCGTGGGCGGCCGCGATCCTGGGCGCCATCTGGCTCTTCCTGCTGCCGGCCGGCGTCTTCGGCTTGGCGCTCTTGGTGCCGGCATTCTGTGTACTGATTGGACGACGGCGAGTGCCATAGCCAGGTTGCCCAGCGAAGATCCCTATCGGAAACCGCTCCCGCTGAACGAGAGGGCGCGTCGGGCGATCCGGGCAATCTCTTGTTGGTGACGCGTTGTTTGTCATAAAACTGAGGGACTTAAGGTTCCTGGAACCTTCGCAGCCCCTGGACTCCTTGCCCATGGTTGAAAAGGAAAAAACAGGGAAAGAAAGCGGTGACGAGTCACGCGCACTCCAAAAAGGGGCTATCGATACAACCCTTGGGTCTGGATATACTTCTCCACCGCCCGCGGTGTCCAGTAGCGAATGCTGCGGCCGGCGGCGATGCGGCGACGGATCTCAGTGCTGCTGATGCCGATTTGAGGCATCTCGACCTGATGCTCCCGGAACAACTCGATCCGGTTTGAGGTCGTTACACCGCGGAGGACCGAAAAGTCGGGCTCGGGCGTTGCCGGGCGGCGGACCACCAGCGGGATCGCCAGCCGGCAGACCTCTTCCGCCTCGCGCCAATTGGGCAGGTCGTGCAGCATGTCGGCGCCCATCAGGAAGAAGAGATCGGCTTCGGGATCGTCCTGGCGGAAATGGCGCAAACTGTCGATCGTGTAGCTGATTCCGCCGCGTTGGGCCTCGATATCACTGACCGCAAATGCCTCGTGCCCGCCGATGGCCAACTGGAGCATCTCGATCCGCCGCCGGACCGCCGCGGCCGGTTGCCCCTGCTTGTGAGGCGGCACTGCCGCCGGCAGAAACAGGATCCGGTCCAGACGGCATTGCTCCCGCGCCGACTCCGCCAACAGCAGATGGCCGAAATGGACGGGGTCAAACGAGCCTCCGAACAGTCCCAGACGCATCGATCGCCTTTCATCTTGCCAGGGTTCCGGGGAGGTGGGATATTGCGGTTATCGTAGCGGAACCGCCGTGGGGTGGCTAGGATGGTTGAAATTGGATGACGGAACGACAGAGGGATCTTTTTGATCGCCAACCCGCCGCCTGGCAGTGCGACGATGCCGCGGAACAACTCACCGCCACCATCGTTTTCGTCGAAGGCCCGGAGGGGGAATTCGACTACGTGGTGCCGGATCGGCTGGCGGACGAGATCGAGGTCGGCAAGCGGGTTCGCGTGCCGCTGGGCCGGGGCAACCGGGCGGCCACCGGGTACTGCGTGCGAGTGGAACAGAAGGCTGCGGGCGGCAGAAAACTGAAGCCGGTGTCCGGCGTCGTCGACTCAACCCGTCTGCTGGCGCCCGCCATGTTGCGGCTCACCGGTTGGATCGCCGAGCACTATCTCTGCCCGTGGGGGCAGGTGCTCGATGCCGTGGTTCCCGCGGGGGTGCGGGGCCAGGCAGGCACGCGCCTGACAACCCTGCTTTCGGTTGCCGGTGATCTCCAGGAGCGGGTCAAGGACGTGAAGCTCGCTCCGAAACAAGCGGCGGTGCTGAAGGTTCTCTCGGCGGCGAATGAGCCGATGACGATTACCGAGTTGGGACGGGCGGCCGGTTGCACCGAGGCGCCGATCACGGCGCTGCGCCGCAAGGGCTTGATCCGCGCCGAGGCGCGGCGGGTGCAATTCACGGCGATGACCGAGGCGTCGGCGCCACGACGAGGGGACTTGGCGCTGAACCCCGATCAAAAAACCGCGCTGGAGGCGATTCTCGCGGCCCTGCAAGGCCGGCGGCACCAGACGCTGTTGATCCACGGCGTCACTGGCAGCGGCAAAACCGAGGTCTACATCCGGGCGATTCAGGAGGTGGTCGGTTTCGGCCGGCAGGCCATCGTGCTGGTGCCGGAAATCAGCCTCACGCCGCAAACGGTGCAGCGATTCCGCGAGCGATTCGACCACGTCGCCGTACTGCACAGCCACCTCAGCGACGCCGAGCGCCAATGGCAGTGGCAACGGATCGCCGAAGGAGGCGTGCAGGTGGTCGTCGGCGCCCGCAGCGCGATCTTCGCGCCGACGCCGCACCTGGGGCTGATCGTGCTCGACGAGGAGCATGAATCGTCGTTCAAACAGGAGTCGGCGCCGCGCTACCACGCCCGCGACGTGGCCATCGCCCGCGCCGAGGCGGAAGACGTTCCGCTGGTGCTCGGTTCGGCCACGCCGTCGCTGGAGAGTTGGCACCGGGCGCAGACGGGCGTCTACCGACTGATCGACATGCCACGGCGGGTGTTGGACCGCCCGTTGCCGGCCGTGGGTACCATCGATCTGCGCACCGACGACCACGCCCGCCATTCACGCGGCTCGATCAGCCGGCACCTGCACGCCGCGATGCACGAGGCGCTCGATCGCGGCGGCCAGGTGATCCTCTTGCTGAATCGGCGGGGGTTCTCCACCCACATCCAATGCCCTTCCTGCGGCAATGTGGTCCGCTGCCCCGACTGCGATATTGCGCTGACGCACCACCGTAGCCTCGACGTGGCGCTGTGCCACTACTGCGATCACCAAATCCCCACGCCCAGCGCCTGTCCGCAATGCCATTTCGCGGGGATTCGCTACAGCGGCACCGGTACCCAGCGGCTGGAAGCGGAGGTTCGTACCCGCTTCCCCGGCGTCCCATGTTTGCGAATGGACACCGACACGATGCAGGGACGCGGCGCCCACGAGCGGGCGCTCGGCGCCTTCCGCGAGGGACGCGTGCGGATCCTGCTGGGAACCCAGATGATCGCCAAGGGGCTCGATTTCCCCAACGTCACTCTCGTCGGCGTGATCAACGCCGATACGGCCCTGCACTTGCCCGACTTCCGTGCCGCGGAGCGGACTTTTCACCTCGTGACCCAGGTCGCGGGCCGAACTGGGCGTGGAGAGAAGGGGGGCCGGGTTCTGGTCCAGACGCTCAACCCCGATCATCCGGCGATTCAAGCGGCCGTCCACCATGATTACCAGGCCTTCGCCGACGGCGAGTTGCCGATCCGCAAGATGCTGTCCTATCCGCCGTTCGCCCGTATGATCCGCATCGTCGTTCGGGGGCAATCCGAGGAGGCGGTCGCCCGGTTCGCCGCTTGTTTGGCGGAAGAATTAACGAAAACCTTCCAGCAAGCCGGCGGCGGAGAGCGAGTGCTCGGACCGGCCCCGGCGCCGTTCAGCAAGCTACGGGGCAAGTACCGCTTCCAGATCCAGATGCAGGGCTCCGACGCCGATCGGCTCCGTCAAGCGGTCCGGGAAATCGGGCCCCGCCTGAAACCGCCCGACGACATCCAATGGATCGCCGACGTGGATCCGTTGGACATGCTGTGACTTGCGGGCGGCTAGCCTCGCGCTACGCTCCGCAAACGCCCTGAGAATAACGGCTCCTCCGCAGAATTCATGGGCTCCCTCGCGCGATTCACAATTACTGGAAACGGTCCTCTCGACAGTGGATTTGTCCGTTTTCCCGCGGAAGAGCGACAACAGAGAAGAGGCACCGGTACTCCGGACAAAAGTACCGGTGCCTCTTCTCTGTTCACCGGTTTCCAGAGCCATGCGAGGTCGCCGGACCATCGGCAGGCGCAGGGATGCACTGGTTGGCGACATCCCAACGTCCCCGTTATGCTCTGTCTTTACCCACGGGAACTCTGAAGAACCTAATAATCCTGCGATGGTCGCCTTACGGTCCCGCCGCCTTGCCCGCGACTCTGGGGTCATGCACGCCCAGAAACCGTCCATCGGGCAGTCGCTCGATCGCCTGGCAAATCCCGAAACCGCCGCGGCGAACGTGATGCCCGATGCCTTCCAGGGCGGCGATCCAGTCCTTTTCCATGGTGGGCTGCACCCGCAGCTCATCGGGCCGCCACTGCTGATGCACTCGTACGCCGCCCACCGCAGCGGCCAGGTCGCGGTCCAGATCCAGCCGGTACACCAGGGCCATCACCACTTGGGAGATGATCGTCGGCCCGCCGGCCGCGCCGAGCGTGAGCAAGGGTTTGTCGTCCGCTAAGACAACGGTCGGGCTCATGCTCGACAAAGGGCGTTTTCCCGGAGCAACCGCGTTGGCCTCCGCGCCAACCAGGCCGGCTGAGTTGGGAACACCCGGGGCGATCGAAAAGTCGTCCATCTGGTTGTTCAATACAACGCCTGTTCCCGGCACGACCACCTTGGAGCCAAAAGCAGTGTTGACCGTCGCCGTGATCCCGACCCAATTGCCCGCGGCATCGACGGCGGCGATATGCGTCGTGTGGCGCGAGAAATGATCGCTGCCGGCTGCCGGTGGGTCTCCGTGACAAGCGACTTCAGTCGCCCGATCGAGTTTGATCTGCCGCGCCAGTTCACGGGCGTATTGTTTATCAAGCAGCCCTCGCGGCACCTGGGCAAAGCCCGGATCGCCGAGCCAGTAGGCACGGTCGGCAAAGGCCCGCTTCATTGCCTCGGCAATCACGTGATAGAACTGCGCGGGATCACGGCCGTAAATCGCCTTGAGGTCGAAATGCTCCAGGATGTTGAGAATTTGAGCAACATGCACGCCTCCGGAGCTAGGCGGTGGAAAACCGACAATCGCATACCCCCGGTACGTGCTAAGAATCGGCTCTCGCATTTGCGGCCGGTAGGCTGCCAAGTCGCTGGCGGTCGTCAACCCGCCGTTGCTTGCCATCCAGCCTTCCAAAGCCTTGGCAAACGGCCCCTGGTAAAACCACGCGATGCCGTCTTCCGCCAGCGAGCGATACGTGCGGGCGAGATCGGGCTGCCGGAACAGCTCCCCCGCTTCATGCGAGGAACCATCCGACTTCAAGAATACTGCCCGGGAACCCTCGAATCTTGCGAACGTAGCCGAAAGATCATTGAGTCGCTTGGCCGCCGACACATCCAGGACGTAGCCCTTTTCGGCCACCTCGGCGGCTCGCAACAGCGCCTGCTGCAGCGGAAGCCGACCGTGCTCGCGGGCGGCCAGATCGTAGGCCGCCAACGCCCCCGGAACTCCCGAGGCCAGCGGCCCCGTCTGGCTCAGTTCCGCATTGGGCTTCCCGTCGCGGAGGAACATGTCGCGATGCGCTCTGGCGGGCGCCGTTTCGCGGCCGTCGATCGCCACCTGCCTGCCGTCAGCCAGGTGAACAAGGATAAAGCAGCCCCCGCCGATGCCGGAATTGTGACCGTCCACCACGCCGAGCATCAATGCAGCGGCGATGGCCGCATCGATAGCATTGCCCCCGCCGCCGAGCGCCGCGACGCCCGAGTCGGTAGCGGCCGGGTGGACGGTGGCGACCATTCCGCCCGCGGCAATTCCAGGTTCGGCCGGAGCATGCCCTGCGGCGATCAATAAACTACCACAGGCCAACAGCGGAAAAACAAGGGCGACTTTCATCAAAGCAACCTCCACGAGATTCTTCAATAGTTTTGCAGCAGGTCGAGCATCTTGCGGTCGAGTTGGTGTCCGTGGAAATCCTCATATTCGACATCTGCCCGGCCGCTGTCGAGCACTCCGAACGAACCGCGGAAGTTCCATAGCGCCCAACCGAAGCCCGCCTCGCGCCAGTTCGCCAGGCAATCCTCCATCCACGCCAGCACCACGTCGTGCGGTGTCCGGTTGTGGCAGCCGAACTCGCCGACCATCACTCCGATTCCTTTCTCCCTCGCCTCTTTCCAAGGGATGATCGCCGTCTCCCAGAGCCACTGGCGGTTTTCCATCGTGCCGCTGACAAAACGGCCGCTTTCCGCCGCCGGCATGTAGCGGACCGTCGCGGGCGGTTCGTCCCAATCGGCCCGCAAGGTAAGCACGTCTTCCTCCGCGCCGGCACGTTTCAGCCCAATTTCCGTAAGCGTCAACCAGTCCCCCCCGGTAACCGCAATCTCGATCCGCTTCGTGCCGGCCGGAACCGGTACTTCGTAGTCGCGATCGTAGGCGGCGCGGTAGATTTTCCATTGCGGCTGGAACTCCGACTGTTTCCACTCACCGTCGCCCGGCCCGCAGGGGAAATGCTTCTCCCAAATATCCTTGCCATCAGCCCTCGCCACAAGTGTGGCCTGAGAGGAAACGGTCATGACATGCAGGCGGAGGACGGTCTCCGTTTCCAACGGCCCTTCGATCACCAGCGGCTGGAGCGATTCGGGCTTCATGCCGCCCTTGTGCGGCGCGTAGAGCGTGCCATTGGCCTGCGGCCTCGGCCAGGCGGGGACGGGATACTGATCGGCGCCGGAAACCCAGCTCGCCCGGTAATGCGTGATGTCCATCGGCGTGTACCCGCGGGTCGCCTGCGCGATCTTCAACTCGGCCAACTCGGGGATAGGAAAGCGTCCCCACTGCAACCCGTCGGAAATGATCAGTCGGTCGGGATCCTCCGCGCGGATGGCCGCCGCGATCTTCTTGACGACTTCGAGATAGACCTCCGGCTCGACATGCGCCGGTTCGTTGAACAGGTTGAAGCTCAACCGCTCATTGGCAATGCCGCGATACCGCCGCGCGAAGGCCGCCCAGTGCATCGCGCATACCCGCTGTGCTTCGGGATCGGTCCAGAGGCTCTTGGACTCGGCCGGTCTGGCGACCGTGTATCCGGGGGCGCGGTGGAAATTGATCAGCACGTGGATGCCGTACTTTCCGCCCCAACCGACCGCCTCGTCGATTTCACGCAGCGACGGCTCGTTGAACTGGGTCCAGTCGTTGTCGCGAATCCAGCAGCGGTAATCCATCGGCAGGCGGACGAAGTTGAAGCCCAACTCGTGGATCAGCCGGAAATCCTCCTCTTGAAACGGACCGTTGCGGTCGCGCTGGAATTTCTCGAGCAGGTTGAACCCGCGCCAACGCGGCAGATGTTCGGGGCTTGCTTGGGGAAGCGACTGCGGCTGTCCGCCGGCCGCTTGACCGAAAGCGAGAGCCGTCAGGACCGTTGCCAGAATTGAATGTTTCATGATACTTCTCGCTGCACTCTTAGAGCCAATCCCAAAACCGCCGGGGACTGGCTCATTTTGCGGAGTCTTCGGGGCAAAATGTGCCTGTCCCCCTCTCCGACAAGGTTTTGGGATAGGCTCTTGGTACGTCTTGCTCTCCTGCGCGGATGGTAGGGCGTTCTTCATCCGTGCCCCAGCTCTGCCATCCGCGCTACTTTCTCTTCCAGTTGGTCTCATAGCACGGATGGCATCGAATATACCGACCCATCCGGCCGGCCGCCACCAACCGCTTTTTGCCCGGCAGAGTCTGGCATGGTTCAAAAACGGGGACTGGCTCCGAGCCAAATAGCTTCTGCCGGTGAAAAAACACGGTTCGGCGGGGTGCCTGTCCCCGTTTTTGGACCATGCCCCAAGTCTTGCGTCGCGCGATGGAGGTCTGGTAAAAAGAGAACTTCACGCTGTTTCATCCACCACCCACCTCGGCGGCAGCCCAGGTTGGGCTGCCCCTTTCCAGTCCGTTCTCCACGAACCCAGGATACCGCCATGACTCGCTCCAACGACGCATCGGGCTCCACCCGCCGACAGTTCCTCCGATCGACCGGCTCGCTCGCCGCCGGCGCCGCCGTCCTCGGCGGACTGACGCCCCGGGTACACGCGGGCGAAGACAACACAATCCGCCTGGCTCTGCTCGGCTGCGGGGGACGCGGGTCCGGCGCCGTGGGCGACGCCCTCTCGGTTCCCGACGGCGGGCCGATCAAGCTCTACGCGATGGCCGATCTTCTCGAGGGCCGCATGAACGCGTCGCACAAGGCGCTAAAGGAGAAGTTTCCCGACAAGGTCGATGTTCCCGACGACCGCAAGTTCCTCGGTTTCGACGCCTATCGCAAAGCCATCGACCTGCTCAAGCCCGGCGACATCGCCATGTGTACCACCCGCGCCTACATCCGGCCGGTCCACGTCGAGTACGCCGTCAAGAAGGGGATCAACGTCTTCATGGAGAAGCCGTTCTCGCCGGATCCGGGCGGGCTGAAGCGGCTGCTCCGCGCGGGCGAGGAGGCCGAGAAGAAGAACGTCAAGATCGCCGCGGGCCTGCAATGCCGCCACTCCCCTGCCCGCCAGGCGCTGATCGACAAGATTCGCGGCGGAGAGATGGGTGATATCCCGCTGATCCGCGCCAACCGCCTCGGCGGCGCCGGCTGGCTCCGCAGTCAGGGCGAAAAATCGAACAACATGATGGACCAACTCCAGTTCGGCCGGATTCATCTTTACTGGATCGGCTCCGGGCACATGGTCGATTATCTCATTCACCAGATCGACGAATGCTGCTGGATCAAAGACGCCTGGCCGGTCTCCGCCATCGGGATGGGCGGGCGCGTGCCCCAGAGCGACGACTGCGGTCAGAACATCGACGTCTATTCCATCGAATACACCTTCGCCGACGGCGCCAAGGCGTTCTGCGGTTTCCGGCGGATCGACAACACCCGCAGCGACTTCGCCACCTACATCCACGGCGCCAAGTGCGCTGCCCAGTTCTCCGGCAACATCCACGCCGCCACCGTCCACATGTTCAAGGATCAAAGGATCAACGACGAGAACATCGCCTGGACTCCCACCGACGACGCCTTCAGCCCCTGGCAGTACGAGTGGAACCACTTTATCGACAGCATCCGCAACGATCGGCCGCATAACGAGGCCAAGCGCGCGGTCTACTCCGACCTCACCACGCTGATGGGCCGCGCCGCTTGTCATACCGGCCAGGAGGTGACCTGGGACGAGATGATGAAGTCCGACTTCCAGTTCTGCGACTACCTCGACAAGCTCACCCCCGACAGCCCTCCGCCGGTCAAGGCCGACGAGAACGGCCAGTTCCCTCTGCCGATCCCCGGCCGTTGGACGGAAATCTAACCCTCGGCGAAGTGGTTTGATGCCCGGCGAAGAACATCCAAATTGGTCCGAGCCCTACTATCGGGCAATTGTCGAGAACCAGAGGGAACTCATTGCCCGTTTTACGCCGGACACCGTTTTGATTTATGTCAACGACGCCTACTGCCGTTACTTCGGCAAGGCTCGGGAGGAACTCGTCGGCAGCAGCCTCCTCTCACTGGTGAGCGAGGCGGACCGATCGCAAACGCGCGATCGGCTTCAATCGCTCTGCCGCAGCGCGCCGGTCGTGGAGAACGAGGAGCGCGTCATGCTGCCGACCGGCGAGATCCGTTGGCAGCAGTGGATCAACCGTGCCGTCTTCGACGCCGGCGACCGTGTCGTCGAGATCCAGTCGGTGGGGCGCGACATAACCGAGCGAAAGCGGCTTGAAGACGCGCTCCGCCAAAGCGAAGCGACGTTTCGGACGCTGCTGGAGGCATGTCCCGACGCCGTGGTGATGATGGACTCCGAGGGGCGGATCCTTTTTGCATCTTCTCGCGCCGTCGAATTGCAGGGCGCTCGCAGCCCCGAAGAACTGTGCGGCCATGATGCGATGCGCCTGGTCGTGGAGGAGGATCGCCGGCGAGCGCGGGAGAATCTGGCCGACCTCTGCGCACGAAAGAACCGGCGCACCGACGAGTACATCGCGGTGCGCGCGGACGGCACCCGCTTCGCCTGCGAGATAACCTCGGCTGTGGTCTGTGACGACCCGAACGGCGAACCAACGGCGGTGATGGCGGTCATCCGCGACGTCAGCCGGCGCAAGGAGGCCCAGAAAGCGTTGCAGCATCGCCTGGAAGAACTCCAGACGATCTACGACGGAACCATCGAAGGGATCCTCATCACCGATATCGCTACCAAGCGGTTCGTCCGCGTCAACGCTTCGTTGTGCCGGATGCTCGGTTACTCCGAGGATGAGTTGTTGCAGAAATCGGTCCCCGACATCCATCCGCCTGAAGTCGTGCCGGACGATCTGCAACGGTTTCAGGCGGCGGCGGAAGGGCGGGTTACGATCAACGAGAATCGGCCTGTTTTGTGCAAGGACGGCAGCATTTTCTATGCCGACATCACCGGCAACCGCATCCTTCACGAAGGGCGGCCATGCCTGCTCGCGCTATTTCGCGACATCACCGAGCGCAAACAGGCCGAGGAGGCGCTACAGCGCGAACGGCGGACCCTCGAACACATGCTGCGGGCCGGCGATCACGAGCGTCAACTGATCGCCTACGACATCCACGACGGCCTGGCGCAGCATTTGGCCGCCGCGATGATGCAGTTGCAGACCGCCGAGCATCTCAGACAGCACCGGCCGGATCAGGCGAAAACGGCCTATGACGCGGGCCTGCAGATGCTGCGGCAGGCGCATTTCGAGGCCAGGCGGTTGATCAGCGGGGTACGACCGCCGATCCTCGACGAGTCGGGAATCGTCGCCGCCATCGCACACCTCGTCCACGAACAGCAAACAGCGCACGGCCCCAGCATCGAATTGCACAGCCAGGTCTCCTTCGAACGCTTGCCGCCGGTGCTGGAAAACGCCATCTACCGCATCGCCCAGGAGGCGCTGGCCAACGCCAGCAAGCACAGCCGCAGCGAGAAGGTGCGCTTGGCCCTCGTTCAAGAGCAGGACGAACTGCGTCTGGAAGTGCAAGACTGGGGTGTCGGTTTCGATCCGGCTTGCGTGGCAGAAAATCGTTTCGGCCTGGAAGGGATCCGAGAGCGAACGCGACTGCTCGGCGGCAAGATGAAAATCCGGAGCCGGCCGGGAGAAGGCACTCTGCTTCGTGTCGTCCTGCCGTTGATCGCCCACCAACCAGCGTGCGATGAGTGAAACGGAGAACGGTTCCCGCCGCGGAATCCAAGAACTGCGATCGCCGAGCGAATTTCTGTTATCGTAAGGACTGGTATTTCCTCAAGAACGCCGCCACCGGGTTCACCCCGGTGGAGCGATGATTGGCAGCTAAGAACGCCGCGCGCACGCGGTTATTCTTCCTTTGCCGCTCGGTCCGAAGAACCGAGCGGCAAAGAAAGAATAACATTTCCGGTTTCGAGTCTTTTGGCATGGTTCAAAAACGGGGACTGGCTCCGAGCCAAATAGCTTCTGCCGGTGAAAGAGCACGGTTCGGCGAGGTGCCTGTCCCCGCTTTTGAATCATGCCAGTCTTTTCCCATAGGAGACCCGCGATGAGTGCGACGCGCTGCTACCTTTCTCTCGGCATCGGTGTGTTGGCTCTGACCTTACCCCCCACCAACCTCCGGGCCGAGGAAACCGCCGAACAGGTGATCGAAAAGCTGAAGAGCAAAGTGGAGTCGGTGGAAACCGGCCGGGCCGACCTGAAGATGGCGACCACGATGATGGGCCGGAAGATCAACATGGAAGGCGACGTGGTCTTCGCAAAACCCGGCAAAATGCGGATGAAGATTTCGACCGACCTGGGCATGATGAAGATGGACCAGATCATCGTCTCCGACGGCGCCACGATTTGGACCTATCAGCCGACCATGAAAATGGTCAGCAAGATCGACGTCGCGAAGCTGGCCGCGGCGACCGGCAAGGAGGATGCCGCACAGCAGCAGTCGGGCGACATCACGCAGCCGCTCAAAGGGCTTCAGCCCGATAGCATCAAGCTACTGCGGACGGAAGAATCCGACGGCGCGAAGACCTACGTGTTCGAGGGCTCGCCCCAAACCGCCGGCATGTCGAAAGTTCCCTTTCAGCCCGCGAAAATGCAGGTGTGGGTCGGGGCGGAGGACGGGGTCTTGCACAAGATGGTGATGCTCGACGAGAAGGACAACGAGATGCTCTCGCAGACCTACGAAAACATCAAACTGGGCATCGACGTGCCGGCGGGCACGTTCGAATTCACCCCGCCCGAAGGAGTCCAAGTGATGGATATGACCGAGGGCACGATCAATATGATCAAGACGATGAAGTCGAAGGACGAATAACGGCTGCCCGCAGACGTTCGTACTCCGGCCGCTCCAGCGGGTGTACCTCGACCGGCCCCTCAGCGAGTTCTTCCGCTTTTTTCAGAGCAGCGACGGCCGCCTCGGGCTGGCCCAACCGGTCTTGGACTAACGCGCGGTGAAACCAGAAAATTGCCGCCGGATCGTCGGCGATAGCGGCGTCGAGTTCCTCCACCGCGGCCTGCGCGTTGCCGCGGGCGAGATGGACGACCGCCAGGCTGTCTCGAAGCGTGGCCAACGGGCCCGCTTCCTCCATCGCCACCGAGACCAGCTTGAGCGCTTCGTCCAGGTCTTTCTTCTGCAAGGCAAGCAGCACGGCCAGGTTATTGCAGGCGACCACGTTGCTGGGCTGCTTCTGTACGGCCTCGCGGTAGCGGTTCTCCGCTTCCTGGTAGTGGCCTAGCGCCGTCTCCAACTCCGCCTGGATCAACAAAAACGCCGTCGGCCGATCGAATCGAACGCTTAAATCGCCGACCAGCTTCAGCATCCGCTCTGCCAGCGCGGGCTGTTTCAAGCAGGCGGTCTGCAATTTCAACAGTGTCTGCTGTAGCGGCTGCGGTGGGGGCGTCGGCCCATAGCGCTCGACAACTTCGAGGCTCTCGCCGGTCCGCCCTAGGTGCGCGAGCCAACCGGCAAGGGCCATCGCCTTCGCAGGATCGACCGCCGCCAACTCGCGCAACATCTTCTCCGCCGCCGCCAGGAAAGAGGCCGCCTTGGCGTCGTGCCGACACTCGGCCGCCGCCGGGGCGAGTGCCGCCAGCAGATCCGGAAGCTGGCGGGCGAGCTTTGAAGGGCCAGAGTCGGCGACAGCCGGACCGGAATCCTCCTTGTTGAACCGGATTGCGGTGAGCCGCTTCGTCGCTTTGTCGTACTCGCCTCGCTTCAGCAGCCACACCAGACGCAGCCGGGCCGTCTCCAGCGAGTCGGGGGCGGTCCGCTCGAGTCGGTTGATCCACTCGGCCGCGTCGGTCAGTTCGTTGTGCTGCAACATTCCTCGCACATAGGCGGCCAGTGCGGCGGGATGAGAAGGATTCGACGCCAGAAAATCACGCATGTGGCGGGCCTCGCCGCCCCAGTCTCCCAGCTTGCGGTAGACGTCGGCCGCCACCAATCGATACCTGCTCAGCGAGCGGTCCTGGCGGAGCACCTCCTCCAGCATGCGAACCGACTGGCGACGCTCTTCCAACCGCGGGTGCGAGGCCAACAGCATCGCCTTCACGCATCGGTCCTCGTTGGCCGCCTGCGGTGACTGGAGATTCCGGTCCACCAGTGCGATTGCCGGAAGCAAGTTGCGATAGCCGCCCTCGAGCATCAGCACGGCCATGCTGCGCCTCGCCCAATGGGTGTCGGAGGTCTTCAGCTTCTCGCCCAGCCGCAGCATCTTTTCCACACTCTCCTTGGCCTGCCGAGGCTGGTTCTGCTGCAAGTAGAACTCCGCCGCGCTTCGCAAAACCACGGGGTCGTTCGGACGGTCGGCAACCGCCTGTCGATAACAGTCTTCCGCTTTCGCGATCAGGCCGATCGCTTTGTAGCATTGCGCCAATGCGAGTAGCCGGCCTTCGCGCTCGAGCGAGTCTTCCGCCCTCTTGATGGTTGCTTCGGCGTCGTCCTTCCTGCCGGCACCGGCCAAAAACCGCACCAGCAACACCCAGGCCGCCGGCCGCGCGGGGTCGAGTCCCAGCCCGTGACGCAGTGCCTTTTCCGCCTCCTGCAGGGTGTCGGCGGCCGAAGAGCCTTCGCCTGCCGAACCGGCGCCGGCAGCAGCTACGGCAAGCACCTGCCCGAGCCAGAGGAAGTCCTGAGGATCGCTGGAATCCTTCGCCGCCGCGCGGGCTGCCGTGACTGCGGCGGAAAGGTCGGCATGACGAAGGCTGAGTTCGGAGCCGACGCGGCCCATCGACTGGGTAATGCCCGGCTGCTGCGACTCGATCCGCCGGAGCAGTTGATAGGCGTCGTCGAATTGTCCCTGTTGGTAAAGGAGGTTGACGGTCGACCGGATTACATCGGGATCCCGCACGCCCAACTCGATCGCCTGCCGGCACTCGTCTGCGGCTTGGGCCAGATCTCCTTGTTTGCGATGGATCGCCGCGGAAGCCAGAAGCGGCAACGGCCAGTCGGGCCGCAAGGCATGCGCCTCGGACAGGTGCGCCAGCGCGGCGGCCATTTGTGCGGGATTTGCCTCTCCGGCTGCAAGCTCGATCCGCATGGCCTCGCCGTAATGCCATAGCGCGCTTGGCCCCTCCAGTTGGCGAACCGCCGCCAGGGCGCGGTTGAGGGTGTCCAGGTCGCCGGCGTGAGAGGCGGCATCGATTTGGACGGCACGAGCGCCCACATCCTGCGGCATTTCGCGGCTCAACTCCTCACAGAGCCGCAACGATTGCGGCCAGGCTTTGTACGCTGTGGCGACGCTGAGCAATCCTCGCCAGAGTTGCACACGCTCCGCTGGCGAGAGACTCTCCGTGTCGGCAGCCAAGGTCTCCAAGAGTTTCGGAACAGAAGCCGGTTCCCGCACACTCGCCTGCCGTAGACGAGCGAGCCGCAGGGGGGCGCGGTCGCCACAATGTTCGGCCGCCTCGTCCATCAGACGCTCGACCTCCTCCCATGCCTTGCGCCGTTCGGCAAAAACAAGACGCGCCGCCCACGCTCCGACCTGCGAAGGATCGTCCTGGCAAGCTTTCGCCAGCAGCTTCTCCGCTTCCTCCGACGAACCTTGCAGGGCCAGGACATCGGCGCGGAGAAGAGTCCACTCCAAAGCTTCGGTCTGTTCTTCCGGCGCCTGCTTAAGCACCGACTCCATTTCCGTCCAATCCCGCTCGGCGGGCGGCCGGCGCAGGGTGTCGGCCAGCAACAGGCGGGCCCAAAGGAGCCAGCCGCTGGCCGGGGCAGCTTTGGCCTGCATCGTCTGCCGGTGCAGGGCCAGCGCCTCGTCGATCTCCCCCTCCGCAAACAGCAACTCCGCCATTTTCAGACGGGCGGCGGTGAAGTCGCGCTGGATGGCCAAAGTCCGACGATAAGCGGCAAGTTGCTGATCGCGTTGCCCAAGCCGGGCGTGGCATTCGGCCAGGTGATATTCCGCCTGCCGGGCCAGGTCCGGGAACGGGCCAAGCTGCTTGCGGACCTTTTCCAACCCGTCGCGAGCCGCCACCCAGCGACCTTCATGATAGGCCCGCATCGCCTCCAGCAGCGCCACCAGCGGCTTGGGATAACGCATCTGGTCGAGTTGCTCGATGACGGTGGCGGCTTCCGCCGTTTTCCCGCCGCCCATGAGGATCATCGCCAGGCTGTGTAGCAGCGCGGCGTCGCCGGGGCCGGACCGCAGCCCCTCGCGAACCGTGGCGACCGCCCCGTCCAGATTCCCGCCACTCAACTCCGCATCGGCCAGGATCATCCGCATCCGCTGATCTTCCGGATCCTGCTGGAGGCCCCACCGACCATGGGCGCGGGCTTCGTCATAACGCCCGGCTTCCGAGGCGCACTGGGCCGCCAGGCGCAGCGCGGCGGGCAGATCCGGCGCGAGTCGCAGCGCTGCGGCGGCATCGGCCTCGGCCTGCTCCAGGCGGCCGGTCCGCAGGCGGTATTCTCCGCGAAGGCAATGCGCATCCGGCGACGACGGGTTTGCCTGCACCGCCTTGTCCATCCACTGGTCGGCCTCCGCCGGGCGGCCGAGCTTTGCCCGCAGCAGGTTGCTCAGGGCGAGGTAAGCGCTCAACCGATCGGGATCCTTTTCGACCGCCGTCTTCAGGGCGTCCACCGCGGAGGAATCGTTCCCGCGGGCGGCCAGCGTGGCGGCGAGCAGTTCACAGAGTTCCGAGTCGTCCGGCGATCGGTCGATCAGGATTGCCAGATGCGATGCGGCGTCCGACGGCCTCCGCAACCGGATCGCCACTTCAGCCAGTTTACGACGAACGTCCTGACGGTCGGGCGCCTGCCGCAGCGTCTCCTCCAGCGTCGTAAACGCTTCAGCCCAACGCGAATGCTCGGCGAGCAACAGGCCCAACTCGGCACGGGCGGCGGCGTCGCCCGGGGCCAAGCGGAGATAGCGGCGGAATTCTTCGACCGCTTCCTCGGGCCTTTCCTCCACTTTGGCCGTCCGCGCTCGCTGGAGAAAGAAGTCGGCATGGCGGCGGTTCTGCACTCCGTGTACCCAATGGACCAGGCCGCCCAGGCAGACGGCGGCAATCAGCAGAAGGGCCAGCAAACTCTTATTGACGGTATACATCAGATTCAATGGGTGAAGTCAGACTGCAAACGCCACCGCCGACCTTGTGTCGGTGGAGCGATGATTGCCAGCTAAGATTAGCCGTCAATCATTGCTCCACCGGGTTAAATTCGGTGGGGGCGGGTGCAGGCGTAGGTAACCTGCTCAAACGGAAAACGGTAGGCGCCGTTTTCACTTTGAGCGGTTATCGGCCCGTCATCTCTTCCCGGATCCACGCGTAGGTCTTCTCCATTCCGTCGCGGAGGCGGATGCTCGGTTCCCAGCCGAGATACTCGCGGATTTTCGTATTGTCGCTGTTACGGCCGCGGACGCCTTTCGGGGCGTCGAGCCGGTAACGGCGCTTCAAGCGAACGCCGGCGATGTCTTCCACCATGCTCACCAGCTCGTTGATCGTCACCAATTCGCTCGAACCCAGGTTGATGGGCTCCTCGATCTCGCTGTGCATGATCAGATCGATGCCCTTGAGGCAATCGTCGATGTACATGAAGCTGCGGGTCTGCTCGCCGTCGCCCCAGATTTCGATCTCGCCCGTCCCGTCCCGCTCCGCTTCGATCACTTTGCGGCAGATGGCCGCCGGCGCCTTTTCTCTTCCCCCCTGCCATGCGCCGTGCGACCCGTAGACGTTGTGGAAGCGGGCGACCCGCGTGGCCAGCCCGTAATCTTCGCGGAAGTGGCGGTGCATCCGCTCGCTGAACAGCTTCTCCCAGCCGTAGCCGTCTTCGGCCATGGCCGGATAGGCGTCCTCTTCTTTGAGCGCGGTTACGTCGGCCTCGGTCTGCTTGTCGGCCGCGTAGACGCAGGCCGACGAGGAATAGAAGAGGCGATCCGCGCCGGCGTCGCGGGCGGCCAGCGCCATATGGGTGCTGATGAGCACGGAGAGCATGCAGGCGGCCTTGTGGTGTTCGATGAACTCGATGCCGCCCATGTCGGCCGCCAGGTTGTAGACCTCCGCAGCATCGGCACACGCCCGATAGCAGTGCTCCTTCTCGCGCAGGTCGAGCACGAGGTTCTCGACGTCGGGAAACGACTGGTACCACTCCGCAACCGGCTTGACATCCACGGCCCGCAGCCGCCCGCGGCCCCGCGCCCGCAAGGAACCAATCAAATGCCCGCCGATGAACCCACCACCGCCGGCGACAACGATCAAAGGATCAGACACGGTTCAACCTCCGGGGAGCAGGGAGCAGGGAGCAGGGAGCGGGGAGTTGGGAGTAAGGGAAAGACCACTGGGGTGGCGAGGTGAAAACTTCGTGTTTTCGCATGCGGGTGGGCATCAAGTTTTCTTCCCGAAGCAGGATCACGTCCCCATGCTTTGGCCGAAGGCCTTCTGTCACCGTAGCCTGGGGAAACTCCCCAGGGAGGTTTGAGTCGCGAGTGGTCTTTGGCCAACGGCCATATTCACCTCTACCCGCCACGTTGGAACAAATCGAGCGAACACGGCCGCCCCAACACTCCAACACTCCATCACTCCGCCTCCCCACCCTCCTCGTACACGCGCAACCCCGCCAAGTCCAGCAGCATATGCACCAGGAACTGCGGGCCTTGGATGAGGCTGCGGCGCCAGCACTTGCGGGGTTCCCGCGCGAGCCGATACGCCCATTCGCAACCGATGTTGCCCACCCAGCGAGGCGCGCGGGGAACCTGGCCGCTCAAGAACCGAAAGGCGGCGCCGACGCCGATTGCCACCGGCACGTCGAGCTGGTGGCGGTGCTCGTAAATCCAGCGGTCTTGCTTCGGCAGCCCCAGGCCCACCCAGAGCACGTCGGGCCTGGACTGGTTGATCCGCCGCACGTGCTCGTCGTCCTCTGCCGCGGTGACGGGGCCGAAGGGTGGAGAGAGTGTGCCGGCGACCTGATGGCCGGGATACTTGGCTTCCAGCGCCGATTTCAACAAGCCGAGGGTTTCCTCCGTGTCGCCGTAGAAGAAACTGCGGTAGCCGAGGAAGTCCGCCCGTGCGAAGAACGCCTCCATCAGTTCCGCGCCGGGAATCCGCGCCACATTGCCCAACCTCCGGCACCGCGCCGCCAGCACCGGCGCGATCCCGTCGGGAATCCATAGGTCCGCCGAGTTGAGGATGTGCCGCAGTTGCGGGTCGCGATGCGCCTCCCACAGCCCATGAAACCCGGTGACGACCACTCGCCGGCACCCTTCGCGCCGCCGAATCCACTCCTCGATCCGAAACACCGTCTCTTCCAGCGACACCATCGCCACCCGCGACCCCAGCACCCGCACGTGCGGCGCAGCTACGTCAACAACCGACATGGCAGACCTCGGAAGAGCAGGGAGCACGGAGCAGGGAGCATGGAGCAGGGAGCAGGGAGCAGGGAGCAGGGAGCAGG
>JAAYEH010000680.1 GCA_012728855.1 Rhodopirellula sp. | reverse complement strand
GCCGAGCCCGCTGTGGCGATCGTCGCCGCGCCCGCGTCGGCCGCCGTGCCGTCGCCCCAGTCGATCGTGTAGCTGAACGTCTCCTGAGTGGGCGAGCGGTCGAAGCCCGGGTCCGTAAACGTCCCCAGGTGTTCGATGCTCAGCGCCGCACCTTCGCTCGTCGCCTGGTTCCCAACCACCGTCAAAGTGGGAGCGACATTGACGATGTCGGCGGTTGTCCATCCTGTAGCGCGACCGGAGTCGTTGGCTTCGAGAATGTAGCGGATGGAGTATTGACCGTTGTCGGCGTAGGTATGTATGCCCGAAAGGGTGCCGGCGCCGTTGGCAAAATCGATCGTGCCCGGGCTGGTGGTTCCGTCGCCCCAGTCGATCGACGCGGAAAGATCATCGCCGCTACCCGCGTAGGTAAAATTTCGAGTGAACGCAACCGCCGAGCCCTCTTCGCCATCGAGGTAGTGGCCACGGGTCGCGCTGTACGCGGTATCAGGTTGAGAATAGTTGTAGAATCCCAGCCGGCCGCCGGGGAACGGATCATTCGCCGGTGCGGCGATGTCGAACTCGAGTTGACCGTTGACGTAGATCAGCAGCCGATCGGCGCTGTACTGGACAGTGAAACGGTACTCGACGTTGTCTACCCAACCCTCACTGCCCAAGGTTGTCGCCCGAGCCAGCTCGGTGACGCCATCCTGGTGGCCCCAGAAGTCCCATTGCGTATCGGGACGCCCGGTAACACGCGAAACTGCTAGTCCTTTGAGCCCCTGCGCGCCGCCTCCTGTCCCGTTGGCCTGACGCCAGTCAATGACCAGGTAGTCGGCGTTTGCACTGGAGAAATCGCCGGGTTCAAAACCGAGCACAAAGCCGATGAAGTCATCATCGCTCGTCGTCGTGACCTTGATCGTCACCTCGAACGGATCCGCCGTCACGGGAAAGTCGCTGTAGAAGACGGTCGGCTGACCGTTGTACACCTGGGTTACCACCGTACCCGTGGTGGGATCGACTCTCCAATCTCCCGAGCCTGTTTGATAGTCTTCCTGGCGCCACCCCTCCAGACTGGCGGGCATGATTTCGAAAACCGGAACGGCACTGTCGGCCATGATGAGCGTTCCGCCTGAACCCGCTCCCCCGGAATCGCCGATTGCTGCGTCGAGATTGGCGGTGACTGCACTTGCGGACAGGACGCGTCGCGATTCCAGCGTGGTAATCGAGAGGGACACAGCATCGTCGTCGCGGGCGCCGCGGACATTTTGACGCAAGCAGCGGCGAAAGCCGGCGAACCAATGCATAGCGCTAAACCATTGGCAGCCAAAAGATTAGATGATCCGCCGGCGGTTTTCTGTTCCCGCCGAAGAAACGGTCTCCGATCCTTACCATAGTCAGAAACGACACATTTTTCAATGATTTGGTCACCCCGCGAACATTTAACCTGATGTGGGTATACCCCCGTCTCAAAGGTGGCCAGGCAGGCCGTCACGGCGAAAAGCCCCAAGGGCTGCGCGGCGAACGCCGAAACAAGTAATGGGAAAGACGCTATTCTCAGGCGTCTGCTCGCAAGGGAATTGTGACCGTCTGACCGCCAAGGAATTCCAGCCATGAGACTCGTCGCACGGTGTTTTTCGATTGCCCTCTTGGGGCTTTGCCCGGTCGGCGCTCTCGCAAGGGACGGGAGCAACGAGCCGATGCTTCGTGTCCGGGATCCGCTCAAGCCGATCACAAGCATGTCGACGAGCATCCAACCACAAGCGGGTAGACTACCGACGGACTATTCAGGGCAAGTCGATTCCCAGGCGACGGAGTCTTCCACGGCCGGCCGCCCCGATCGCCCATGGACCGGCATCTGCTGGACCGCGCCGGGAATCTGTTACCAGCCCCTGTATTTCGAAGATCCGGCCCTCGAACGGCACGGGTATTCCGCCGGACTACTGCAACCATTGGTCTCGACTGCCCATTTCGTTGGAAATGCGGCCATTCTACCCTATCGTTTGGCGGCAGAACCTCCCTGCGAGTGCATTTATACCCTGGGGCACGAGCGGCCGGGCACTCCGACTCCGATGCACTGTTACCGGCCGCCCTTGCGAGTTAGCGGCGGGCTGGCTGAAGCCGGCGTCGTAACTGGCTTGATCTTCCTGCTGCCGTAGCACGCCGTTGGTTGGCCGCATCTCAAAGGCGCATCACACGAACGTCCACCGCCCGAGATCGCCGCGCGCACGCCACTTACGTCGAAGCCATGCTCCGTAAGACGCGGCCCTATCGGACCCGTCGCAACGCGTGGCTGAAGAAGCGGACTGCGCGCTGGGCGAGGGATTGGGCCGCGACCTCAATCTTTGCCCGGCCGCGCACTCCGATCGTAGGCGGAGCATCGGCCGGCTCTAGTGCAACCTCGACGCGATAGGTCGCCGTCAACGGTTTGGCGTTTCCTTCCTGGCCGACGAACGGAATCGCTCTCGCGGCAGCCAACCGCCGCGGGACCACTTCCACCTTGGAGTCGCCAATCTTTTCGATTGTTCCTTCCAGCACGGCGTGCCGCGATTGTTCCAGCAAAATCCAGACTCGCTGGCCCGGCTGGACGCATTGAATGAGTCTTTCTTCAACATAGAGAACCGCCCGCAATCGTCGAGGGTCGCCCACCAGGCAAACGAGCGTACCCGTTTCGAGATAGCAACCAATGCTTTCCGCATCGGTGGGAAGCCCTTTCCAAAAAGGCAGCGTTGCTTCATCAAGAGAGTCGCTCGGCCGCGCAGGCGCTGGCAGGATCCTACCGGATCGGGGAGCCGTCAATCGAAGTCGTTCCGCTTCGAGCCGCCGGGCAGCCAATCGCGCGCCGATGTCGGCGAGAGCCTCCCGGGCAGTCGGCAATTCCGCAGCCGCCCGGGAATCGTGGGAACGACGCGACTGAAGACCAGCCAGACGAGCGTTCTGCACGTTGTATTCCGTTTCGAGCCGCACGATCTCGCGGCTCAAGTCGGCGTTGTCGAACTCCGCCAGCAAGTCACCCTCGCCGACCAGCGATCCCACGGCACGCGCTTCGATGAGCCGCCCCGGCACCGTGACGTACACGCGGTCGGCGTCCGCCTCCTCGAGAAGGGCCGGCGCCTTGACGCGATAGGGCAGTGGTACGATGCACGCAAGAACCCCCAGCGCCAGTGCGAAGAGAGCGGCCTTCGGCGCACGGCTGCGCCGGTCCCGCGAAGCGCCGCGCAACAGGCGGTTCCGCACGACCCGGGCGGCCGGAATGCCCACCATGGCCAAAATCGTGGCTGCAAGGATCGCGTGGGCCAGTACCTCCAATCGTTGGGGGCGCAGCACCCGGTAAAGAAACGAGAGAATCACGACCACCACGAACCAGCGATAGGCGATCGACAACAATCCATACACCGCCAGAAGAAAACGGCGTTGTTCCGGCCAGCCCGGCTCACGCGGAGGCTCGCCGAGCAATACCGACGAGCAAATCCCGGAGACGACGGCGCGGCTTCTCTGCCAAAGGTTGGGAATCTCGAGCCAGTCGGAAAGTATGTAGTAGCCGTCGTAGCGCAGCAGCGGATTGCCGTTCAGCAGGAGCGTGCCCACCGAGCAGACGAAGATTATGTCGAGACAAAAGGCGTTGAGCAGACCTTCCGGCGTTGACCACCATAGGATCGTCGCCAGCGACGCCAGGATCAACTCCACATGGATTCCGGCCGCCGAGACCGCGATTCGCCGCCACTTGTCGGAAAGAGTCCAGGAATCGGTGACGTCGGTGTAGAGGCAAGGCGTAAAGACAAGCAACATCAGCCCGATCTCATGGCACTGGCAGCCGAAATGCCGGCAGGCGATCGCGTGGCCCGACTCGTGCAGGATCTTGACCATTGCCAGCGAGATTGCCAGCCAGGGCAGATTGGAGGGGCCGAAGAAATGCCCTGCATCCGGCAGGCGTTCAACAAGGCTGCCGGCATGAAGCAGCGCAAAAAAGGTCGCTGCGGTGATCAGAAGAATGGAAAAGGCAATCCACCTTGGATCAAGCAGCCAGCGGATGAGAGGATAGACGCGGCGCAGCAGCCCTTCCGGGTTGATCCCCGGAAGACGAATTGCCAGAATATTGCCCACCGATGCCGCCCAGGTGCGACGGCGGTTTTCACGGCGGCGCTCCAAAAGGGGCTCCGCCTGTCCGGAATGGTCGGAGACGACCAGCCCCAGCGAGTGGAGGCTGCCGACGAACCGGTGCAGACGACTCTCGTCGAGCCGCGCCGGAGCAAACTTCTTCTGAAAGCGATCGACCACTTCGCGGAGGCTCAGGCGGCCGTCGAGCAGGCGAAGCACGGTGTACTCCTCATCGCGGAGCTGGAAATATCGCAGGGCAACGGGATCCTTGACGACCCAATGCTCGCCGGTGCCGCTTTGCTGAGGGAAGAAGACGAGATCCCGCCGCGCCCGGAGTCGCAGCGGCTGGCCCGTTGCAGCTTCGATGTTTTGTGGACGTGAAGGCATCGGCTTTCTTTCCTTGGGCGAATCGTTGCGATCGCCGGCGCTGCGGCGATCAAGGGCCGGTGGAATCCGGACTCGAAGGGGAGATGACCATCGCCGCCCGCTGGCCCGGTTTGAGTTGCATGTCGGGGTTTTGGGCCTCGCCCCAGATGCGGACCTGGCCGTTGATCGGATCGATTTCGGGACTGATGAAAACAAGTGTGCCGGGAAAACTTTTCGCCTGGCCCGTTCCCAGATCGACGATCAATTCCACCTTGGCGCCTTGGGCCACCTCGCCGAGTTGAGAGGCGGAGAGGAACCCTTCGGCGCGGAGCCGATCGATCCTCAGGATGCGGATGACTGGCTGTCCCGACTCGACCCATTCGCCGCATCGGCGATACACCTGCGCAACGAGCCCGTTGATCGGCGCCCGGATTGTCAGCCGCGACAGACGCTGCTGTCCAGTCTGCAAGGCATTGCGTTTCAATTTGGCGGTCAAGTCCGCAAGTTGGAGTTGGTGCTGGGCCTGCTCGATCGAGAGCCGCGATCGCTCGACCGTCAGCCGCAGGTGATCCAATTCCGTCTGCGAGATGCTCTTGGGGTAGTTGGTTACCGATTCCTGGGCGCGGCGGAGTTCCGCCTCGGCCACTTCGAGGGATTTCTTCGCAAAACGGACGTCGACGTCGTTCTTCGCCTCCTCCTCGGCGATTTCCGACTCGATCTGCGTCCGCTCCACTTCCTGACGGGCTTCGGCGTCTTCGAGTTGGACCAACGGGTCGCCGGCGGAGACCAGAACGCCTTCGTCAACCGCGAGTTTCCGGATCACGCCCTGATCTTGGGCGGGTACATCGACCTGTTCGATCAGTTGCAGCAAGACCGAGTCGATGCGGATCGGCCCGGCCGCGGCGGCAGGTCTCGCAGCACTAAAGACTGTAAGTGCGACCAGCAGGCGGCAGAGGGCGGGATGGATCAAGTTCATGGCGTTTCCTTATGCCGGTTCAGAAAAGCAGACGCGAGCGGATCACATGGACAAGGCCGTGGAACCCAACGTAAAGCACCGGGCGTCGACCGCAATCGATCTTTGCGACCACCGTGGCGCCGGGACGCAGCGATTTCATGCCCGCCTGATCCTCAGGGCGGATGATGGCGGAGACCGTGGGGGCATCGCTGCCGAGCACGTCCGTGGCAGGCGACACCCGCTCGAGTCGCCCCAGGTAGCGGCGCTCCGGCGACGTGGCGAGAATGAACCGGGCACCAAGCGGTTGCCGGCTCGATCGCAGAGCAGACGCGACGTGGGCGATCCGGTCGTCGGGAATTCTCAGTTCCACGACCCATGCCCCCTTCAAGTTGGCGATGGTCATCAGCATCTGTCCGCGAACGACCGGCCGGGATTCGAGCAAGTTCTCCACGTCCCAGGTAAGGACTTCCCCGTCGATCGGGCTGGCAATCCGTAACTGGTCTTGGAGCTTCACCAGCAGTGCCTGCTCTCGCAACAAGCCTTCAATCTTCTTCTTCAGCGTTTCCTCCTCGGCCGCGCGACGGGTGGATTCCCGGAGATCCTCGCGGTTGGTGCGACCCGTGCTAAGGCGTTCGGCCTCGATGGACGAAAGCTGTTTCTGCGAGGTCTCCAGTTCGCCGAGCAGGCGTTGGGTCTCATATTCCAACTGAAGGTTGCGAAGTCCCAGCAATGGTTCCCCCTTGGCAACTTTTTTTCCGGCCTGGTGCATGAATATGCGTTCGACGATGCCGTCGGCTGGGGCGAAAACGTTCCGCCGTGTTTCCGGCTGGAGTGCTCCGCCGGCTTCGACCCACAAGGTCGCGGGAGTTACGGAGAGGATCGCCAGCAGAACAGCGACGGCCCCGGCAATCAGCAGCGTCCGCGGCTGTCGTGTCCAACGGCGGAGCCAACTCGTCTCATTCAAGAAGCGGCTGAGACGATAGAGCGGCAGGCTTTCCAGGTCGAGCGCATGGCGAACTGCGGGGGCGGCGTGGCGGCAGACGGCCGCGGCACGCTCCCGGAATTCCTCGGGATCCCGGCGGTCGAAATGCTCGATAACGAGCATCCCGAAAGGCGATTTGTCCGACGCGTCCTCCGCTGCGGAACGCTCGCGGTCGGCGCTGGTTGCGTCCGAGATCAACGGGTAGAACCCCGCGAGCCTTACGGAGGCCAGATCGAGGTAGTCGTGCAAGGGCTCTTCGATTTCGGGCGGGGAATTCTTGGCCTCCTGGGCATGCTCGGCGTACCACAGGGGCTCGGGGAGCGACGCCACTGCGGCCGCAAGAAGCTCCAATCGACTCAGTGTTGCCGAACGTCGGTTGGCCGTGTCGGCGCCACTCACGGCCACCACCTGCCAATAGCGCCGGCGACGGACCAGCAGCGTCACTCGGTCGCACTGAATCAATCGCCGCCCTTCGTTCGCAATCTCATACGCCGTCGGCACCAGTTGCGGTGAGCGATGAATTGCCCGAGCGAAGTGGTCGATTGACTGCCACAAACGATCGCACCTCTGCAGCAGGGAGAATTGGCGGTGGCGATGGTAGATTGCCAGCAGGTCGGCGGTCACACGGACAAACCTTGCCTGACCAGCCAACGCTCGCTCCGACAACCCCTCACGAAGCTGTATTTCCAGCACTCCAGCCAAATCGGGGCTGGCCCGCCAGGGAACTAGAAATAGGGTGGCGTCCTCCGAGTGCGACCCAGAGGACGGCCACCCCACCTGCAGGTGCCGCGGCTGCCCGCTGCTGAGAACATCGCGCATGGCGGCGTGGCGGCGGGGTTCTTGACCGTCGGATTCTGCTGCCAACTGCGACAGATGGATCTGTGCGGCAAGCCGGAACGCCTGGTCTTCCTCGCGCCAGATCGCCGCGCCCACGGCTGCCGTGGCCTCGACCAACTCGGCTAGAAGTTCCTGGTAGAAAACCGTTTCGGGCAGATCTTCCTCCGCCCGCCGAGACAGTCGATCGATTCTCGCATCGATTTCGATAGGCGATGGGGAGGGGAGCCGGTCGGATCGTGTGGACGAATCGTCGGGCATAAGATTGGATTGGTGATGGAACGCTGGCACAATCAACAGAAAACAACTATTGGGAGCCGTCAAGATGATTGAGAAAATTTGACTAAACAGAACTCTCTATGACGATGATGAAGAAAGGTTCCCTCATCGGCGATGGGGGGTGAGCTTTGAGGAGATTGTGCCAGAGAATCTTCGACTCCGCCAGCCGACCCCAAATCGGGGCAACAGCGCCGGCGGAACCGCAATCCTGTTTGCGGAAGAAGTTTAAGGCGATCAGGCTGGCTGCAAAACCTGTCACCGACTTTGCGGGAAACGCCGGATGTACCGACTGCGGAATCGACGGGAATCGTCGACGTCGATTGGAAGCAGTGGTCGAGATTGTTTGCCGAGTGCCGTGGAAAACGCAAACCGATTGACAACGAAGATATCTCGCTACGGATGTGAATACCGTGTAAAGGAACCTCGCGGCTGCCATTCAACGCGCGTGGCCTCTGCCTTGCTCGTCTCGGCGGCGCTGCTGGCCGTTTGCGGTTGCCGGACTGAGCAACACAAGGTCCGCTTTTCCCCCGCGGCCGATTACAGCGCCGCAAGCCTGGCGATCGAGCATCCGGATCTCGACGCCTGCCTCGACATTCCACCGCCGGCGGAAGCGCCGCCGCTCGATATTGCCGCGGACGGGCCGCGGGAATACTGGGATCTGGAATTGGATGAGGCGTTGCGGATCGCTTTAACCAACAGCAAGGTGCTGGCGGATATCGGCGGTGTGTTGTTGCGTGCGCCGGATTCCGCGGGCACGGTCTATGGGCCGGCGCTTCAGGAGACCGATCCGCGCTACGGTGTCGAGGCGGCGCTGAGCGCATTCGACGCGGAGTTCTCGGCGAGTGCTTTCTTCGAGGGCAACGACCGGGCGCTCAACAACGAGTACACCGGCGGCGGGACGCGGTTACTCGTCCAGGACGCCGCCGTTTTCCAGGCCCAGTTGAGCAAGCGGACGGCCACCGGCGCGGAGATTGCGCTGAGAAAATACATCGACTACGACTCCAACAACGCGCCGGGCAACGCCTACCCGAGCGTCTGGAACGCCAATCCCGAACTCGAAGTTCGCGTACCGCTGCTGCAAGGTGCGGGGGCCGAGTTTAACCGGATTGCCGGCCCCAGCCAGACGCCCGGATTGTACAACGGCGTGCTGATCGCCCGGGTCAATACCGACATCTCCCTGGCGGATTTCGAGAAGTCCGTTTGCGATTATTCCAGCAACGTGGAAAACGCCTACTGGGATCTCTACTTTGCCTATCGCGATCTGGACAGCAAGATTATCGCTCGCGACGCTGCGCTGGAAACGTGGCGGCGGATTCGGGCGTTGTACGAGGCGGAACGCGTCGGCGGCGAAGCCGAGAAGGAGGCTCAAGCCCGCGAACAGTACTTCCGTTTTCAGGAGGAAGTGCAGGACGCGCTCACGGGTCGTCTGGTGGAAGGCACGCACACCTACAACGGCAGCCCACCGGGCACGTTCCGCGGCAGCGGCGGCGTGCATGTGTCGGAGCGGCGTTTGCGTCTGCTGATGGGAGTGGCGATCAACGACGGCCGATTGATCCGCCCGATCGACGAACCGCCGGTGGCCCCCGTGCGGTTCGACTGGTATCAGGTCGTTTCCGAGGCGCTCTCTCGGCGGCCGGAAGTCCGCCAGCAGAAATGGCGGATCAAGCTGCGGCAACTGGAATGGACCGCCAGCCGCAATTTTCTCCTGCCCCAGTTGGACGTCGTAGGCCGATACCGCTGGAGAGGATTCGGCGACGACTTGATCAATCCCGACTCGGAGGGATTGCCGCGATTCGACAACGCCTACCAGACCCTGATGAGCGGCGACTTCCAGGAATGGCAGGTTGGCGTGGAGATGACCGTTCCCATCGGGGAACGCCGCGCCCACGTTGCCATGCGCCATGCCGAGGTAAATCTTGCCCGCGAGCAAGCGATTCTGAGGGAGCAGCAGCGGCAAGTGCTCCACGACCTGAGCAACGGTGTGGCCGAGATGCAAAGGGCGGAGGAGGTGACGCGCACGTCGTTCAACCGCCGCGTTGCCGCGGCGCAGCAACTCGCCGCGGTCCAGGCCGCATACGACGCCGACAAAGCGCCCCTGGACCAGGTTCTTGATGCCCAGCGCCGCATGGCCGACGCCGATAGCCGCCACCACCGCGCGCGGGTGGAGCAGGCGATCGCCGTTAAGAATGTCCACTTCGAGAAAGGGAC
Source organism: Rhodopirellula sp. (assembly GCA_012728855.1). Classification (GTDB taxonomy): domain Bacteria; phylum Planctomycetota; class Planctomycetia; order Pirellulales; family Thermoguttaceae; genus JABWBD01. The sequence continues at coordinate 17,639 of JAAYEH010000680.1, read as the reverse complement.
ACTGCTGGACCACTACCATATCTACCTTGCCGAAGGTGGCTGGCCGCGGTTGGCTTACCATGATGCCGCCCAGCGCGAAGCCCTGGAAGTTCGGCCTTGCTTGGACTATCGTTTGCACCGCCCGCTGACGGTCGCCGCGCCGGTGGAGAATAACCCGGCGGTCTCCGAATTGCCGGAAATGGCAACGGAAATCAAGGAGTGACGGACACGGCTTGAGGGGAACGCCTCGTCGGCAGTTCGAGCCAAGTGATCGACGACGCCTGCCGGCAAGCCGGTCGGGCCCGGATCACGCACGATCTGAACTTCGCCAGCCCTTTCCCGTTTTCTCCGGAGGAAAGGGCGTGAGCTATTGTGATTCGCCCCTACCGGCCAGTGTTGCCAGCGCTCGTCGGCTCACCAGTCGGGCGGAGTTGCGCGGCGCGTCGTGCAGAAAGAAATGGCCTCCGGGGAAGATGTGCAGCGAGAAAGCGCCGGCCGTCTGGCGCCGCCATGCCGAAACATCGGCCACACTCACTTCGCCGTCGGCATCGCCGGCCAAGGCCACGATGGGGCAGTCCAACGGCGGCTCCTCGCGGTACGCATAGGTTTCCACCGCCGTGAAATCGGCGCGAATTGTCGGCAGCAGCAGCGCCGTCAACTCCGGGCTCGCGGCAACCGCGTCGGGCACGCCCCCATAACGCTGGCGCAACTCGCGAAAGAACTCGTCGTCCGGGAGCTTGTGAAGCGGGTTCGACACTTTCAGCACTTGCGGCGCGGGACACGCCGCCACGAACAGACACGCTGGCGCGGCCCTTCCCGCATGGCGGAGCAGGCGGGCCAACTCGAAGGCCACCAGGGCGCCCATGCTGTGCCCCAGAAAGGCAAAAGGCAACCCCTGCGCGTCCGGTAGCGCCGCGCCCAACGATTCGACCAATTCCGGCAACGACCGGACCGCCGGCTCGCGAAATCGCTCCTCGCGCCCGGGGAGCTTTGCCGGCAGAACCTCCAGTTCCGCCGGCAGCTCGCTCGCCCATGTGTAGAACTTCGCGGCGCCGCCCCCCGCGTGCGGAAAGCAAAACAACCGAAATCGCGCATGGGGGTTGTTGGATTGGTGAAACCAACCGGCGGAGTCGTCAGCGTCGCTCATCAAATGGCTCAAGAGAGTTCGGGGAATTCTGATTCCAAAGTCCATCGCCGCAGCCCGTTGCACGGCAGCACCGCCGCATCACCCGCTCGCTGCAAAGGAATGATCCGGCGAATGCCGACGGTCATCTCTTCCTCCCGGCATGACCGCAAGGCCAGCGCAATCGGGTAGTCCTGGCCCAGGAACACCTGGGCAAACTGCCAATCCCCCGGATCATCCGCCATACCGGCGGCGAATCCAATCGTGGGCGGCCTATCGGCGCGGAGCGTGAATCCGAAGGCGTCGAGCGGGATCGAGAGCCCTCTGCCGCACGCCTTGATGTACGCCTCTTTCAAGGTCCAATACTCGAAAAACGTCCGCCGCTGTTCTTCCGGCGGGCGGCGGCCCAACGCCGCCACCTCGCTTTCGGCGAAGAATCGCCTTGCCAATCCGAGCACGTCGGTTCGTCGCTCGGGGCTCTCCACATCGACGCCCACATCGTGCCCTCGCGTTACCGCGCAGACCGCCAGCCCGGCGGAATGCGATAGATTGAAGCGAATCGACTGCCCTGGTGGGCTTGCCAAAGCCGGTTTGCCATACGGATTGTATTCGAACGCCAGCGAGCAAGGCTCGCATCCAACGTACCGGGAGACCACGTCGCGGAGCATCGCACGGGCGATCAGGAAGCGGCGGCGGTCCCTTTCGAACAAGAACCGACGCCAACGAACCGATTCGTCTTCCGACAAAAGCCCCGCATAGGTTTCCAGGAGCCGTGAATCGATGGCCAGATCCTGGTACGTGTACCAGAGATCGACGCGGCCCTCCGAGGCTTGCAAGGCTTCCATCATGAGGCGGCCAAACCGCAATCAAACGGCGGTTGGAGTGGTGGAGTAGGAGTAATGGAGTGTTGGAATGCTGGATGCAAGAGGGAATCCGGAGTTTCTCTTACGGGCCAATCTCAACGGTCCCGCCCACCAGCCGATACCAGTCGGACAGCGCCGACAGTTCCGCTTTCGCTCGCTCGCTGGGTCCGGCGACCATCAAGGTCCGCGGCGCCACCAGCGCCGCCATCTGGCGGATATCGAACGATTCCAGCAGCCCGAAGCAGAACAGCTCCGGCTTCTCATTCACCGAGCCGTTCTGCTCGATGATTTCCTTGAGGCTTCCCAAGGGGTTGTGGACCTCGAGTTTTCCGATCGCCTTCGGCTCCAGGGCCGCGGCCACCAGCGCGTAGGTACACGACCGCGGGCCGAGGGCGACCAGCGCGACCGGCCCCTGCGCGTACTTGCCTTCCGCCCAACGCGCCACGGCCGCCACCTGGCTCGCCTGCAGCCCCAGCGGCCGCTCTCCGACTCCGGCCACCAGCAGGGCATACAGGAAGTCGCGCTGGGAGATCTTCGATTCGCCGAAGTAAAACGGATCGATCGCCAGCACGCGGCAGCCGGCATCGAGCAGCTTCGCCGTATTGGCGGCGGCCGACTTCCTGCCGCCATCCGCCACGAGGATCACGGTCGATGTTGCGTCCTTGGGGGTGAACTCCACGGCCGGAACCGTCCACTCGCCACCCATCTGCAGTCGCCAAGAGACAGCCGTCACGGCGTCCTTCGCTTCGGGCTTCGAACCGATCGCGTACACCGTGTAGTCCTTGGCATGAACGATCCGTTTCAGGTCTTCGCGCTTCTCTTGCTGCCACGCGGCGGCCGCTTGCTTGTCGGCGGGCAGCTCGCCGCCGCGAGGAAGCGACTCGCTGAGCGCGCGGGCCAGGGTATTGAAGGTTTCGTTGTCGGCCGGAATCGGAATCTCCAGTTGCTCGGCGGTTTTGACCTCGCCTTCGGACGGGATTTCCTTGGCGTCGAACTCCTGGCCCGCGTAGAAGAAATCCCGCAGCATCCGATAGAACGCCTGGCGGTTGTCGATCTCGTAGTTGTGGGTGCCGGGATCGTCGTTGACGTGCCAGCGCAGCGCCTCCTCGCGGCCGAAAAGCTTAAAGATCGGCGCGGCGGCCTCCAAGAGCGGCGGCAGGGCATGAGGCGAAGCGAAACAGCAGTTGTCCTTCGCATTCTTGACGAGCAGGGTGGGCCGCGGGGCCATCATGGCGGTGAGGTGCGTGTAGTCGACGAGGGTAGCCAGGTCGTTGGGGGTCTGCTCCGAGTCGCCCAGGTCCGACACGTATCTCGCCCGCGTCCGGAAACTCGAGTATCCGGCGACCGGCGTGGACAGTTTTACGCGCGTGTCGAGCGAACTGATCGTGATCGTCTGCCATCCGCCGCCGGAGAGGCCGGTGACCGCGATCCGCTCGGGATCGGCGTTTTCCAAGCTGGTGAGAATATCCAGCGCCCGTTTCATGCACAGGTAGAAGGGGGCCAGTCCGCTAGCACCGCAGAGATCGATCTGGTTCATCGTATAGTGCGTGTAGCCGGCGGCGCGGAGCTGGCCCATACCGAGCCACTCGACGTTCATTGCCAACATGCCCCGTTTCGCCTGGTTGATGCATCGCATCTGTTTCGGCACGTAGGCTTTGCCCTCGGGTGAATGGCCGTTGACGTTGAGAATTGCCGGCACTTTGCCCGCGAGCTTTTCCGGCTCGTAGAGAAGCCCGGGAATCCACAGCCCCGGCAGGGCTTCGTAGCGGAATTTCTTGATGCGGTAGCCGGGGCCGCCGGCAATGGCGTCGAGCCACTCGACCTTCGTCGCCGCGTCGCGCCAGGCAGCCGCCTGGCCGCGAAAAACGATCTTCTCCAGAACCGCGGCCCGCAAACGATCGGCCTCGGCCTGCCATGCGTCGGCCGATGGATAGCTTTTCATCACCGGCACCCGCTCTTCGCAAAACTTCTGCACCTCGGCCAGCGGCAGGACATCGCCGACGATCTCGCGGTCCAGCAGGGGCTGGATCCATTGCTGGTCCGCGGCGGCGGCCGGAGTTGTCAATGCCGGCGTCAAGCCCAGAACTACCAGCAGCAAGGCTGCACTTCGCATGGTTCGTCTCCTCGGGGAAAATCTTCCCTGGTGTGTACCACATCGACGCCTCCATCATCGCGCGGCCGTCGGGCTGGGTCAAGCCGGTGGTTGCGGTCTGCGCGCACCGCTGTTCAGCATGTGTAGCCAACTAGACAAGCGAACAAGCCGCTCAATACACTGGCCGTATGAGTGATCCCGACGCATCCGATGCCGGCAGTTCTCGCGATCAGCCGGGCAAAACGCGGACTTGGTGGCATCCGCTGTTGGCCCGATTGCTGGACCACGTTATGGCGACGGCCTATACGGTCCGCGAGGAAGTGCCGACTACTCGAGTTCCTTCATGCGGATATTCTTGAACTCCGCCCACATCGGCTTGCCGGCATGGAGCTGCAGCGCCAGGATCCCATCGAGGAGGGCAAACTGCGGGCTGTCGTTGAAATCGAGAATCAGCCGGCCGTTCAAATAGTGCTGAATATGATTGCCCCTGGCGACGATCACCACGTCGTTCCAGTCGTCGAGGTTGAACAGTTTCGCGAACTCATCCTCCGTGATCAGCGATGCGGTAACCTTCTTGCCGTCCTCCGTCCACGTGGCCTTCTCGCCGACCAGGCAGATGCGGCCGCGTTTGCCTCCCTCGTCGTAGATGAATCCGGCGACGTTGGGCAGCTTTTCTTCGTTGCGGATCTCGTGCTGATAGCCGCGGACAACCCAGGCATTTCGCACCTTGCCGTCGATGATGTGCTTGGATCGGTATTGGATGCCCGAGTTGTTCGCGGAGCTGCAGCGGAAGGAAAGACGCAATTCGAAGTCGTTCGGCACACCGTCTTGCCTGATAAGGAAGGTGTTGCCCTGCGCCGGATTCTCGGCGGTCGTCTCCCCGTGAATGACCCCCTCCCGCACCGACCAAAGCCTCGGGTCGCCGTCCCAGCCCGTCAGATCCTTACCGTTGAAGAGGCACTTCATTTCCTCGGATTCGGCGGGAGCAAGCTGTGGGTCGTCGGCAGCCGAGGCGTTGAGGGCAGAGGAAATGAAAACCGCAAGCGCAACGAAACGAAACATGATCTTCTCCCCAGGGGAACCAAGGTGCTGAAACCGCGGTGACGAACCGTCGCCCCGCCCCTCTCCATCCTGCTCGACGCGACTCCGCTGTCAAGCCCCTATCGCCGTTCTCGCTTTGGCCGGTAGAGGTCCGTCGCCGTGCCGTAGAAGACCTCCGCTGCGGCGCCGAGGGTTTCCGCGAGGGTGGGATGGGCGTGGATCGATTCCGTGAGATCGCGGACCGCCGCCCCCATCTCGATCGCCAGAACGGCCTCGCCGATCAGATCGCCCGCGTTAACCCCGACAATGCCGCAGCCGATCACCCGCTCGCTCTCGGGGTCGATGATCCACTTGGTCATCCCCTCGGTGCGACCCACCGACACGGCGCGGCCGCTGGCGCCCCAGGGAAATTGGGCCACTGCTACTTGGCGGCCCTCGCGCTGGGCATCGGTCTCGGTCAGGCCGGCCCAGGCGATTTCCGGATCGGTGAACACCACCGCCGGGATCGCGCGGGGCGCAAAAACTGCCTCCTCACCGGCGATCACCTCGGCGGCGACCTTGCCTTCGTGCGCCGCCTTGTGGGCCAGCATCGGCTGGCCGGCGACGTCGCCGATGGCGAAGATCCGCGGATCGGCGGTCCGCTGCTGCCGGTCGACGACGACGAAGCCCTGCTCGTTGACTTCGACCTTGGTGTTCTCCAGCCCAAGCTGAGCGCTGTTCGGATGCCGACCGACCGACATCAGCACGCGGCTGAACCGCTGCTTCTTCTTTTCCACGTCGCCATCGAACGTTACCTCGATCGACTTGCCCTTCTCCTTCATCTCCACGACCTTCGTATTGAGATAGATCGCCTCGAAGTCCTTGGCGAGCCGCTTGGCCAGCGGCCTGACCAGGTCGCGATCGGCGCCGGGCAGCAGCCCGTCGGTCAGTTCCACCACGCTCACCCGGCTGCCTAGGGCGGCATAGACCGTCCCCATCTCCAGGCCGATGTAGCCGCCGCCGATGACCAGAAGCGATTCGGGGATATCGGGCAAATCCAAGGCGGAGGTGGAGTCCATCAACCGCTCGCTGGGCAGACTGAGCGAGGGGATCATCGCCGAACTCGAACCGGTGGCGAGGATGCAGTGCTCGAACCGCAGGCGGTCGTCAGCGAGCGATCGGCCGTCGACCGGTTGCAGCCGCAGGGTCTGGGAGTCTTCGAAGACCGCCCGCGCACGGACCACGTTGACCTGCCGCTTCCCGGCGATTTGTTTCAGTCCGCCGGTGAGGGTCGCGATCACTTTTTCCTTGCGGGCCCGCACGGCGTCGATGTCGACGGCCGGCTCTCCGAACCGCACGCCCCACTCGCCCAACTCCCTCACTTCGGCCATGGCCTTGGCGACGTGCAACAGCGCCTTCGACGGAATGCAACCTCGCAAAAGGCAGACGCCGCCCAACCGCTCTTCCAGCTCAACGATCGTGACTTGCAGGCCCAGGTCCGCGGCCAGGAATGCCGCCGCATAACCGCCCGGACCGCCGCCGATGACAGCCAGTTGTGTGTCCATGGTTCCTTCCCAATCATTCGGCCAACAGCAGCTTGCCGGGCGTCTGAAGATAATCGATCACGTCGTTGAGGAACCGCGCGGCCGTGGCGCCATCGACCAGGCGATGGTCATACGACAGGCTCAGCGGCAGCATCAGCCGCGGCTCGATTCTCGCTCCCTCGTCGCGAACCACCGGCAGCCAACGCGAGCGGCCCAGCAACAGGATGGCGACCTCGGGGTGGTTGATGATCGGAGTGCTGTATGTCCCGCCGACCGCCCCCAGATTGCTGATCGAAAACGTGCCGCCGCGAAGCTCTTCGACGGCGAACTGCACAGCCCTGGCCCGCTGCGCCACGGAAGCGATGGCGCGGGCGATCTCGGGAATCGTCATGCGGTCGACGTCGCGGACTACCGGCACGACCAGGCCGCGGGGCGTATCGACGGCCACGCCGAGATGAACGTACTGCTTATAGACGATCTGTTCGTTCTCTTCATCCAGGCTGGCGTTCAGCAGCGGATGGCGGCGCAAGGCGATCGCCACCGCCTTCAGCACGAAGGGCATCGTCGTCAGCCTGACGTTTGCGCCGAGCCACCCCTTGGGCACTCCCTTACGGAGTTGTTCCAGATCGGTGATGTCGGCATCGTCGAAATTGGTCAAATGGACGGCGGTGGTGGCCGAGCGGACCATTTGCGCGGCGATCGTCTTGCGGACCCTCGACATGCGGTCGCGGCGCACCATTCCCCAGGCGTCTTGCCCCGGTTCACCCGGCGGAACGACCGGCTCCATCGAAGCCAATGGCTCGGCCGCCTCCTCCGCGATTCGCGCGGCCTGCGGCGTCTTTGCCGGCCCGGACGCGGCCGCGCGAACGTCTTCCGGCGTGATGCGGCCGCGACTGCCGCTGCCCTGCACCTGCTGAAGATCGACCCCCATTTCTCTCGCGATCCGCCGCGCGGCGGGCCCGGCGGGAATCACCTCGCCGCTGTCTGGCTCGGTCGACTGCGACGAAATCGGCGTTGCCTCGGGCCGCTGCGAACGGATCGGCAGTTCCGTCTCTTCCTCCGGCGGCGCCGGCTCAGCCTTCGCCGCGGCCGCTTCCTTGGGAGCCGGTGAAGTCGTCTCCGCAACCGCCCCTTGGCCTTCCCCATCGGCCTCGATCGTGAGGATCGTCTGACCGACTTTGACCGTGTCGCCCTTCTTGACCTGGATCTTGGCCACCGTGCCCGCGTGCGGACAGGGAATCTCGACGACGGCCTTGTCCGTCTCCAGTTCGACGACGCCCTGGTTGCCCTCGATCCGCTCGCCTTCGCGGACCAGCACGTTGACGACGTCGCCGCTCTCGATGTTTTCGCCCAACTCGGGCAGTTTGAATTCGGTGGTCATTTGTTATTTGTTATTTGTTATTTGTCATTTGTTGCGGGTGGAGTGCAAAAACAAATGACAAATGACTATATCCTTGCGGGATTGGGTTTGTCGGGATCCAGTTTCAATTGTTTGATGGCGGCGGGGAGCTTCGATTTGGGGTACTTGCCTTGCCGCGACAGTTCGGTGAGCGCTGCGAGAGTGATGTTTTCGGCGTCGACTTCGAAGAAACGGCGGAGATCTTCGCGAGCCTCGCTGCGACCAAAGCCGTCGGTTCCGAGCACGACATAGCCTTCGGGAACCCATTGGGCGATCGACATCGGCACCGCGGTCACGTAGTCGGATGCCGCCACCGTGGGCATCGGCTCGCCGTCGAGAACCTCGGCGACGAAGGGCCGCCGCGGGTCTTCCTTGGGATGGAGACGGTTGAATCGCTCGCAGTCGCGGGCGTCGTCGTACAGCGATTTGTAGCTCGTCACGCTGTAGACGTCGCTGGCCACGCCGAACTGCTGCTCGAGCATGTCCTGGGCGCGGAGCGTTTCGCGGAGGATGGCGCCGCTGCCCAAGAGCCGCACCTTCGGTTTGCCGCTGCCGAGGTCGCGCTGGGAGAGTCGATAGATGCCGCGGGTGATCCCCTCGGTTGAACCCGACGGCAGGATCGGCATGTCGTAGTTCTCATTCATCAGCGTGATGTAGTAGAAGATGTCCTGGTCTTCGTAATACATCCGCCGGATGCCATCGAGCACGATCACCGACATTTCGTAGGCGTAGCAGGGATCGTAGGCGCGGAGATTCGGGAAGGCCATCGCGTTTTGCAGGCTGTTGCCGTCCTGGTGCTGGAGGCCTTCGCCGGCGAGCGTGGTGCGGCCGGCCGTGCCGCCCAAGAGGAAGCCGCGGCAACGCATGTCGCCGGCCGCCCAAATCAGGTCGCCGATCCGCTGAAAACCGAACATCGAGTAGTAGATGAAGAACGGAATCATGTTGATCCCGTGCGTGGAGGGCGAGTTGCCGGCGGCGATGAACGACGACATCGATCCGGCCTCCGTGATCCCCTCCTCGAGGATCTGCCCGTCCTTGGCCTCCTTATAGAACAGCACCGTCTCCGAATCAACCGGCTCGTAAAGCTGACCGGTGTGGGCGTAGATGCCGAACTGGCGGAAAAGGGCTTCCATGCCGAAGGTGCGGGCTTCGTCGGGCACGATCGGCACGACGTAGCGGCCCAGCGACTTGTCGCGCATCAGTTTCACCAGCAGCCGCACGAAGGCCATGGTGCTGGATACTTCGCGTCCCTCGCTGCCGGCGAAGAATTCCGCATAGTCTTCCCAGACCGGCGGCTTCAGCCGCATCGTCGGCCGGCGGCGGCTGGGAACGAATCCGCCCAATGCCTTGCGACGCTCAAGAAGATACTCGATTTCAGGACTGTCCTTGGGTGGGCGGTAGAACGGCGCCTCGGCGATCTCCTTGTCGGAGACGGGGATATCGAAACGGTCGCGGAAGTCGCGAAGCTCTTGCTCGTTGAGCTTCTTCTGCTGGTGGGTGATGTTGCGGCCTTCGCCGGCCTCGCCCAATCCGTATCCCTTCACCGTCTGGGCGAGGATTACCGTCGGCGCGCCTTTCAACTCGGTCGCCGCTTTGTAGGCAGCATAGACCTTCAACGGATCGTGGCCGCCGCGCTTCAAGCGATGGATCTGGTCGTCACTCAAATCAGCGACGATCGCCTCCAACCGCGGGTCGACGCCGAAGAAGTGCTGCCGCGTATAGCTGCCCGGAGTGACGACGTATTTCTGGAACTGCCCGTCGACGACCTCGCTCACTCGCTGCACCAGCAGCCCGTCCTTGTCCTTGGCGAAGAGCGGATCCCAGTCCGAGCCCCAGACCACTTTGATCACGTTCCAGCCGGCGCCCCGAAAGGCGCCTTCCAACTCCTGCATGATCTTGCCGTTGCCGCGGACCGGTCCGTCCAACCGCTGGAGATTGCAGTTGATCACGAAGGTCAGGTTGTCGAGCCGCTCGCGTGCCGCTAAGGTAATCGCCCCCAGCGTTTCCGGCTCATCGCATTCGCCGTCGCCCAAGAATGCCCAAACCCGCGAAGTGGCTGCGTCCGGCTTGATGCCGCGGTCGACCAGATAATGATTGAACCTCGCCTGATAGAGGGCCATGATCGGCCCGAGGCCCATCGATACTGTGGGAAACTCCCAGAAGTCGGGCATCAGCCACGGATGCGGGTAGGACGACAGACCGCCGCCAGGGGCCAGTTCGCGGCGGAAATTGATCAGTTTCTGCTCATCGATCCGCCCCTCGAGATACGCGCGGGCGTAGATGCCGGGCGTGGTGTGTCCCTGGATGTAGATCTGGTCGGCGGGGAGTTTGTCTTGCTTGCCGCGGAAGAAGTGGTTGAAACCGACCTCGTAGAGCGTGGCGGCCGAGGCGTAGCTGGAAATATGCCCGCCGATGCCGGAGCTGGCCCGGTTGGCGCGGACGACCATCGCCATGGCGTTCCAGCGGATCAGGCTCTTGATCCGCCGCTCCATCTCGCGGTTGCCCGGGTACTCCGGTTGCCGATGAACCGGAATCGTGTTCACGTAGGGAGTGGTCGCCGCGGAGACGAACCGCACTCCGCAATTGAAGGCCCGTTGCTTCAGCCGCTCGAGGAGGTATGCCGCCCGATCGCATCCCCCCTCACGAATGACGTACTCCATCGATTCCAGCCACTCGCTGGTTTCCTGAGGATCCGTATCCTTGGCCAGATGGGGAATAACCCCCTCGGGGAGAACGCCGCTGTTTGCCGACGATTTGCCTGCGTTCTGCTTCATGTTCGACTCGTTACGGGATTGCGGTAGCCGAGGGCATACCGGAAATTCGGGCCGGAAACGGTGTATTCTACCCATCGGCGGGAGCATTTCCAGACCGCAGGCGGAACCTACCTATAATGCCGTCCCGGATTCCAGGGCCAGTAGGCCGTACGTGAGCCACCGAAACGGAACTCGAATCCCACCGTAACGCTGATGTTATGGAGTGTTTTCACGCGATTGCCGAAGGCAAGATTGTCGGCGACTTCCAACCGCCAGGCGGTGCATTCGGTAACTCGGCGCTTCAGCCCGATGGCCAGCGGCATGGTGAATAGCGTATCGTGGATCCGCCGGTTCAACCTGTCTTCGAATGCGACGTGGGTCAATCCGGCCCCGACCATCCCGTAGGGTCGCCACCGCTGGTCGCCCCAGGGGTAATAGACGAGATCCACGTCCCAGAACAGCAGATCGGCGTAGCGCCCGTCATCGAAACGATGGCGGAAGGGATCATCGGGCGCGATGCCGGCGGCATCGTCGGCCTCCTGCTGCGCGGCCTTGGCTCGCGGGCTATCATCCAAGCCGATAAAGCTGAAGGCGAGTCGTGTCTCCACGCCCCAGAATTGGTCGAGGTCGACTCCGAGCCGATATCCCCCTAAATAACCAGCTTCTTCACCCACCCAGTCATCCAGCAACTCCGTGCCGAAAACAGGGCCAACAAACGAACCTGCACTCAAGGGGCGGCGAAGCCAGCTCTCGCAAACGCCGGACCCCGTAAGATCCCCACACAGACCAATCGATGGATGTAAGAGATTGAAAAAGCATTCGCCCGTGGCACGCCACCAGCGATGGTGCGGCGGCTCTACGACATAAGAGCCTGGACCGAAAGGCCTTACCGGTGGAGCCATCTGGTTGGCAGAAGGGTCGAGGAAAGCCGGGGCACACTCGAGCTGTTGCGCACCCAACCCCGCAGGCACGCAGAGCATCGCAGAGATCATCAAGACAATCCGACGCAAAGTCCCGAACCTCACCGGCTCCAACACCCCACCATTCTACTGTTCCAACACTCTGTCATTACCCGTCCCACCCCCCTGGCTGCCTAACGAGGCGGCGGATTATCCCTGGCGGCGCGAGGAGTGTCAATGGAACAAATTCCGGCCTGGTTCAAAGACGGGGACTGGCTCCGAGCCAAAATAGCTTCTGCCGGTGAAAAAACACGGTTCGGCGAGGTGCCTGTCCCCGTTTTTGAACCAGGCCCAAATTCCGTCCATCGTCGGGTCGTTGTGAGAGAAAGCGGCGAACTGAGGTGTTGGGGTATTGGGTGGCTCGATCCCTTGTGCTAGATTGAAGTCTGTCTTTTCCGTCGAGCGGTGATGCCTGCAAACAAGCGTTTTTTTCCCACGATCATGAGCCCCCGCCCCTTAACACGGGTCGTGCCGATTCGGGCAAATACCGGCATCGGCGCGTGCCTTCCGCCCCCGTTCCCTACGCGCTCGTAGCTCAATCGGATAGAGCAGCGGACTTCTAATCCGCAGGTTGCTGGTTCGAGTCCAGCCGGGCGTGCTTTTAAGCCACTGAAAAAAAGTGCTTACGACGAATAGGCAGACTTAAATCTGTATCAAATCTCGGCGGTTTGTCTTCTGTATCAAATCGTTGCCGCCCCGGCTACCGACCGCTCCCCGCCTCCCAACTCATCGCTTGCCGTTTGACCCATCGCCCACACAAGGGCTTCCTTGAGCGGTCAGCGTCTCTTGCGACCGCCGGTCACCGACCCCCCGTTCGCTATTAGCGGACACCAACCAACGTCTTCGTTTGCACCCACCCAAACGGAGAACGCACATGTCCAATCACAACGTCAAGGTTCACGAGGTCGAGTACCTCGCCTGCGGGGCCGGAACGACGGGCGAGCACCGGATCATCGTCATCACGGTTCGGCCCGACGAGGGCAGCTTCCGACCTCACAACCTCGGGATCGACCGCTCTCAGGCTAAACGGCTGCTGGAAGATCTCCAAAGCCTTCTGAGCCCGATCTCGCAGCCGGTGATCAACGGGCTTGCCCTTCAGTCTACTGCCCTTCAGGCAGTGCCGACGGGAAACGTTCCTGCCAAGTCATTGCACTATTTGGCGAGAGTCGATCACCAGCGATTGTCGCTGCGGCACTGAGTCTTGTTGAGAGGTGCTCGCTACATGACGCCTTGTTGCGAGCAGCCGCCGTCCAGCCCATCTCTATGGACTTGTCTTTTCCGCTGCTGCGGCCACTGGCTCCAACCGAACCTCAATCGTCTCCTGCCCGTCCTTCACCACGTTGATCTCCTTCTTGAACGGCTTGAAGCCCGGCTTGCTCACTTCGATGGTGTGCTTGCCTTCGGTGAGGACGGTTTCGATGGACTGCTTGTTGTCGCCAGTGGTGAAGATTGTGCGTGCGTTGTCGATGGAGATCGTGACGGCAGGTTCGCTGATGTTAAGGTTGAGCTTGCCGATGGGGATGGTCTTAGCAATGCGGAAGCCAAGGCTTTCGAGCCGACACACCGGCACATACCAGCCACGGTCCGCAGAGCGAACGTTCCTCGGATGACTATTGAATGCCCCGCCCCGAATCGCATAACGATCACCGCTGAACGTTCCTCGGGGATTCTCTATCGGCGATCGCCCGTATTCATACCACCTATTGGAACACCATTCCCACACGTTGCCATGAATATCGAATAAATCAAATCCGTTTGGTAACTTGCGACCTATCGGATGTGTTGATACACTGCCTTCCTGATTTGCGTACCATGCGTAATCCTCTAGTTTGCACTCGTTGTCGCCGAAGCACCATTTCGTCGCACTTCCCGCCCGACACGCATACTCCCATTCGGCTTCCGTTGGTAAGCGGTACTCCTTGAGTTCTTTATTACTTAGCCACTCACAGAAGGCGATGGCGTCGTTCCAAGACACCCAGACCACGGGGTGCTCCGCTGTCTGATCAAAGCCCGGAACTTTCCACGTCTCAGAATCGCCTGCCGTTTCTGCCTCTGTTGAATAGCGGGAAGCCCCTACGAATGCCCCGAACTGCTTCAAGGTCACTTCGTGTGCAGACAAAGAGAAGGGTGTGATTAGTTTGACCTTGTGTTCGGGAGACTCATGGCGAAACCGTGCCATGTGCCTCTGATTCAACCAACCTTGATCTCTGCCTTCCTCAAACAGGGTTTGAATCTGCTCCTCGCTCGACCCCATCATGAACTCGCCGGGTGGAATCAAGACCATCTTCATCCCAATCGAGTTTGTCTCGACCATCGGCACGCCCAAGTGCTTTGCCCAACATTCTTGATGCTGTCTGGCTTCATCCGGGCTGTAGGGAGCGATGGCGAGAGGAGGCGTAGAGACAGCAGCACCCTCCACCGCCTCCAGCGTAACTGCCACAGTTTCCCGCCCATCCGCCACGACGTTGATCCCGTTCTTGAAGGGATTGAAACCGGCCTTGCTCACCTCGATGGTGTGCTTGCCTACGGCAAGGACGGTTTCGATTAGCTTTGAGTCGTCGGACGTGGTGAAGGTGGATTGGCCGTTGTCGATGGAGATGGTGGCGTTGGGTTCGGGGATGCTGAGGGTGAGTCTGCCTGCGGGAATGGTCTGGGCGATGCGGAATCCAAAATAGTTGTACCGGGTCGCCGGAGGAAACCTGCCCCGGTTGGCAGAACGAACGATCCCGGAATGGAAGTTATACGCCCCACCACGAATTGCACGGAACTTCCCGCTAGTTGGCCCTTGTGGATCGTCTACCGGCAACGACCTGTCGTCGTAGTTCGAGGAGTACCAGTCGAAGCACCATTCATCAGCGTTCCCGTAGATGTCAAACAGATCAAAAGCATTCGGCAACTTCTGCCCCACTGGTTTTGTACTGTTGCCTCCTTTTCTGTCGTACCACGCATGTTCTTCAAGTTGCGCCTCGTTGTCTCCAAAGTGCCATATCGTCGGGCTTCCGGCTCGACACGCATATTCCCACTCTGCCTCCGTTGGTAAGCGGTACGTCTTTGCTTCCTTCGTACTCAGCCATTCGCAGAAGGCCACAGCGTCATTCCATGATATACAGACTACTGGATGCATATCCTGCTGGCTAAAACCCGGATTCTTCCAATTGTGATAGTCAGCAACCCTTTCCGCCTCGGTCTTGTAACTGGTGGCATTAACGAACTTCTCGAAGCCTCCCACGGTCACTTCGTGTGTCCCAATGCGAAACAGCTTGGTTAGTCTGACCTTGTGCTGAGGTGTTTCATCATCATCCGCAACTGGATCAGAATTGGGCGACCCCATCATGAATTCGCCCGGAGGAACTAAAACCATCTTCATTCCAAGCGAGTTAGTCTCAATGACTGGTAGGCCAAGGTGCTTTGCCCACCGCTCTTGATGTTGCTTGGCTTCTTCTGAGGTAAATGGTGCTACGACCATGGCTGGAAGGGTTGACGCAGGGGGCGCTACCCGAGCATTCGATTTGCCTCCCTCATACTCATTAACAGCAACCATCCATTTCTGCTCCACCGGCACCAACTTCGCCGCAATCACCTTCTCGCCACCGGACTCCACGACAAAATCCGTCGCAAAGAACGTGAACCCTGCCTTCGTTACCTTCAAGCGATGTTTCCCCGGATCAATCGAGAGTGACAGCTTTCCCGACTCCCCCTTCTGCTCGATTTCTACGGCACCCTTCTCGTCCAAAACCTGAACCATGGCGTCCGGCTCATTGATTTCCAGAACAAGTGTGCCATCCGGCGTTCTAACCAAAAGGACGATGGCAAAAAGTCCAATCAGCAGCAGAGCCCCCGCCACAGAACCGACGAGGATCTGTTGCTTTCTGCTGGGCTTCTGCGGCTTCCGCACCAGATGATCCACCGGCGATATCACTGGAAAATCCAACGGCAACGATACGTCGTCTGGGGTTTCCTCTGTTACATGAGCAGCCTGTGTTGCGGCTGCATGAGATGCGACCCTGTTGCTCTCGAACGTTATGGTCTCGGCGAATTGTTCAGGATGCGGAGCCGCACACTGCTCCAAATCGGCAATCACCTCGGTCATCGAGCAATATCGGTCATCCGGCTTCTTTGCCACCATCTTCTGAAAGACGGCATTGAGGTCTTCCGGCACGTCGGGGCGTTGCGCACACAAAGAAGGGATGTCGGCCTCTCGGTGGGCTAGGAGCTTCACTACTGTGGTGTCGCCGGTGTAGACCGGTCGGCCCACAAGCAGCGAATACAAGGTACAGCCGAGGCTGTAGATGTCCGCCCTTTCGTCCGCCGTCTTGGTGTTCTCCGCCTGCTCGGGGGCCATAAAATCAATCGTCCCCATCGCCTGCCCCGTGCCGGTCAGCGTCTCC
The DNA here is from genome assembly GCA_012728855.1 of Rhodopirellula sp. Classification (GTDB taxonomy): domain Bacteria; phylum Planctomycetota; class Planctomycetia; order Pirellulales; family Thermoguttaceae; genus JABWBD01. The sequence continues at coordinate 1,519 of JAAYEH010000680.1, read as the reverse complement.
TCCGCCGTTGGATCGCCCTCCCCGATCATCTCGTTGAGTCGAGCCAAGCCCATGTCGAGAATCTTGACCGTACCTTTGCCATCGAGAACAAGGTTCGACGGCTTGATGTCCCGATGAATGACGTTCATGCTGTGAGCGTATTCCAAACCTCGGGCGGCTTGCAGGATGTAGTCGATGGCTGTCCTGAACGGCAACCGTCCTTGTTTCTTGACGAGCTTCGAGAGATCGGTTCCGTCCACATATTCCATCACGAAGAAGTGGACACCGTGATCCTCACGAGCATCATGGGCGGTGATGATGTTGGGATGGGAAAGCCGTGCGGCCACTTCGACCTCACGGCGGAACCGCTTCGAGGCCCGTTCTGATTTTGTTGTCACAGCAGGCAAAGTCTTGAGGGCCACCACCCGCTTCATCAGCTTGTGCTGGGCCTTGTAGACCTGCCCCATGCCGCCCTGACCGATTCGGTCAAGTACGACATAATCGCCCATGATCAGGCCCCTCGTCTTACCCTGATAGATCGCTTGAGCCTGAAACTTGGTGAGCTTGCCACGGCGAACCATTTCTCGGGCAAGCGATTCACCGTCGTCAGGTTTTTTGTCGGGCGGGAGGGACTCGATGAAGGCCCGCACTTCGGCGGCGGACATCAGGCCGCTAGCGGTGAGCGATCTAACGAACTGGCTGAGAACCATTTCCATCGTGCAGCCCCCGGAATAGACGGATGCGATTGTAGTCGTTCGTGTGGGGGGTGTCAAGTGTGGAGCTGGGGCCTCGGACGTTGCGTGTTCTTCGGCAAGGTCACTCGAATCCGCCTTCGATCCTCTCCATCGCCCATTGAGCCGCCTCTCGCACCTCGGCACGGTCGTCGGTCAGCCGCTCATGCAGTGCCCTGATCGACGGGCCTCTGTGAGCGCAAGATCCCGTCCAACCAACCTCGTTCACCGGCCGGGAAGTCGCGACAAGCGGTGCGGGATCAACGCCCGGTAGTGTCGCAATGTGCGATGTTCTCGCATAGATCGGGATTGCACAAAGCGACTGTCCGGGGACATGCCCGGGCGAACAATCCTCTCGCAACCTATTGGGATAGAACGCTTTGCGTGAGGACTTCTGAAAGCGTTCCTCCGGCGGCACTACGGTTGCTCTATCCACGCGGCGATGAGAATCGCCATTTCCACTGCCAACGAAAGAATCTCGCCCGTCTTCGACGTGGCCGCTCGATTGCTGGTCGTTGATGTTGATGGCGATCACGGGCTTCAGCGCACTGAGGTCGTTCTGGAAGACGGAACCTTGGCGGCCCGGGCTCGGCAGGTCGCGGAACTCTGCGTCGGAGTGCTCATTTGCGGAGCCATTTCCCGGCCTCTAGAGATGATGCTCGCATCGGCGGGCGTGGAGGTGCGGCCGCATACCTGCGGCGATGTCGAGGAGGTTCTCCACGCATTCTGTGCCGGACAGCTCAACGATGAGGCGTTTGTCATGCCGGGGTGTTGCGGTCGGCGGCGGAGGTTCCGCGGCGGCCGTGAAT
>JAAYEH010000679.1 GCA_012728855.1 Rhodopirellula sp. | reverse complement strand
ACCGAACGTCGCAAAACAGTTCGATGCAGCTTTTCTGGGCGTCATCCGCGGGATATGCGGCCGAACGGTCGCTGACAGTTCCCGTGCAAGGAGGCAACGAGTGGCGGACCGTCGACGTCGATTTGAGTGCCGTGCCCACGTGGCAGGGCATCATGGTGGGATTCCGCATCGATCCTCCGGCCGTGGGCATAGAACTCGACGAGGTAAGGTTCCTGCCGGGCATCCCTGATCCGTAAGAGGGCGGATAAGTCTTGGATTTTGGCTATCCACCCAAACCCGCGTTCCGGCCCTTTGGCCTGTATGATTCAACGGGAGTCTTGGCTGGTGATCTACGGGCCCCCCGTGTCCCAGGGCTCCGCGGCCCGGCGCATGGCCGGCGTCGTGATCGGCAGGTATTCCGGGGCCTGGCCCAGGGCGTCCAGTCGCTGAACGCTGCAGGTCTTGCCCGCCCGAAGAAGCTCGCGCCGCAACTTAGAGCTTATCCCAGAACCTAACAGTTTCGCCAGAGGACATGCGAGAAGACCAGATGCAGCAGGCCGATGTAATTCGCCGCTTTCTTCTTCCACCGCACGAGGATGCGGCGGTAAGCGTGCGTCCTGAGCACTCGACCTGGTGCCACGGCGACTTGCTACTTTGGCATGGGTCGTTCCTTTCAAAACGACATTCAACCGCTGTAACGTGCCGTGGCACTCATCGGCGGGTGTTACTTCAGCTTCGACGCGAGCGTCTCGCCGATCGGCTCGACGTCCTGCGCTGCCTCATCCGCGACGACGAAACCGATCAACTTGCCGTCCTCAATCGCCAGCACGGGCGCTGCGTGCCAGTCCCCGGTGATCGGCGTCGTTGGCGGCAACTGCCAGCGGCCGTCCTTGCTGGTGAATTGGTTGGCGACCAATGGCAACGGATCGGACGTGAAGGCCATGACGAGGCTGTCTTCCGGGGACTTCGGTGATCGGATGTCTGCCGCCGGCCAGGTCGTTTCGGTAACCGGCCTCTCCAGAGGGTACGCGGCCAGTCGGCCGGATAACACGAGGCGTGCAGCTTCCATCGCGATCTCTTGCCCTGCTATCTCCAATACCCCGCTGTCGGCCTCAGCCTCCGGTGGGGCCTGGAACATCGTAGCGGAGCCCAGCAGCCAGTTCTGGCTCACTGGAAGCAGCCAGCCCTCGCGGCGCCGGGTACGCGGGATACCAAGCGTCTTCTGCTTCCAGCGCAGGGTTGCTCGCAGTAGAGGCGGCGGCTTGACGTTGCCGGCCAGGCCGGCGTCAACCAACGAAATCCGGGGGCGCCACTGGAGCCATTGTTTCTCAGGCTTGGCGTGAAGAAAGAACCGGTGCCCCGTTTTGACCTCCTCCCCCGGCGAATCGGGCGTGGCCAAGGCGATGCCGCCAACCGCCACGGTCGAAAGGGTGTCAGCACTCACCTCGACGCCCGTCAATCCTACGTTCACGTCGATGCCGCTGTTGCTCCAAAAGACCGAATTGTCGCGGACCAGGGGTCGGTAACGCGATTGAACGAAGCCCCTCGCTTCCACATGAGCCCCGTCTGCGGCCAAGCCAACCTCCAGTACGTGGCCGACTTTGACGCCGCGATAGGTGATCGGCACATCTTGCTGGATACCGTGGCGGTCGTCGCCTTCCAGCACGAACTCCAGACCAGCCTCGGGCAAAGGTTCGGCGGGCGGCACGTCGAGGCCCTGAAACACCGTCGATGGCGCCGCTCCGGCAGGCCCTGGCGCAACGGCCAGGTAGCGGCCGGAGACGACGGTTTCCAGGCCGCGGAGTTCGGCCACGCTGACTCGCGGCCGCTCGATCCAAAACCGAGTGCCGCTGCGGGCCAACTGCCGGGCGCTACCGGCCAATCGAACATCCGACTGGGCGCCCCTTGAGAAACCGTGGGCTACGGCGTGTCACTTGGCGGACGCGAGCGCGAAGAAGAAGTACACTGCGGTGGTGTTGATCGCCGGCGGGCTGTGATTCGGGTCGGCGGTGGCAAGGATCCCCGAGCCGCTTCTCATCGTCCTAACCGGCTTCGAGGTCGAACACTTCGATCATGGAAGCAGGTGGCCGGCAATCGCTGCGATCAATTCCCAGATTCTGTTTCCGTTCCGATAGAGAGGCAAGAGTTCGTGCCAATCTCCCGCCTTGGAAACCACCAATCCATCGGTGTTCTCGTGTGTCTCTTTCGTTCGCAACTACATGCCGGTTTTATTCCGGCACTTTCCCTGACCGCATGCTTAACTCTCTAAACAGGACAAAAGCTGGACTATCGCGTCTGGTTCTGGATGTACTCCGCAATGATCTCCGCGGCATAGCGTGTCCCCAGCGGGCTTAGGTGTCCGTCCTGGCGGTCCCACAAATCACAGCGTTGCTTATTCGCCATGAAAGCCGGCGTTAGGTTAAGGACCGGAATACTGTGCTTCTCCGCGAGAAACTGAACCAAGTTTTCCGGTGTGAAATACCGCTCCGGATCGACGTTATTCTGTTTGAGTTCCTTATCGTCGCAAATATTGTTGAACGACGGAATTATTACCACTAGGAATGACGCACCTTGGCGCGTCGCGGCCAGGTGGAACTCGTTAAGGACCGCACCCATGACAAGTACCTTGTACTTAGACCTATCGGAGTTCGGGTCATCTAAGAGGTCGTAGTCATAACCGTCATTGAACAGAAGCGGAAGCAGGATGTCGACGGTCCATGCCTTTGCCCAGAGGAACTGAACCTGGTTCACGATCGCGGATGCTGAGGGGAAAATGAGCGACTTGACCATGTTGGTTTTCGTTTCAATCAACTGGCCAGACTCGTCCAAAGTAAACAGGCCGTTTTTATAAAGATCGTTGAAATCATTCGCTGGGAACACGGCCTCAATGACCAGATCCGGCATTAACTTGAGTCCGGTCTTCTTCAGGACTTTGAGCGACTGGTCCGGGCCGAACCCCAATGCGCCCATGTTGCACACGTCAAAGTCCTCGCCAAGACACGTCTGGAGTGCCTCGGGGATCGTCTCCTCGGGCCTGACGTTGAGTCCCATGGTGAACGAATCACCCAGGAAACAGATGCGTTTCTTGCCGTTCTTTTCAAGCGTAAACTCATGGTCTCGGAAGCCGTCGCTATTAATGCCGAGCCTGGAATCCGGCACAATAGTGTAGAGCATCTCCGGAGACAGCTGAATCTTGAGTCCGCTTCCGGAATACTCGCACACGGGATTAAAGAACACGTAGCGCACGATTAAGTCTGCCGCGAGGAACCCGATAGTAAGTGAAACACCGAGGAGGATCAAACGGAGTGTGGTTTTCCGGAAATGTGATTCGCCGGTCATGTGTTGAGGCTTTCTACAGGGTATTAGAGGGCCGCAGCTAAGTCACTAGGGTCAGGCGGGGCATTCAAGTGACGTCATTCGAGTGTCGTAACCACTAAGTGAGCTGCCGGACTGTGTATGCTAAAGTGTTGGCTTCAGTATTGTGGATCTGGTCCGGAACGCTTGTCGATCACCCGAGACGCACGGGCTAATTCAACGACGAGCTTTCCTGATTCATGCTTGGCCGGAAAAACAGGGTTGGAGTTTTCCATTTCAAGCCTCTGTACAGATGGCTGCAACTCAGCCGTAGTGATCGGAAACGTGATTTTCCACACGTGCTGAGTCTAGGTCGCGACTAATTGGGTAGTCAACCGCTCCGGTCGCCGTTCCGTGGAAATCGGCGGCGTGAGGATGCTACGAAGGTCATGCACCATCGAACCTTCCAGCAATTCGCTGTACCGATCGCAACTCCCCAGTGCCTTGACAGCGGCAGCCTTGCCGTATTCGGATTCGATGGCCCGCAGGTGCAGGTTCACTTGATCCGCCGATCGTTTCTTTCGGCCGGTGGCACGGTCGTCTTTGCGGCTTTGATTCAGGACTCGCTCGACGGATCGGCACGTCGTCGAGAAAGCCATCGATGACAGGAATACTACGGGGCCGCTGATAGGTTGCGTCGGTACTCACGGGGGGCGAGGTGGAATGTGAACGTTGGCAGAAAACCACGCCAAAACCACCTCTACCGAGGGGCTGCCGAGCGTCAAGATCGCCCTAGGGGCTCAAGTTTGGACGAGGAATGGGAGCGCCGAATGGAAGGCGGCGCGGCGGATTGTTAATATGGTAAGACAGTCGTCGTTCAAAGCGTATCCGAGCAGAGCCTATACGAGAGATCCCGGCTTACCGCCAGCCGGGCCAGTTGAGGACGAATCCGCATGTCCCCTCCCAACGAATTCGAGCGTGCCGCCCAGGAGAAGCCGCTTTCGCTGCCGAAGGAGTTTCTTCTGTTTCTAATGGAGAACAAGAAATGGTGGCTGCTGCCGATAGTGCTCGTCTTGGGCGCCGTCGGCATACTCGCTCTGTTCGCAGGGACGGGTGCGGCTCCCTTCATCTACACGATGTTTTGACATCCGTCCGCGTTCAATGGCTGCTGATGCCCCGCGGGCCTATTCGATCCGAGTTTTGCCACGACCGCCGCACAAGCGCTCGATAGCTGCCTTTTCGCCCACGTCGCATATACTCGATCAGCCCCCATTCCACCAACTCCGACAGATCCCGCTTGGCCGTCTTCTCGCCAACGCCGAACTGCCGCTCGACCGTCACCCGCTGGATCTCAGTTCCCTGCTTCAATTGCTCAAGGATCCACTCCTGCCGCGGGTTCAGATCTGGGCCTGCCGCGATATCGGCGACGATGTTTATCACGTCAGATACTCGCACGCGCAGAGCAGGCTCGGCCAACATTCCGGTCAAAGTGACCGCCAGGCAGTTCGTTTTGCCATCGGTCGCCAGTGCGCCTGCATCTGCCTTCGGGCCTTCAGATCGCCCCCCCTGATGGCAAACTTCGGGAGCGAACGCCTGGTGTATTTCCACCCCTACCGCACATTGGCCGAGCACGGGGTGACGGTGGGCAGCGGCTCCGGCCGCCTTGTTTGCCTTCTTACTTGTTGAAACCTTTGTGGTTCATGAATTCCCAAATGCGCCCCATCCAGGTATAGCTGCCCGTGCCCGGAGCGGCCTTCCTCTGGAAGCAGTGATTACGTCCGACGAGCGTGTGGAGATCGGACTGGATCCCCATCCGGCGAAGCTGCTCCCAGCATTT
>JAAYEH010000678.1 GCA_012728855.1 Rhodopirellula sp. | reverse complement strand
TTGCACCGGCCGAAAGTCGGGTGTCTAGAAAGTCGGGCAGCCTGTTCCAGGTACACAGTCGCGAATTGTTGACGGAGTATCGTGCCCCCAGAATTTGGCACGCACGATTGTGTGTGGCTGCAACTGTTGGTAAGGTTGTGGGTGCTAGCAGTGCATGACCCCCTCCGGTTGTAGAACTCAATGTTGCGGAAGCAGGGTTTCGTTCGTGTCAAGGAAGCGGCCGAGATGCTTGGAGTCTCGCCGAACACGGTTCGCGCGTGGGGAGCCGCCGGTCGCATCGTCGAACACCGAAACCCCGCGAACAACTACCGTCTCTACAAGCGCGAAGACCTGGAGCAGTTTCTGAGGGCCATCGAACGCTCGGCACGCCAGACAAACAAATAGCGTCCACCCACCGGAGTCATCGCATGAAGTCGCTGCACCAATCGTGCATGCCGCGGAAAAGCGTCTTCGATCCCCAGAAGCGAGATACCGTCCTGGATTTGACGGATCTCGTTGACGACCGCATCGACGCGGAGGAGTTCTTCACCGAGAACTTCATCACCGAGGGCATGAAGACCTTGTTGAAACATGGCTTCATGCGACTTGAAGGCAAAACGGACCAGGGGCTCTTCAAGCTGAAGCAGGCGATGGGCGGCGGTAAGACCCACAACTTGTTGGCCCTCGGGCTCCTTGCCAAGCACCCCGAGTACCGCCAGAAGGTTCTGGGCAGCTTCTACGAGTCAGACCCATCCCTCGGGCCGGTCAAGGTCATTGCATTCACCGGACGTGAGTCCGACGCGCCTCTGGGCATCTGGGGCTCCCTGGCTGAACAGCTCGGGAAGAAGGACCACTTCAAGGATTGCTACTCGCCGCTCCAGGCGCCCGGCCAGAAGGCCTGGGAAAACCTCTTCGCGGGCGAGACGGTGCTCATCCTGCTCGACGAGCTTCCGCCGTACTTTGAGAATGCCCGCTCCCGGTCCATCGGCAACTCCGATTTGGCGCAGGTCACTGCAACGGCTCTGTCGAACCTGCTTGTCGCCATCGGTCGGCCGTCGTGCTCTCGCGTCTGTCTGGTGATTACCGACCTGGCGGCCGCATATCAGCGGGGCAGCAGCTACATCTCGGCGGTGCTCAAGGACTTCGAGGCGGAGACCACGCGCAGCGCGATGTCACTGGAACCGGTCCGGCTCAACTCCGACGAACTGTACCACATTCTCCGCACGCGGATCTTCCAGTCGCTGCCGGCAGAGGGCGACATCAACGAAGTTGCCCAGGGCTATGCCAAGGCGATCCGTGCGGCCAAACAGATGGCAATCACCAGCGAGTCACCCGAGGAGTTCGCCAATCGAATCACCTCGTCGTATCCCTTCCATCCTGGCATCCGAGACCTGTACGCCCGTTTTCGCGAAAACCAGGGCTTCCAACAGACCCGTGGCCTCATCCGCCTGATGCGTATCGTTGCCGCACGGCTCTGGAACACGGGGGAGGCGAAGGATAGCTACCTGATTGCTGCCCATGACCTCGACCTGAACGACCAGGAGACGCGAGCCGAAATCGGCCAGATCAACAACACGCTGGACAACGCCATCGCGCACGACATCGCCTCGGAAGGCTCTGCGGTAGCCGAGAATATGGATGCGAACCTCGGCACGCGCGACGCGACCGACGCCTGCAAATTGCTGCTGATGTCGTCCCTGGCGAACGTCCCCAACGCAGTGCTCGGCCTCTCCATCCCCGAGTTGGTCGCATACCTCTGCGAACCGGGCCGCGACCTGTCGCGGCTGAAGTCCGACGTCCTGGAAAAACTCTCCACGGCAGCTTGGTATCTCCACAGTACGCGCGACGGCAAGCTCTTCTTCAAGAACGTCCAGAACCTGATCGCCAAATTGGAGGGTCTGGTAAAGACATACCACGACGAGCAAGCGGTCAAGGAACTCCGCGAGCGGCTCGATGAGCTGTTCAAGCCGACCAACCGTTGGTGCTATCAGAAGGTGCAGATACTGCCGCCGGTTGATGACATCGAACTGAAGCAAGACGACGCCACGCTCGTGATCACCGAACCCTATCCCGGTTCAGCTCTGCGGCCGGAGTTGCAGAAATTCTACGACCAAGTGCAGTGGAAGAACCGGATCGCTTACCTAACCGGTACGAAAGACACCTACGACACGTTGATCGACGTTGGCAAGCGGCTGAAGGCGATCCAGCATATCCTCAACGAATTGCAGGCCGACAAGATCCCAGACAACGATCCTCAGATGGTCCAGGCCGGAGACCTGAGTGACCGCACGCGGCAGAACTTCCATTCCGCCGTCCGCGAAACCTTTACTACGCTCTGGTATCCGACCGAGGACGGCCTGCGCAGCACCGACTTCGCGATGAAGTTCGAAGGCAACAAGTACAGTGGTGAGCAGCAGATTATCGACACCTTGAAGGAGAAGATGAAGTTCACCGACGAGGTTTCCGGCGACACCTTCCGCAAGAAGTGTGAGCAGCGGCTCCTTACACAGCAGTCGATGCCGTGGAGCGAGATCAAGCGCCGTGCGGCGACGAACCCCAAGTGGCAGTGGCACCGGCCCGATGCCCTCGATCAGCTCAAGGACGATTGCGTCTTCCGTGACGTCTGGCGAGAGGACGGCGGCTTTGTCGACAAGGGACCATTCCCTCAGCCGAAGACGGTTGTCTCCGTTCAGGAGCAGACCCGCGACGACGATAGCGGCAGAGTTCAGCTCCGAGTTACGGCGACGCATGGGGATACGGTTTATTGGGAGGTCGGAAGCAGCGCCACCACAGCGTCGGCCAAACTCGACGGCAGCCAATTGGAAACCGGCGAGCTGGAGGTCTCGTTCCTTGCGGTCGACTCGAAGGGAGTTCACGAGACAGGCGAGCCTTACACGTGGCGGAACAGGATCACGCTGAAGCACAAGATCTTCCAAAGCAATAACGACAAGCAAATGGAGCTTCGGGCCGCTCCGGCAGCGACGATCCACTACACCACGGACGGCTCAGACCCCAAGGTGGCCGGCGCAACCTACGAAGGCGTCTTCACCATCCCCAAGGACGCCCCATTGGTGCAGGCATACGCCCAGCGCAACGGCATCGAGTCCCAGGTCGAACGAATACCGATCAGTTGGGATCGAGACGAAGATGTGAAGGTCGATCCGAGTCTTCCGGTCACTTGGCGAAGGCGACAGCAGACTGCCAGCACCAAGGAGACCTACGAACTGCTCGGGCGGCTGAAGAAAGCAAAGGTCATGGCGGTGGGGCTCACCGTCACCATCGGAGGCGAGGCCGGCACGAAGGAGTGGATCGAACTGAACATGTTCGAGGAAAAGCACGTCGATCCCGAGCTGATCGAAGAGAGCCTGGAAGCGTTGCGCAAGATCCAGGCCGAAGGCCAGGTGAAGATCGAGGTGCGGGCCCTGCACTTCGCGGCCGGACAAGACCTCCTCGATTGGGTCGAGGATGCCAAGACCACGCTCCAACCGAACGAAGTCAAGCAGTAGTCGCATGGCCACGAAGAAAGAAACCCATTTGTCATTGGTCGCCAGATCCTTCGGATTCGATCCCGAGGAGAGCCGGCACCATTTCCTCGTCAACATCCCACGGGGCAGCAAGCAGGACATTGAAATCAGCGAGCACTTTACGTGGAGTGAGCAATCGGGCTCCAGCATGATGACGCTGAGCGGCGAGTCGGACGGACAAATTCGGGTGATCCTGGCGCGGCCGAAGTGGGACGCCATCGCCGACCCCCTCCGCGCAGCCTTCAATCAGCGGCTGAGGAAGTCCGGGCGCCGGCAGGGCGCATGGAAGGTGGGCAAGAACCTGCTCCGCCGCGAGTTGGGCAAAGAACTCGTGTTGTTGGCATGGGCGGTTGAGGAGGCCGACCCGGGCCTGATCCCCAACGCCCTGGCGAACTGGGAAGGTCTGGTGCCCGAAGAGCGGTGGTGGCTCTATACGCAAACGGCCGCCGCCACGGGCCACGGCTTGCGTGACCGCGGCAAAGGGTGGCGGAAGGCCGTGCGGTTTGCACTGACGGAAAATCCCGTCGGGGATCGGGCGAAGGAGCAGGCCGTGATACCGGAATTCTTCAAGATCGCGGTCGAGCGAAGCGAGCGGCAGCAGACTCTATTCGAGGTTAACGAAAACGCCAGCACAGCAGCGGCGAAGGAGAAATGATGGCAACTCAGGATGCGGCCACCAAGAAGACCAGAAGTAGGCAAAAGGCTGACGCTGCCGTGGAACTCCCGCTGGCTAATGCTACGTGTTTTATCGAGCAACAGTTTCCGGTAGCCCGGATCTCGGCTGAATCCTACAAAGAGCGGAAGGGGAATGCCAGCCAAACGTTGACAGGCCTGGGCAAGTGGTGGGGGCGCAAACCACTGGTGCTTGTTCGGGCTACCATACTGGGGCTGCTTTTGCCCACCACCAATGATCCGCGGCGCGATCGCGAGATCTTCCTGAAGCTGATGGCCATGGACGACGCTGATCTTTGGCTTCGCAAGCGGAAGAAGTTGGAGGTCGCCACCATTTGCGCTTACGCTACCGAAGCGGAACGTAAGCAGTTCTTCCGACAAAGCAATCAGATCTGGCGCACGGACGAGGAGATCGCGTGGAGTCAACTGTCTCCCGCCGAGCGAGAAGAGCTGTTTCAAGAAGAGCCGGATGGCGAGAACGATGCCGTACGTGAAGGGCCTCGGAAGAAGGACACTCAGGAACGTAAACGGGAGATTCGCCGCCGAAGCCGGGAAGCCAAGGAGAGCATCGAGGGACGGGTCTTTAACCGATTGCCTTACTCTCGGAAGCTGGAATACTGCTGCCGCCCCGAACACGTAGAAGGGCTGTCCGAGGAAAGCTGGGCGGAGATCAACGCTCACCTGGGAACCAACGCTAATGATCTGTCGGGATTGACGGAGATGTTAGGGCGACGGCGTTTTGCACATCGACCGCGCGTGGGCGATTCGTTTTGCGGGGCGGGGAGTGTACCGTTCGAGGCGGCGCGGATCGGCTGCGATGCGTACGGCTCCGACCTTTCTCCGGTCGCGGCGCTTCTGACATGGGGGGCGCTGAACATTATTGGGGGCGGCGACGAGGCCGCTCGCGAAGTGATGCGCACGCAAAATGAAATCTTCGAGGCCGTCGACCGCCAAGTCACCGATTGGGGGATTGAGCACAACGAAAAGGGCTGGCGGGCAGATGCCTACCTCTACTGCGCTGAAGTCGTCTGTCCAGAATGCGCCTGGCGTGTACCGCTGGCGCCCTCGTGGGTCATTGGGCAGAAATCGCACACAGTCGCTGAACTTCGACCTAATGAGGCCGGCCGGCGTTTCGAGATTGAGATTCACGAAGGCGTAGCCTCGACGCGGATGAAACAAGCGAAGGAGTCTGGGACCGCACGCGATTCTCGGCTGTGGTGTCCACACTGCGGTCAAGATTCGCCGATCGACGTCATTCGTCGTCAGGCAGCGGATAGCGATCCAAGCGCGCGCTACCACGAATCCGGCCTGCGTCTTTGGGAGAATGACGACGTAGTACCGAGGTCCGACGACGTGTTTCAGGAGAGGCTGTATTGCATCCGATGGGTTGAGACCTACTGGGCTACGAACGCGCGCGGCGAGGAGGTTCAGAAAACGCGCTGGCACTATCTCGCACCCGACGCGGATGATGTCAAACGCGAGGATTACGTACTGCAACTCTTACGCGAGCGATTTCACGAATGGCAAAGACAAGGGTACATTCCTAACCGCCGGATCGAACCGGGGGCAAAAACGACCGAGCCCATCAGAACTCGCGGGTGGACGCACTGGCACCATTTGTTTACCCCACGGCAGTTGCTGGTGCATGGTTGCTTGTCGTCGTTCGCGTTCGAGTCCGGCATGTCGAAGCGACAGATTGCGGCTTCTGTGCTCGCGATTGGCAGATCGGCCGATTGGGACTCAAAG
>JAAYEH010000058.1 GCA_012728855.1 Rhodopirellula sp. | reverse complement strand
TGGAGAAGCGAAAACTGGGTTTGCGCTGGGCGGGATTGCGGATAAGATGGCATCGACCTTCCCTGGTCATGAATGTGCCACACCACTCCAGGAAAGGTCGCGCCGCGTACCATGATAACCGCCAGACAGTCGCGCCCCAACGTCAGTTTCCGAACGGGGCATCTCAGATCGCAACTTCTTCCACGCACCCTGCGGTGCGCCGTTTACTGCTGCGCCGAGCTTCCGTAGCATCCATCGCCGTGGTAGCGACTTCTGTTCCCACAAGATCCCCACGCCCGTGGCCGAGTCCCGCTCGAAGCCAGCCACCCGGCAAGCGTCGCAAATCCTTACGCCCCAACCGGCAGTGCCATTTGTTTCTGGCGCTTTTTTCTCGAGCAATCCTAAGGCTCCGAAGGCCAGTGGCCGACAATCTGGCGGCTGCGGGCGAAATCGATCTGCCCCAGTCCCAGGTCGTCGAGTGGCTCCTGCTTGAATACCACCTCGTGCGGCTGCGCCGGCAGGCCATCGACGGTGCAAGGCGTGGCAAATGCCTCTCCGTTGGCAGCCACCAGAAGATTGCCATCCAGATAGATCGTCGCATCGAAGGGATAGCTGATGAAGTTGACCCGGACCAGCGGCGGCCGAGTCGCCCACCATCCTGCGCCGGCAACGATCATTGCCCCTACCGATGCCAGGATCGGCCATCGAGACCGCGCGGGCCGGGCAGCCGCTGCACCATGGCACGAAAGCAATTCCCCCAGCATTTGCGGAGCGTCCTGGAAACGCTCCCGCGGATCAGGCTGGCCGGCTCGCAAGGCAACTCGCGTCAGGGCACATAACAGCGACGACCTCGCCACCTCCTCCGCTCGGTCGCCCAAGCGAGGGAAGCTGTCGGCCGGCAGTCCGCTCAGCATCTCGTAGAGGACGAGGCCCGCCGCGTAAATATCTCCCCGCAAATCCATGTGCCCGTCGGGCGGCATATAGCTCTGGGTACCCACGCGGGAAACGAGCGGGCTGGATTCGGTCACCAGGCTGAAATCGGCCAGTTTCAGATTTCCTTCGATGAAGAGGCAATTCGCCGGCTTGACGTCCCGGTGCACCATGCCTGCTTCATGGAGCCGGCCAAGCCCTTCGAGAAGCTGGCGGGCGCAAATCTCGCATTGGTCCGGTGGAAGCGGCCCTTCGGCCAGCCGGCTTTCCAAGGTGGCCGGACGATAGCCGGGATCAGCGGACGCGGGGCCCCCGCAGACGTCGTCCGCCGCTTCCATGACGTAGAACAGTTCTTCGGCGGTCCTGCCCACGTGCAAGATCGGCACGAGGTTCGGGTGCTGCATCAATCGCGGCTCCAGGCGAACCAGCGAGGCGAGTTCGCGACCGGCTGCGTCGATCGCATCCGGCCGCCGCAGCGGAACCAGTTTCACGGCACGGAGGTGTCCGGTGGCCCGGTTGCTGGCCAACCAGACCTCGCCGAATCCGCCCTGACCGATCGGCCGGATCAAATGGTAGTCCGGGATCTCGGGTCTCATCCGGTTGTCGCTCATCGAGCGGCTCGCGTTGGAATCAGCCATGGTCCGGCTGCTCCTGTCTCCGTCGCATCGTTCCTTCGATTCTGGCCGCGAGCGACCGCGCGACGCTCGCGCCGGGCAGCGAGGAGAGCGACCGATGGATATCGTCGCTCAATTGGCCATCTTCCCGATACGACCGGCCAAGTTCGCGCAGTCGCGCCAACGCCCGCTTGCGCGCCTTGTAGGCGGCGTTCCGTGTGAGTCCCGTCATCGTGGAGACCTCCGCGCCCGGTCGCCCGCCGAGAGTCAACAGTTCGAAGGCCAGATAATCGCGGGGGTTCATCTCCCCACGCAGCACGTCGAGCAGGACCGCCATCAGCGATTCCTCAAATGCGGCTTCCCAGATGGCATCGGGCAAACCGTCGTCGCTTTGGACTTCCGCCGGTTGATGAGGCAAAGGGCCGCCACCGGCGCGGACCCGTTCCGACGGACGGCGACGGTACTCGGCCACCTGGTTGCGTACCACGGTTCCGAGCCAGTCGCGAAAACGGCCCCGGTGGGGATCATATTGGAAAACATCCCGCTGCTGGAAAACTCTCAGCATGACATCTTGTACAATTTCCTCGGCCGTATGGTCCGAACAGCCGCGGCGCTTGGCATAAACGCGGACCAGCCGCCCGTAGCGCTGAAAGAACTCGTTCCAGGCAACCGGGTCCGCGCCGTCCCGCAGCCGCTCCAGAAGTGTCGCTCGCGTTTGGCTGTTCATGGCAGATGTTCCGAAATGCAGGTGAACCTACGGGCTGGAGCATTGGAGTGTTGGAGCATTGGAGTGTTGGAGTGTTGGAAGCAGGAGGGCCCCCGTAACGACTGCCCCGCCCTCATTTGACTTAGAACCTATCCCAGAACCTCTTGCGAGCACCACGTTCTCTGAGATTTGGGCGCCTCCTTGACGGTTTTGGGATAGGTTCTTAGCCGCAGTGCCTAACGAGCCGCGAGTTGCCATTTCTTGGCGATTCTTCCAGTTAACCGATTCCGCTACGGGCCGTCAACACCTTGCCGGCGGCTACGCGGCCGGATTGGGAAATCCGAAAATCCAGGGAATACTGAAAAGGCTGGGGCTGATTTCAACCGGTCGGCGCATAGGTGGATATAGAAGCGGTTATTGCGTTATCCTGTGCGTGGAGGTTGTGGCGCAAGCCACCCTTTACGGAAACCAGAGCGTCTCTCCCTCCAGAAGGCCAGCGATGGCGGCCGCGTGTCCACCCCATCGCTGGAGAAAGGCGAAGAACATGAACCTGACATCTCTCGTATTGGCATGGATTTGCGCCGCGGCCGATCCGGTTCCGGCGGCGGATTCGCCGCAAACGCTGCTGTTCGTTCGGACTACGCCTTGTGGTGCCGAAGTCCGGTTGGACGGGCAACTTCTGGGGAGATCCGACGGGCTTTTCCCGGTCAACGCCGGCACATACAAGATGGTCGTCGACCTTGAGGGTTACCAACCGGGGGAGCAGCAGATTGCGGTCCGAGACGGTCGCATCACGCGAATCGAAATAACATTGCAGCCGAAAGCCGGGGGAGCGGGCAAGCTTGCCCTTTCTCAGGTGATCGAAGGCGTCGGCTGGGGTGAATTTCGCGTCGGCGCAACGCGCGAAGCGTTGGCCAAGGCAGCCGGTCCTCCCGAACCCAATCCCACTGCCGGCAGTGCTTGGGTACGGTGGCTCCGTCGTTATCACGTCGACTGCTTGTTTGACGAACATGGCGGGGCGAGGGAGATACGCTTCAACAAAGGGTTTGGAGCATCCCTGGCGTCCGGTATCCGGATCGGCTCCTCCGAGAAGGAAGTCCTCGCGGCCTACGGCAAGCCGAACCGCGTCTTGGACAACACGCAGGCAAGACTGTTCGAATGGAGCGATCGCGGACTTCTGCTCTGGCTGAAGGGCGGCAAGGTGTTCGATTTCACGGTGTTCAAACCGCACAAGCCGCTTACCGCCGAGCGAACGCAGCCTTCTCCCACTCCCGAAAACCCTTTGCCGGACAAACTCCTCTCCGCCAAGGTGGTCGAAGGCGTTGGCTGGAACGAGTTTCGCGTGGGCGCGACCCGCGAGGATCTGATGAAAACGTTCGGCCCTCCCGAGCCGAATCCAATCCCCGGCAGCCTGTGGGTGCAGTGGCTCTCGCGCTACCATGTCGACTGCTTATTGGACAAGAGCGGCGGCGCGATGGAAGTGCGTTTCAACAAGGGATTTCCGTCGTCCTTGGCGTCCGGCATAACGATCGGCTCCTCCGAAAAGGAGGTTCTCTCCGCCTACGGCAAACCGAATCACATCGTGGACAACGGCGCGGCGAAAATGTTCGAATGGAGCGGCCGTGGAGTCCTCCTCTGGGTGAACGACGGTAGAGTGTCCGACTTCACCGTTTTCAAGCCGTACAACCCCGGCGGCGCCTCGCCGGCAAACGGCTCGCCGTAGCTCGGCATGAGCAACGGAGACCTCTCCACCAGACGAGGAAAAGGGGATAGGTCCAATTGTTGGCATTGGGATCCCGGCATGGCAAGCGAGCCGGTATGCCGAGAGTAGTACCGATAGCCGCGGCGCTTGATCTCCTCAAACCAGGCCCGGCTATCGCCGTTAATCCAGTAGAACCCGCTGGCGCGAAAATCGGCCGCCGCCTGGAAAGTGTCGTGAGGATCTTGAGCGTTGGCCGGATCCCGCCAGCGACTGGAAAAGCAGACCGCCGACGGCTGAGGAAACCCATCCGATCGTTGGACGCGCTGGGCCATGTCGCCCATCGTGCGTTGGTCATTGTCTGCCGCTACGGACAGTGCATTGATCCGAAGTGGCCCAGTTAACGGAGTGGAAGTGGATGTTGCCCTGCTTGCTTTACCGGCAGGGCACTCCAGTTTACCATGAACCAAGACAAGTCTTTCACCTACCCACTCCCACCCTCTTCTTGAGAAGAAGTACATTATGACTTCACCAGTTCTTGTCCTCTTTGGAATGTCGCTTGTCCTCGCACCGGCTGCCGCCGAACCGTTTCCGATCACCAGCCCGCGACAGACCGATCGCAGCGTGATGCTCGCCTGGGAGGTGGACCAGGAGGTTCGCACGCTGCGGAATTCCACCCAGTGGAGCCCCAGCACTCCAACCGGCCCGAGTCACGAAGCCGCCATCGTGCCGGACGAAGGCCGCGCCGGCTCCGCCGCCGCGAGGATCCGTGGAAAGCAGTCGGCAAACCACGCCCGCGGTTGCTTCATCCAGAACCTGGAAGCATCCCACGCAGCCGGCCGCTACGAGTACGAGATCTTCTACCGCACCGCCGATCAGCAGGACGGCAAGGCGAGACTAGTGATCGACTGCTATGTGGGGCCGTCGCGCCAGCACCACGGCCTGGTGTCGCGCGACCTGCCGGCGGCCGACGAGTGGTCGGCGGTCCGCGGCTCGTTCGACCTTCCCGGCGACGTCCAACTCATGCGATGCCTTGTCTACCAGGTTGGCACGGGAACAAGCTGGTTCGACGACGTGCGGATTACACCCGCAAGCTCGCCGACGAACCTCCTAGGCGATGCCGGCTTTGACGGCGTGGAGAGTTGGCGGGTAGACTACCGCGTCAAGGGCGAGGCGGAATGGCAGCCGGTCGATGCGGTGGTGCTGGAGCGATTCCACAACGTCATCTTCCTTGACCCGGCAACCGAGTACGAATTTCGCGTGCGGCGAGTCGGTCCGGACGGCAGCGTCAAGGTGGAGAGCCAGGTGCTGGCCGCCTCGACAAAACCCGCGGAACCGCGTGTGTGGAATCGTTTTGAGATCGCGCCGGACCAGGCAATGGCCACGCCGCCGGCCGTCTATCCCTGCATCGAAAGCGTCGACGGCGCGCTTTACTACAGCGAATGCCGCGGCGGCACGATCTGGTTGAGCCAACTGGATAAGGACTTGCGGCCGGTCTGGACGAAGGCCTGGGTGGAACCTTTCCTGGTCGACGGCAAGCCGTGCTACCAGGGGCAAACCCAATCGGCCGTACACGACGGCAAGCTTTACCTGTCGTGGAAACGCGCCTATCATGGCGACGCCCCGCACGCCCGCCAGTGCATTGCCTCGTATGATACCCGCAGCGGCGAGATCGCCGGGCCGTTTGTCATTGAGCCGAACGACCCGGCGGAAAGCACCTGGAACGGCGGAATTGCCATCGTCGACGGGCAGCTTTGGGTGAGCTACTGCCGCTGGCAATCACTGCCCGACGGGTATCGCACCACGGTGACTGTCCGCACCCTCAATCGCGACCTGACCGGTCTGGGGCCGGCCCATGAACTCGACTCACAGCCGACCGCCACGCCCTACACTCCGTTTCTCAGTGTCTTTGACGGCGAACTCGCGGTGACCTTCACCGATTCGGCGGCCAAGACCGACGCGCAGCCGCTCTGGCTGGTGCGATTCGACGGCCAAAGGTTCCATGACTTGATCACGGTAAGCGCGGGCGGATTCAACCAGTATGCCAAGGGAGTGCAGGTCGGCGATCGATTGGCGTTGGTGTGGAAGTATGGCGAGCCCTATCCATCGCGAATCTACGGTCGTTACATGTTTCACGACATCGGCCTGGCCCTGGTGGATCCGCGAACCGGTTCGGTGGAGAAGATCTCGCTCGTCGACGACGTCAAGTACAATTCCAGCCCGGATGTCACCTGGCACGAAGGACGCCTGGTGTACGTCTACAATAAGTTCGAGCACCTCTACGGCGGAAGGAACGACCCCGGCAAGCTCTACGGATGCTTCATCGGTCGCCTTCTGCCGATCGCGGAGTGATCATCGCATCTCTCCGCGTAGCCAGCCGCTCGATGCAGGTGGCCGTCCTGCCGGACGTGGCACCGCTAGCGGACTTGAACCAGGATGGCGCCATCGCCGGGAATGGTGAGCCTGGCGCCTGCTCCGGTCAACTGTTCGACGTCCAGGCTTGAGGTGTCGTTTTCCGCGGAAGGAGCGGCAGGTGTGCTTGTCGCGGCAACTCTGCTGGCGCTGGTGATGCCGGCCAGCGGATGCGGGAGTTTTTCGGGGTGCAGCACGCAGGTGACCTCGCGCGGGTCGGCGTCGAGGTTCGCCAGAAGGAGGTATGCTTCGCCGGGCTTGCTGTAGACGGCAGCCGCGCATCGGGCGTGCGATAGCGTGACGGCAGAGCTGCGCCAGTCGGCGAATCGGTAGCTGCCGATCTTCGCCAGCGGCTTCGGCAGCAACGGAAGCAAGGCAAACGTTTCTTCGCTGGCCGGCCAGGGCGTAGCGCCGTTCAAGAATGCTTCGATGGCAAACAGTCGGTGCAGCCGCCGAGGCGCGTTGCTGTCGAGGACTCCATAGCTGATCACGCCGCGGGGAATCGCACCGGCCAGCGACGTTTCCAGCGGCAGGTTCTCAAGGTCCGGCGCCTGGTCGGTCCATTTTTGATAACCCCATTCGGTCGCGACCACGTAATCAGCGAAGTTTTCGACGGCGTACATCGGAACGGTGGTGTTGTGGACGATGACCAGGCCGCTCATTCCGACACGGCGGCGGGTCCACTCCATCAGGTCGAGCAGTTCGTCCATGTCCCAATGGCCCTTGGCCGGCGCGGCGCCGTCGCCTTCGTGCAGGGGATTCGAGCAGAGCAACGCCACGTTCCAGTCGTAGTAGACGCCGTCGAGAGGGTGATTCTTGAGAACCCGGTCGATGGAGAGCTTCAGGAAATCGAGCCAGCCGGACCGCAGGCACATCTGGGCGCCGAACTCGCGGCCCGGGCGATAGAAATTGTGGCGCAGCTCTGCCTTGCGGTTCTTCCGGCCCCACTCGTCCCCGTGTTGCTGGAACTCGTTGGTGCTCGGATGCAGTTCCTTATTCGAGAAGTAGGTAGCGGTCCGGATTCCGACGCGCCGACAGTCGGAAAGAACCCGGTCGAAGCGATCCATGTCGGGGTAGGGCGGGTAAGCGCCGTCGCGCCAGAACAGTCCGTCGTCGTAGTAGTCGCCGTCGTTGTGGCAGTGGACGGTCTGGATGCCCTTCTCCGCCCAGCGGCCGATTTCTTCCGTTGATACCCAGTTGCCGCGGTTGCGATTAAAGGTGGTGTGCAGCCAGGGCCCTTGCGCGCGGCCTTCGATCAGCGGGAAAGCCAGATAGAAGTCAAAGACGATGGCGCTGGGCACCGGCACGGCCCCGGCGGGGTTCCAAAGCGGAGAGACCGACAGCGACAGCCCCGGCGGATCCTGGCTGCGATCCAACAGGCACCGGCCCGCGCCGCGGCTTCCGGTCAGTTGCAGATCCCATTGCACAAGATCGGATCCGACGAACCACTCGATCCCTTCGACTCCGGGGTCGGCGAAGATCATCGAGCGCGGCACATAGCGAGTGTCGAGGGTCTTGTCCGAGGGCTCGTCGAGGCGGAGCCTGGCCCAACGATTGCTCCCGAACGAAAACGGCGGCGCCTTTTCCTCCTCGGTGATCCCTTCGCGATAACCGTAGTTGGTGAGATTCGGGGCGAAGACGGTCGACAGCGGGCAGACCTCCCGCACACTTGTGCCGGCCGGAACGAGCAGTTCTTTGCGGATCTTCAGGTATCCCCAGCGATAGTCGAGCGTGGTCTTGGCTTGAATACCCGGCGCCCGGCCGGCCTGGTCCTTCAGCGCGGCCTGGACCGTGACGATCTCGTTGAGGCCATTGCGGCGATGGGTGACGACCGGCGCCGAATCGTTCAAGTCCGAGAGCATGGTTCCGCTTTCGTCCAGCACGCGGGTCTCCAGGGGCCGCACCAAAAGGTTTGCGGCCTTCCCGTGCGTCAAGGTGATTCGCGTGAGTGCGCCGCCTTTCTTGAGATCCTGCTGGATGGTGTAGTAGGGAGTGGAAAGGGCCAGGACACCAGACGCGTCGTCGCGCTGGACCGAATAGGCTTGGGGCCAGGTCCGCGGAGTTGTCGGCGCCGGCGGATCGGCCGGCGAACGTGCGGCCGCAAGGAAGGACATGGTGAAGGCCAGACTGAGGCTGTGCATGAGCAGGCGGCGGTGGTTCTTGTGCAAAATGAGTCGGCGAAATGGCTGGCAGGTGTTGGTTTGCATTGCAGTGTCCCCCGGGGAATAAGCGGTCTCGTTTTCGGGCCTTTTGCGACCGTAGCATCTTGACTGGCGAAGTTATGGGTATCCTCTCACAGTTCCCCTTCGGCCGCAATGCGCCGTACCTGGGAATGTTGGGCAGAATTCCTGGCAACGGAGTTCGGAGGCCGCACACCACCACGCAACGGCCGTTTGCAGCGCCCCTACTGCAAAGCGGAACCCCACGTGCCGCTTCTCGCCCGGCAGCGGTTGCAGGCCATAGCGACCCGGGCATACAATCGTCCATGATTCGAGCCATGGCATCCGTTTGTCGGAAGGCGAATCCACCGTGCGAAACAAACTGCGGAGGCTGGTTATGAGCCGACATGATTTTCTCAAGGGAACGATCCTCGGTGTGTCGGGCTTGCTGAGCCACGATGCCGGTGCCAAGGCGCAGGCTCCGAAGGCTCCCTCCGGCGGGCAGTCCCCGGCCGGCTTCCACGCAACCGGCGGCGAGACGATCAAGTTGGCGCTGATCGGATGCGGCTTCCGAGGCACCGGAGCTACGGCCCAGGCACTGCTTACCAAGGGACCGGTTAAGCTGTGGGCGATGGCCGATCTCTTCGCCGATCGCCTGGAATCGAGCCTCAAGCACCTTGTCCAGGGTTTTCCCGCCGATTACGACCGCGAGGCTTCCACGGGCCTGACCAGCCGGGTGGACGTGCCGCCGGAGCGCCGCTTCGTGGGATTCGACGCCTATCAAAAGGCGATCGATAGCGGCGTCGATCTGGTGATCCTGGCCGCGCATCAGCATTTCCGGCCCATGCACTTCGCGTATGCCGTAAAGCAGGGAAAACACGTGTTCATGGAGAAGCCCCTGGGAGTGGACGTGCCGGGGATCCGGCAGATCCTGTCGTCCAACGAGGAGGCCAAGAAGAAAAGCCTGAAGGTGGGCGTGGGGCTCTACATGCGTTACAGCCAACGGGTGGTGGAGACGATGGCTCGCGTCAGGGACGGCGCCATCGGGTCACCGCTGAAGATGTCGTGCTACTTCAACATGGCGGCCTTGCGCGACACCCCGCCGCGGCCGGACGACATGACGGAAATGATGTACCAACTCCGCAACCCTTACCACTTCGTCTGGCTCAGCGGCGACTACATCGTCGACGCCCTGGTCCACTACTTCGACCTCTGTCTGTGGCTCCACGGCGGCCATCCGGCGACTGCGCAAGGCCAGGGCGGTCGCCAGGTCTATCTGCCCGCGCAGCAAGGCGACACGTTCGACCACCAGGTGGTCGAATATGCGTTTGCCGATGGAATCCGGATGTTCGCCCAAACCCGCCAGATCTCGGGCTGTTGGACGCGGTCGACGGCGGCAGTTCTCGGGGCGAAAGGCACGGCGGATCTCTTCGGCGGGCGGATCGAGGGCGCCAGTCCGTGGCGGATGCGAGGCAGCATGCCCAACCCATACCAAGTGGAACACGACGTGCTTATGGATGCCATCCGTCAAGACAAGCCGCACAACGAGGTGGAACACGCCGCCACGGCAACCCTCGTGGGGATCATGGGCCGCATGGCGAGCTACTCCGGCCAGATGATCACTTGGGAGCAGGTGATGAATTCCACGCTTGAATTGGCGCCCCAGCGATACGCCTTCGACGCGGTTCCGCCCGTGGTGGCCGACGCTCAAGGCCGCTATCCGGTGGCCGTGCCCGGGGTCACGAAAGCTCTCTGAGTCGCATGACTATGTGCTAACTCCCGAATTCCTTGACCATGTGATTCTCGGGTGGACTTTGCAGGCAGTTCGCACGTCAACCACGTTTGTGTCGATCGGTCCGCGGAAGAATACTGCTTGGCGTTGTGGCAGGTTCGAGGAGAATCACCCAGTCGTGCCCATGATCGGGCGGCTGGAAGGTCCATCATGGCAGTTCGGCATGGGATGCGACCACCATCCAAACGACGATTGCGACCAATTGACCATCGCGGTTTCTCACTGAAAAGACCTTTCTTCCAGGCTACGCGGAGGCCAAGGACAGATCCCGTTCGCCCCGCCCGTGAAAGGTCACGGCCGGACGATCCGTGGAGCGCCTTCGATATCCAGAGCGACAACGGTGGCGATCTTGTCGGGCGCTTCGGCCGGCAGCATGATCGTGACGGCGCTGTTGTCGCCCGCCACCTGGAGTCGCTGGTTGCCGGCAAGGAGGAATGCCTCGACGGGCCGGTTCGCAAGTCCGGTGAGAACGAGCCGGCCGCTGCTGGGCCAGTCGAATACGTGGAGATACAGGCGAGTGATGCGATCGCTGGGTTGCTTCCGCGTACAGCGGCCCCAGTCGAGTTTCGCGAACGGGCTGGCCTCGGTCGCATAGATGGCTTCGCCGTTGGTCTTCATCCAGGCGCCGATGGCCTTCAGCGAGTCGACGCTCTGCTGCGGCACGCCGCCGTCGCCTTTGGGGCCGATGTTCAGCAGGTAATTGCCGCCCTTGCTGGCGATGTCGATCAGGTTACGGATAAGTGTCTCGTTGGATTTCCAGGCGTGGTCGTGCTCGCTATATCCCCACGTCGTGTTCATCGTCATGCAGGTTTCCCAATCGATGCCGGGCTTGCGGACTCGCGTTGACGCAAATCGGGTCGAGAACTAGAATGAACGTCGCGTCGTAAATGCTTTGTCCGCCTATCTTTTCGCAGCTATCCGGAGTGTTGCCTATGGGTCGCTCTCGGCAGGTCGATCTGCCGCGGGAGCGGGAGTCGGGCCTGGTCGGTGTTCGTCCGCGAGCGCCCTCCTGGCTCCTTTCGCTACTGCTGCACGTGGCGATCCTCGTCGTGCTGGGATTGACGCTTCAGGTGGCCCCTCGCCAAGGAGCGATGGCGGAGCGAACGGCCGACGTCGGAATCGTTCTCAAACACCAGGGCGGGGGAGAGGAGTTCTTCGAAGGCCCCAGCGGCGGCGAAAGCGCAGAGAAGGCGACCTCGGAGGCCAGCCGTCCCAGCGACCGGAGCCTGGAGGAG
The DNA here is from genome assembly GCA_012728855.1 of Rhodopirellula sp. Lineage (GTDB taxonomy): Bacteria > Planctomycetota > Planctomycetia > Pirellulales > Thermoguttaceae > JABWBD01. Next base: position 44,196 of record JAAYEH010000058.1, on the reverse strand, counting down.
ATCCTCGACGACCAACCCCCGGTTGACCCCACGGCCGCGCTGCCTGCCGCGATGGCCATCATTGGACCGGCGGTGGCCGAAGGGGGCGGCGTCGGCGACGCCGGGGCCGCGGGCAAGGGGCCGAGGGGACCGGTCAACGGAATCGGCGGCGGGACGAAAGCCACCACCAGCCTCTTCGGAGTACAAGGAGAAGGCAATAAGTTCGTCTACGTCTTCGATCGCTCGGGCAGCATGGGCGGATCCGGTCGCAACGCGCTGGGCATGGCCAAGACGGCACTGGCCTCCAGCCTGGAAAGCCTCGATACGGTCCATCAGTTCCAGATCATTTTCTACAACGAGAAACCGGTGATCTTCAATCCGTCGGGCCAGCCGGGAAAGCTCGCCCTGGCCACCGAGCAGAACAAAGAACGCGCCCGGCGCTTCATCGGGTCGATTACCCCCGATGGCGGAACCCGCCACGAAAACGCGCTGAAGATGGCCATCTCGCTTCAACCGGATGTGATCTTCCTGCTCACCGACGCCGACGAGCCGCGGCTTTCCACCGGCCAATTGGAGCAGGTCCACCGCTGGGCCAACGGCATCTCGATCAACACCATCGAATTCGGCCTGGGGCCCAAAATGGGCGGCGACAATTTCCTCATGCGGCTGGCGCGCGAAAACGGCGGCCGCTACGGATACGTCGATATTTCCCGACCGTTTCCGCAGGAAGGCGGCTAGGCGGCGATGCGCAAGAGTCGAGAGTCGAGAGTCGAGAGTCGAGAGCCAGGCGGAGAGAAAGAGGGCGGGAGTCTCTTTCCGTATCGGCCCCCAACCGCGCTTGGATTGCCGAGCGGCGTCAGTGCCTTTACGGAAAGAGACTTCCGGTCCCTTCTTGATTCGATGGGCGTTCTGTGCGTCGGACTGCTGCTTTGGGGGATCGCATCCCTGTCCTCCGCGCAGGACACCGTGAGGATCGCGAGCGAGGGCGACGACCGCGCGGAGATCCGCCTCTCCGGCCGCGTTGTCGACTACACCGGCCGCCAGTTGCTTCTCGCCCTGCCCAACGGACAGCAGCGGAGCATTCCCGCCGTACAGGTAATCGGCGTGGAGACACCAACCACGCGCGACCACGTCCTGGCCGATCAACTTTTCTCCCAAGGCGACCACCAGCAGGCTTTGCCGCACTACCTTCGCGCCCGCGACGAGGACCAGCGGCCCTGGGTTCGCCGCCAGATCACCGCCCGCATGGTCTGGTGCTATCAGTCCCTTGGGCAAACGGCGGTGGCAGGCGAAGAGTTCCTGCTGCTGATCCGCAGCGATCCGGATACGCTCCACTTCGCCTGCATTCCTCTGGCGTGGTTGCCTTCGCAGCCTTCGCCGGAATTGGAACAAGCGGCACGCCGCTGGGTCGAGCGGCAGGATATGCCGGCCGCCGTGCTGCTGGGGGCAAGCCACCTCATGTCGACGGCTCGCCCCTCGGCACTCGATCAACTTCGGCGACTGGCCGCGTCCACCGACCGCCGCATCGCCCAACTGGCAATCGCCCAGATCTGGCGAGCAGCGACCGCCGACGACGCCGAAACGGCCGGTTGGCAACGGGCCATCGACGAGATGCCGGAGGATCTCCGCGGCGGACCGTACGTTGTTTTGGGAACAACACTGCTAGGACAACAGCGATGGGAGCAGGCAGCGTTAGCCTTGCTTCGTGTGCCGATCCTTTATCCCGAGCACCGGCAGTTGGCCACGCGATCACTGTTGGACGCTGCCGGGGCTTTGGAACGTCTCCAGCGGCCTCGGCAGGCGGCACGGCTCTATCGGGAACTGATCGCGCTGGGCGGCACGTCGCGCGATGCCACGGAGGCCCGCGGCCGCTTGGAAACGCTCGGCGCCGCGCCGGGCAAACCGTAAACGAAGAGGAGAACCACTTGCGTATCAGCGTTTTCGGTTTCGTCGTACTTTCGGCACTGGTTTGGGCATGGTCCGTCGAGGCGCAGCCTCAGATGCCCGCCGCGGAAGCTGCCGAGCAAGTTCCCGCCGCCGCGCCCTCCAGCCCGCCGCCGGCGGCCGGCCGCCCTGCGCCGTCCGACTCCCCGCAGACCTTTTGGGAGATCCTCAAGGCGAGCGGGATCGTCGGGCTGCTGATCATGCTGCTGTCGGTCGGTGCGGTGGCCCTGGCCATCGAACATGCGATGACGATCCGCGGGCCCGTGCTCATGCCGCCGGGGCTGGCCGACGAGGTCCGCCAGTTGCTCGTCGCCGGCAGGATTGCGCAGGCGGACCAGCGCTGCCGAATGGAGCCGAGTGTGCTGGCCTATGTGCTGGGGGCCGGGCTGGCCGAGGTGGACGGCGGCTGGCCGGAAGTCGAGAAAGGGGCCGAAGACGCCGTCGCCGAACAGTCGGCGCGGCTTTTCCGCAAAATCGAGTATCTCAACGTGATCGCCAACATCGCGCCGATGTTGGGCCTATTGGGAACGGTGACCGGCATGATCATGGCCTTCCGCGAAGTGGCGCTGACGCAAGGCGCCGCACGGGCGGCCGACCTGGCTAACGGGATCTATCTGGCGCTGGTCACCACGGTGCAAGGGTTGATCGTGGCGATTCCCTCGCTCGGCGCGTACGCCGTCTTCCGCAGCCGCGTCGACCAGTTGGTGGCGGAAGTGACCTCCACGGCCCAGCACGTGCTCGCGCCGCTGAAACGGCAGCTCAAGGGGACGTCGCCGCAAGCGACCACCTTACAATCGCCCTTGCCGCCGCCGGTGAAAGGGGGCCGCTGATGCGGACGCCGCAGACGCGATCGCGAGCGAGTGTCGGCTTCAACATGACGCCGATGATCGACGTGGTGTTCCTGCTGATCATCTTCTTCCTGGTCTCCAGCCATCTCGCCCAGCAAGAGACCCAACTTGAACTCGACCTGCCCGACGCGGCGAGCGGTGAACGTCCCATCGACGACGACATCCGCCGCGTGGTCGTCAATGTCCTTCCCGACGACGGGCCCGCGCCGCGGATTCAGGTTGGCAGCCGCCTGGTCCCGCCCGAGGATCTCGATCGGCTCATCGGTTTCGAGAGTCAACAAACCGACGGGAAGATCGAGGTCCGCATCCGGGCCGATCGCCATGTACCCTACCGCGTCGTGGAGCCGATCATGATCGCCTGCGCGCGGGCGGGCGTTTGGAAAGTCACCTTTGCCGTTGTGGCGGGAGGTTGACAAACAACCGATGCGACGTCCCGCCTACCATCGTGAAAGCCAAACCCTCGGCGCCACCATGACGCCGATGATCGACGTTATCTTCCAACTCCTGATCTTCTTTGTCTGCACGGCCAGTTTTCAGGCGGCGGAAGAGGTGCTGCCCACCAATCTTTCGCTTCCCGGCAGTATCGACAGCGCGGTTCCCATCGATCCGGATTTGAAGGATCTCGATGAAATCGTGGTGAAGATCCTCAGGGAAGAGGGGGGCGTCCGCTGGGAAATCAACGGGCGTCGTTGCACGCGCCTTGCCGAGGTACGGGCCGTCCTTGCCGGAGTGGCCCAGGTGAAAATCGACCTGCCGGTGATCCTCGACGTCGATGGCGGCGTGCCGCTGGAGAACGTCATCGACGTGTACGACGTCTGCCGGCAACTCGGGCTGGAGCGGATCCAATTTGCCGCGTCCCTGTCATCGTGAGGAATGCGTAGGATGGAGACCGCCTCTGCGCGATTGACCCTTGTCGCAGTTATTCTTGTCGTTGCGTTCGGCATGCCCAGCCTGGCCGACGAAGCCACTGCGGATCAGCGTTTTCTGGCCGGCCTGCGCGAGCGGCAGTTGTTCGAGTTGGCGCGGACCTGGTGTGTCGAGCGGTTGCAGGCTCCTGATCTCTCGGAGCAGCGACAGGCGGAGCTGACGATCGAGTTGTCGCTCTCGCTCGCCGATTGGGCACTGAATTCGCCGCCGGAAGAGCGCGAGGCGCTCTGGCGGGCGTCAGTGCAGGCGGCGGAGGATTTTCTCAAACGTTACCCCGACGAACCCAGAGCGGTTCTCGTGCGGTTTCAAGCCGCGCTGGGGTTTCTCGCCCGCGGCGAGTTGGCTCGCCAGGAAGCCGAGGTGGTGGCCGACCATGCGACCCTGTTGGAAGAGGCACGCACCTGGCTCCGCGAGGCCATCGGCGCCCTCGGTGACTTGGATCAGCGGCTGGCCGCTGAAGTCCGCCGGCGGAGCGGTCCGGGCGGCGCGACGCCGGCAGCCGGTCCGCCCCCAACGTTCAACTCCTATCAATTGGCATCGATCCGGAAGAACGTGCAGTATGAGCTTGCCCGCGCGTTGAGAAACCAGGGACAGAGCTACCCGCCGGAGAGCCCGGACCGGGCGAATTCGCTCACCCAGGCGATCGCCTTGCTCGAACCGCTCGCCACGCTTCCGCCCGATCATCCCCTGGCCTGGAAGAGCCGCGTCGACGAGATCGTCTGCCACCGCCTTTTGGGCGATTTCGCCGCCGCGGGGCGTAACTTGGATGATCTGGTTGCTGCCGATCCTCCGCCCGATGTGCGGCTCCGCGCGAGGGCCGAGCAGATCCGGCTGGCGCTGGCGGAAAACCGCCTTGAGGATGTGATTGCCGCCCTCTCGGCCGGGCGGGAGGCGGACCAGAGCAGTTCGGGCGATCTGGACTACGCCCGGGTGGAGACCTATCTCGCGGCGTGGCGCGCCGCGGTCGCGGCCAACGACACCGCCGCGGCAAAGCAATGGCAGACCCAAGCCTCGGAAATGGTTCGTCGCATCGAACAACAGCACGGGCCCTACTGGACGCGGCGAGCAGAAATGCTCCTGGCCGGATATGTCCGTAGCGCCGGCGACGCCGGCGATCCGGCCATGCAAGAACATGCGGCGGAGAGTTCTTATCGCAGCGGGCGAATCGACGACGCCCTGGCCGCCTACGACCGCGCCGCGGCGAGCGCTCGGGCGGGAGGTGATCCGGCCCGGGCGTTCGACTTAGGCTACGTCGCGGCGACCATCGAACACCAGAGAAACCGGCACTCCGAGGCGCTCCAGCGATACCGCCGGCTGGCGATGGAAATGCCCACTCAGCCGAAAGCCGCGGAAACCCACGCGTTGGCGATTTACCACGCCTCGCAACTGGCGAAAGACTCGCCCGAGGCGCTGGGGCGCTATGTCGAACTCATCGAGGAACACCTCCGCACCTGGCCGCAAGCGGCAAGCGCCGACGGTGTCCGTTGGCGGCTGGGCAATCTCCGCGAACACCAGCAGGATTGGAAGGGCGCGATTGCCGCCTACCGCGATATCTCCCCCGCCGATGCCCGGCACGTCGAAGCGGTCGAGGCGGCAGTCCGCTGCTACGAGGCGTGGCTCGACCAACGCCGCGCGGCGGGCGAACGAACCGAGGAAATCGCTGGCGAAGCGGCCGACTGGCTCGAATCGATCGTGCTCGGTCCCGATCGGCGATTGCCCGAGCGTTACAGCCCCGCGGCCCAAACCGCCGTGCTGGCTGCCGCGCGGCTGTTGTTGAACGAAACGCAGACCGGATTCACCCGCGCCGAGCGACTCCTCTCCGCCGCCACTGCCGGTGCAGCCGACGCTCCGGCGGCATGGCAGACCGCCGCACGGTCCCTGCTGGTTTTCGCTTTGGCCGGGCAAGGAAGGCACCGGGAGGCGAGTGAAACACTCGAGCAGTTGTCCGCCGGCTCACCGCGAGAGTTACTGGCATTAGTGAGGGGATTGTCGCGAGTCGCAGCCACGGCTCGACCCGAGGTCAAGGCCGGCCTGGCAAGTCTCCGGTTGGCGGCGATCGAGCGGTTGCAGGTTCAACGGCAGCAGTTCTCGCCGGACGATCAGCGATCGCTCGATTTTGCCCGCGCCCAGGCGCTGAACGATGCCGGCCGCGGGCGAGAAGCCGCCGAAGCGCTGGCACGACTGGCCGGACAATACCCTCGCGACGGCGAGATCCAGGAAGCCTATGCCCAACAGATGCTCGGCGGCGAGGATCCTGCTTCGTTGGAAAAGGCATTGGCGAAGTGGCGCGAGGTCGAGGCGAAGTCGCCGCCGGCCAGCGAGCGATGGTTCCGGGCCAAGTACGAGGTGGCCGCTCTGCACTACCGCTTGGGCAACCGGGAGCAAGCGGCGAAGATGATCCAATTGCTTGAGATTCTGCACCCCGATCTGGGCGGCCCGGAGTTGAAACGCCGCTTTCTCGATCTGCTTTCCGAGGCAAAAAGATGATCGCGATCGAGGATGTCCGTGATTCCGCTCGGCAAGCGGGATCGACGAAAATCACCGCTTGACGATCTCCACGCAGATGCCGCCGGCGCGGAAGACCTTATGCATACGGGTGAACCACAGTTCGTTCTTCCACTCCAGCCCCAACTGCTCGCACGTGCGTAGCAGTTCCTGACGATTGTACGTGCGGCAGCACCAGAGGCGACTGGTCCAGGCCCCGGAGAAACTGTCCTCCGTCGCCAGCAAGAGCATTCTCGCGCCGGGCATCATCACCCGCGACAGTTCGCTCAATCCCAACCGAGGGTCGGGCACGTGCTCCAGCACGTAGCCGCACGTGACGCAGTCGAAGGAACTGTCGGCAAAAGGCAAACCGGTCAAATCCGCGACGACAAACCGCGGCCGATCGCTCTTCAGTCGCTGGCGGGCGCGGCGGAGCATCTCGTGCGACAGATCGAAGCAGGTGATTTCCGCATCCCGGTCGGCGTACTTCAACAAGTGCTTGGCAATCTGGCCGGCGCCGCTGCCGACATCGAGAATTCGCCGCGCGCCACTAAGGTCGAACTTCCGCTCCTTGAACAGACGGTCGCCCAAGGCCGTGTGCAACGAGAGCATGCTGCAGGTGGCAAGAATCGCCCCCTGCGGCCCGTCGTACACGTCGCGGACCTTCTCGCGATACTGCTCGTAGCTGACCGTCTTGAACAGCCGATTCTCGATCAGCCGGTTGACCACTTTCGCCCGATCCCGTTGGTCGGTTTGGTGCCTTTTACCCTTGGGGCGAGCAGTGCGGAGCTTCGTCATGACTAGAATCCAATAAAAATCCGGTTTTTCACTTACCGCACATCGGTGGCATTCGCGGACGATAGCTACCATGCGACCCGACGGTTATACGTATACCACTCGACGCACAAGACCGCCAGCCCCGCCACCAGCAAGATCCGCCACAACTCGCGGCGCGCGGCCTCCTGGCTTGTTTGAGCGGGAATATCGACATATCCGATCCGCAGGCCGGAAACCGGCCGAATATCGCTCTCCGATGCCTGAAACAGGTTGACGGCGAAATGCCGCGCGACCTTCCCGTCAATACGAACATTGTAGACACCCAGTTGTCCGGTTCCGCTGAAATTCGCCTTCCCGCTCGAATCGGCCCTGACTCGGACGGTCTCTCCCGCGGGCGTCTGCACGCTGACCTCCTTGCCCGGCAGCGGGCTATCCAGTGCGACAGGCTGACCGGGGCGAATCGCTTCGCCAGCACCGGAGGTCCGACCTCCGCCAAGGTACTCCAACACATTCAGGGCAAATAGCGGGAAACTCGCCCGGATCGGCCAATTGGTGCCGATATACCCCCCCGGCTCTTTTCCTTCACCCCCTCCCTCTGCGATGAACACAAATCCCAGCGCGGCGTCCTCGTAGCGATCCCTGGGAGCTACCACAAATAGCGGGCCAATATTGGAGTCGATCAGCGTTACGCCCCCCAGTGGACCGGCCAGCGGAGTTCCCTCCGCGATGAGGACATTGCCGAGGTCGAGCCACTGCATCAACGGATGGGCCGAGTCGGTGTCGATAATCTGCGGCGCCACGACTTGCGGCTCGGCTTTCCAATCGCCCGCCGGTGGCAGCGCACCGATAAAGAGGGTGTTGGCTTGCGGCATTTCTTTGGGCCGGCAGCGGTCGTAAATCACCAGGTCATACACGCCGGTGGCAGCCGGTTGCCGATAGGCGGGTTGCTCGAGAAAGGCCGGTGTCTCGACGCTGACGTCGGCCAATTCCAAGGCGGCGCTGGTCGACAGAGCATATTCCAGCGGTTCGACGCCGGGCGTAACCAGCAGAACCCGCGCCCGCCGCGGCGGATTCACAACGGCCCAGGCCACGTCGTCCACGGCCAAGTCGTCGCCCGTCACGGCGGTCAACTGCAGAACCCCGGAGTCCGGCGTCCCCAGATCGAAGCTCACGCCGCGGCTCTCTTCCGCGGCGAGTTCAAAACGGTCGGCGTTGATCAATTCGCCGTCGAGTCGCAACTCCAGAGAGACCTCCGCCGGCTGACGGTCGAAGCTCCGCACCTGGGCAAACGCCTGCAACTGCTGCGGCCTCGCTTCGTTGCGACGGACGGCGAACGTCGTGATACCCAGGTTGACCGACTCCGGGTTGCCGATCGGCTTGTACACCGCGTCGAGGTTGCCCAGCGCGAAGCCGGAGACGTCGGCGAACCTGCCGTCGCTGAAGATCAGCAGGGTCGCCGGCAGCGGCTCGGCGACTTGCACGTCGTAGACGTCGTCGGCCGTGCGGCCCGGATTGGCCAGCCCCGAGGCGACCTTCAGCGCTTCGACCAGCGACGTCGGCCGGTCGGTCGCCCGGATCGCGTCGACGGCCGCGCGGAGCTTGCGGCGGCTGTCGGTGAACATTTGCTCGATCTTGGCGGTGTCGGCGAAGCTGACTACCATTGCCACGTCGCCGGAGTCCATCTGATCGATCAGTAGTCGGGCCTGGCGCTTGGCCTCTTCAAGCCGCGAAGGCTCGACGTCGGTGGCCCTCATGCTGGCCGAATTGTCGATAAGGAAGATGAAGCGATCGCCGCTCAAGGCAACGCCGCGCCAGCCGGGCCGCAGCGCCGCCAGCATCGCCAGGAGCAAGATGAGAATCTGCAGGAAAAGCAACATATTGCGCCGCAGACGTTGCCAGATCGTGTTGACGTGCAGATCTTCGATCGAGCGGCGCCAGAGATACGTGCTGGGAACCTCGACCGGCCGCCGCTTCAGTTTCAGGAAGTACAAAAGCACGATCGCCGGCGGCGCCATCGCCAGGATCGCCCACTGCCACCAGGTGAGCATGTTGATCAGTTGCATCAGCGGAGCAGCCCTCGTTGGTTCAGGTAGCCGGTGATAAGCTGCTCGACCGGCAAGTCGTTGCGGGCCGCGAGGTAGACGATGCCGCGACGCGTGCAGAAGTCCCGAGCGGAGTGAATGAAGGCGGCCAGCGTCTCGCGGTATCGCTTCAAGAGCGGACCGCTGACGCTGATCTCGGCCACGTCGCCGTCTTCGCAGTCGACCAGGCGGAGGTCGCCCTGCAACTGCGGTTCGATCTCCGCTACCGAAAGGAGGTGGATCACGTAGATGTCCATCTCCTGGGCCAACAAATACCGCAGCGCGGCTTCGTAGCCCGACTTGTCCATCAAGTCGCTGATGAGAACCACGATCCCCTTGCCCGAGTTGCGGACACAGAAGCTCTTGACCGCTTGCGCCAGCGGCGCTTCGCCACCGGGCTGGACGTTTTCGAGATACTCGAGCATCCGCCAGAGGCTGCGGCGACCGCGGAGCACCGGCGGCGGATCGCCGCCGCCCGGACCAAGGGTCTCGATCTTCACGCGGTCGCCGCGGACCAGGCCGACGAACCCCAGCGCGGCGGCCAGTTGCTTGGCGTAGGCGAGTTTCGTCGGCTCGCCGAAGTCCATCGACTTGCTCGCGTCGATCAGGGCGTAGAAGTGCAGGTCTTCTTCCTCCAGAAACATTTTGAGGAAGAGCCGGTCGAGGCGGGCGTAGGTGTTCCAGTCGAGAAACCGCAGGTCGTCGCCGTGGACGTAGCTGCGGAAATCGGCGAACTCGACACTCTGCCCTTTGCGGCGACTCCGCCGCTCCCCTTTCATCCGGCCACGAAAGATCTTGCGGCTGACCAACTCCAGCCGTTCCAGCCGGGCGAGCAGTTCCGGAGAGAGAAGCGTCGAGGCGGTGGACATGATGACCTTTCCCTTCCCGCCGTTTCTGCCTTGGTTCACCGCCAGAGGGCTCACTTCTTCTGCGGCCTTGCCGCAAGCCGCTTCTTCAGCGACTTCTGGCTTTCGGCAGACGGCCTACCGGAGAGCAGATTGGCCACGCTAATATCTTCGTCGAGATCCGGCCAGTGAATCCCACGACCGGCGGCGATCAATCGCCAGACCCGGCGCTCGTCGGCCGTCCCGTGAAACAGATGCGGATACCAAGCCAACGGCGCCGTGATGGTTCGACCGTCGCCCAATTCGACGCACAAGGCATCTTCGGTCACACGGATATTGACCGTCACAACATGCTCTGTGTCAACCGACGAAGAACTCATCCCACGCCTCCAATAACTCCGCCTGATGCTCTTCCACCAGTCGCTGAAACTGATGGATATCCTTGCTACGCTAGCCATAACTTCGGTCCAGCCGAACCGGGTCGAGCCAGAACTTGGCTTCCCCATCGTCTCGTTCTGCGTGGATGTGCGGCGGTTCCGTTCCGTCACCGGCGTAGAAGAAGAATCGAAACGGTCCATGACGCAGCACTGTCGGCATGATGTCATTTTACCTCCGTCCCGAGACCACGGCAACCTGGCTCGTCAATCAAGATCTACTTTGCCTGGTACGAACACACTGTCCCCTCATTGACCGCCGACCGAGCAACCGAAGCGGTCGCAAGGAACGATAGACTCGGCCGGAACGGTAAAGCAGTGGTTACCGACACGACTGCTTCCTCGCTTCCGTCGATCGGATAATTCGGCACGTAGACCTATCGGTTGTTTGGCATCACTCTCCCTCCCACTCCTCATCGAATCGCTTCAGATAGTCTTCCATGAACTGATGCCGCTTCTCCGCGACGGCCCGGCCGGTCGGTGTGTTCATGCGATCCCTGAGCAAGAGGAGCTTTTCATGGAAGTGGTTGATCGTTGTGCCGCCGCTCTTCAAATAGGCTTCGGCCGTCTGATGTTGTTGAGGCTTCACGTCCGGGTCGTGAATCAACCGTCCCTTGGCGCCACCGTAGGCGAATGCGCGGGCGATGCCGATGGCCCCGATGGCATCCAGCCGGTCGGCGTCTTGGACTACCTGCCCTTCCAGGGAGAGGACCGGCTGCTCGACGCGGGCTCCCTTAAAGGAGATGTCGGAAATGATCCGGCAGACGTCCTCGACCACGCTCCTGTCCACGCCGAGCCGGAGGAGCCACTTCCTTGCCGCCTCGGGGCCGACCGTCAAGTCGCCGTCATGCGCCTTCCAGTCAGCGATATCGTGAAGCAGAGCGGCAAGTTCCACGACGAGGAGGTCTACCCCTTCAGCTCGTCCGATCCGTTGGGCCGTCTTCCAGACCCGGCAGGTGTGCCACCAGTCGTGACCGCTCCCTTCGCCCGAAAGGCTGGCCTTCACGAAGCCGGCGGTGCGGTCGATGAGATCGAGTGGAGACATCGTCTTCGCCAAGGTTCGGGCGTTCAGTAAGGCTTCGAGTCTGTTCGGACGTGGTTTCAGTGCGCGCTTGAGGATGTGGATCCGCCAACCGACGCCGCTTGCCATCACATCCGGCACTCCCCCGCGTCGGGAGCCATTCTATCCCGGAGTCGAAAAGCTTGTCAAAGTGCCTTGGCTCCCCGCCTGCCTTGACTCTTCGTGCTGGAACGGCCAATATACATATAGGGGGATATGGCACTTACTTCGATCGCCATGATCTCGGTTTTTTGGTGAAAAAGAGCACGGCAATGAGTTCGAGCAGCGCCCAACAATTGCATGACCGAGCGACGCGCGGCGAGCCTCTGTCGGATGACGAACGTGTTCAGCTTCAAGATTGGTACATGCAGCAGGATCGGCAGGAAGACGCATCGCTCCGAGGGGTTGGCGCAAGTGACAGCGTTGCCGAACTGGAAGCTGATGTAAACGCCGCCCTTGTGCAGCTCCAGATGGTCACCCAGCGCATACAAGCTCTTTCTTCCGAGAATGACGATTTGCGGCGGCAAATCGAGTTTCTCCATCGACAAATTGGGCAGAAGACGACGCAATCCGCATGAGCATCCCAGCCGCTGTTCGCGAGTTGGTCCGCCGGCGAGCGGGCTTCGTCTGTGAGTATTGCGGGGTTGCGGAAGGCGATGTCGGCAGATCATAGCACTGTTGGAACAACTCTCTCGTCAGCAGGCGGCACTGCTCGAGGAACACCGTGATCTGCTCGATGAACAGCGCCGACTGCTGGCCTTTGTTCTGGAAGGTAGACCGTGATTCACCCCGATTTCGGATTTCCGATTTCGACTTCAACTGCGGCCGTTGGCCGAACGAGGAGTTTCGTCATGCCCAGATTTCTATCGATCGTCGCACTGTTGCCCTTCGTCCTGACCGCCGCCGCGTCGCGCTGCCCGGCGCTGGAGTTCCCCGGTCCCGAGCCCGGCGAGGCCTCCGCACGTTTCGAAGGCGGCCGACTCGTGATGGAGAACAGCGTCCTATCGGTCTCGTGGGATCTCGGCAAGGGAAACGTCGCTCTGTCGGAAATCGCCGACCGTATTTCCGATTCTTCCTTGCAAGGCGGCGAGGCGTTTCACGTCGTTCTTGAAGGCGGCGAAAAGCTCGGCGCCTCGCGATTTCGGCCCACCGCCGAACCGAAACTCCAGCGACTTGCACCCGTACCGGACGCCGTGCAGGCTTGTCAGCGGCAGGGCGGCTGGGAGGCCAGCCTGCCGCTTGTGTCGCAGGACGGCGCGATTCGCCTGCTCTGGAAGGCCACGCTCCGCGACGGAGCGAACTACCTGAACCAACAGTTGACGCTCAAGACGGACGATGCAGGGCACGGCATCCGGGAGGTGATCCTCCTGGATATCGCCGCACCGCAAGCGGAAGTCGTGGGCGAGGTGGACGGTTCGCCGGTGGTCGCCGGCGGCCTGTTCTTTGCCGTCGAGCATCCCACGGCGACCGCCCGCGTCGAACAAGGACGCGCCGCCTGTTCGGCACGGGTCTACCGGCTGGACGGCCAAGGCGACGGCTGGTCTCGCTCGGCGGTCATCGGCGTCGTTCCGCCCGGACAGCTTCGCCGCGGATTCCTCCACTACGTCGAGCACCGCCGCGCCAGGCCGTACCAGTTGTTTCTGCACTACAATTCCTGGTGGGACATCGCCTGGGCCGACCGCAAGATGAACGAAGAGCAGTGCCTCGACGTGATCGATCGCTTCGGCCGCGAACTGACCGAGAAGCGGGGTGTCCGCCTCGACTCTTTTTGTTTTGACGACGGCTGGGACGACAACCGGACGCTCTGGCAGTTTCACGACGGCTTCCCCCGCGGCTTCGCTCCGCTGAAGACCGCTGCGGAGAAGTACGGCTCGGCATTGGGCGTCTGGCTTTCGCCTTGGGGCGGTTACGGGAAGGCGAAGCAGGAGCGGATCGACTTCGGCAAGACGCAGGGATTCGAGACGAATCCGCGCGGCTTCACGCTCGACGGGCCGAAGTACCGCGCCCGCTACCGCGACATCTGCGTGGAGATGATCGAGAAATACGGCGCGAACTTCTTCAAGTTCGACGGCATCGCCCAGGGGATCGACTCGCGCGGCGCCGGAGCGGAGTTCTCGCCCGACGTCGAATCGTTGCTGGACTTGATTCTCCAACTCCGCCGCCACCGCCCGGATGTCTTCGTCAGCAACACCACCGGCACCTGGCCGTCGCCGTACTGGCTCTTCTACGGCGACTCGATCTGGCGGAACGGGCATGACTGGAACGTCCACGGCGAGGGGCCAAAACGCCAGCAGTGGATCACCTATCGCGACATGATCGTCTATCGGATGATCGCCGGCCGCGCGCCGCTCTGCCCGCTCAACTCGCTGATGACCGTTACCGTCTGCTACGCCCAACTCGGCACGGCGACCCAGATGACCGCCGACGTCGACGACTTGATCGACGAGATTCGCATGGGCTTCGGCAGCGGCACCCAGACCTACGAACTCTATCTCACGCCGCGAATGATGCAGCCCGCCGGCTGGGACGCCCTGGCTGAAGCGGCGCACTGGGCTCGAGCGCACGGCGACGTGCTGGTCGACGTCCATTGGATCGGCGGCGACCCCGGCGAGGGCCGGCCCTACGGCTACGCCTCCTGGTCGCCGCGGAAAGGAATTCTGGCGTTAAGAAATCCCAGCAACAATACCACGGAGATCTCGATCGATGCGGCAGCCGCCTTCGAGCTGCCGCCGACGGCCGCAAAGCGGTACCTGTTGAGAAGCCCGTGGAAAGATGGAACTCGTTCCCAGCAAGTCATCGAGGCCGGCAAACCGGTGCGAATTGCTTTGAAACCCTTGGAAACTCTGCTGCTGGAAGCGATCCCGGATAGGTAAGTTCAAGGTTCTCCTGCCATGCGACGTGGAGAAGGACGAAGGCGTGCAGATCTTCGTCAATGAGTTTGTCAGCGGTGGAGGCTGCCTGAATCGCCCCTTTCCGAAGTCTCTGCTACGGGAAGGCGAGGCGATGCTCGCCGCGCTGGTGGAGGATCTCGGCGCGGTGAATGGATGGGAGGTGACGATCCTTCGCGATGCCCGCCTGGCGCCGCTGGGCCGACACCGCTTGTGTGAAATCCGGGTGGATTGCCCGGAGCGGTCGTGGATCGAATTCGATCGCTTGGCTGCCGTGGCCGATTGGACGATCGTGATTGCTCCGGAGTTCGACGGGCACCTGCTCGAGCGATGCCGCCGCGTTGTGGCCGCGGGAGGTCGTTTGCTCGGTCCCGAGCCCTCTTTCGTCGAACTCGCTTCCGATAAGCAGCGTACGGTCGAACACCTGGCCGCCGCAGGCGTGCCGGTCGCCGCAGGGCGGTTGCTTCACGGCGGCGATCCGCTGCCGGCCGATTTCCCTTACCCGGCCGTCTTGAAGCCACGGTTCGGCGCCGGGTCGCTGGGCCTGACGCTGGTGAATTCGGCTCGGCACACGGTTCGTTACGATGCGGCCGAAACCCAGTGGCGACTGGAGTCGTTCCGGGCCGGTACGGCGGCCAGCGTGGCGCTGCTCTGCGGACCCGGTCGGCAAGTTCCGCTGACTCCCTGCCGGCAACACCTCAGCGAGGACGGTCGCTTGGCGTATCTCGGCGGCTCACTGCCGCTGGCGGACGGCCTGGCGGCGCGAGCCACCCGGCTGGCGCGTCGCGCGATGGCCACGCTGCCGGGGGCGACCGGCTACGTGGGCGTCGATCTTGTCTTGGGCGAGGCTCCCGAAGGCAGCGAGGACGTGGTGATCGAAATCAACCCCCGTCTGACCACGTCCTACGTGGGGCTGCGTAGGGCGGCCCAAAGCAATCTGGCCGCGGCCCTGCTGGCTGTTCGTCGAGGGCGTGATGTGGAGTTGTCGTTCTCAAAACAACCGTTACAATTCGACCCCGACGGCAGAGTGTACCGCTAGATCCCGCTTGCCGAGCGGGATCTGTGTCTGGGTAGATCCTGCTTGCCGAGCAGGATCTCTGTTTGAGTAGATCCTGCTTGCCGAATAAAACCTGATTGGCAAGATCCCGCTCGGCAAGCGGGATCTACTAAGCACCCGCATGGACTGGCTGGCATTCGACATTGGTGGCGCAAATCTGAAAGCGGCGGACGGTCTCGGCTTTGCGCTCAGCCGGCCTTTTCCGCTTTGGAAGCAACCCCGCGATCTGCCTGCCGCGCTGGCTCGGATTCTCGCCGATTCGCCCCCCGCCAAGGCCCTGGCGGTGACGATGACCGGCGAATTGGCCGATTGTTTTTCGACGAAGGCCGAAGGCGTGTGGGCGATTCTGGATGCCGTGACGGTGGCGGCCGGCAGGCGGGCCGTTCACGTCTACCGCATCGATGGTTCGTGGGCATCGCCCGCCGCGGCGGCGTCGGAGCCGCTGTTGGCCGCCGCTTCCAACTGGTTGGCGCTGACGCAGTTCGCGGGTCGCTATGCCGCCCACGGGGTTGGCTTGGTCGTCGATGTCGGTTCCACGACATGCGACATTGTGCCGCTCGACGAAGGAAATCCGTCGCCCTGGGGACGCACCGATCTGGAGCGATTGGCAAGCGGAGAACTGGTCTACACAGGCGTCCAGCGCAGCCCTCTTTGCGCTTTGGCCAGCCACGTACCGTGGCGCCGGCGGCAGATGCCGACGGCGCAGGAGGTGTTTGCCACCAGCCTGGATGTCTACCTGGTGCTCGAAGATCTCCCCGAAGAGCCCGAGAACACCCACACCGCCGACGGTCGCGCGGCCACGATCGAGGCAGCGCACGACCGGCTGGCTCGATCCATCTGCGGAGACCGCACGCTCATCGAGCGTTCGGAGACCCTGGCGATCGCTCGCTTCGTGGCCGAAGCCCAACTCCGCACAGTCGTCCATGCCGCCAAACGGGTCGTGGGCCGCATGTCGGCCCTGCCTCGCACTGTGGTGATATCGGGCCAAGGCGAGTTTTTCGCGTTGCGGGTGGTTCGCCGCTTGGGTTTCGCGTCTGAAGTGATCTCGCTCGGGAAAGAACTGGGCCCAAACGTCTCGCAGGCGGCGACGGCGCACGCGCTGGCCGTCATTGCTCGGAAAAATGAACCATGAGCCCAGTCCACCGCCGGACAATCAAGTTGGGGGGGAGCCTCCTCGATCTCGACGATCTGGCCCCCAGGATCCGAAAGTGGCTGGCGACCGAGCCGCCCATGCAGAATGTGATCCTCGTCGGTGGCGGCCGGCTGGCCGATGGGATTCGCGAGTCCCACGTCCGTCACAACCTAAGTGAAGAAGCCGCCCATTGGCTGTGTGTGCGAATCCTGGGGATTACGGCCGAAATGGTTGCGAGACTCTTGCCGGAATCGCTGCTCGTTAGCCGGCTGGAAGATTTGCTGGCTATGGAAAGGACGGATCGCCTGTTGGTTTTCGAGTGCGAACGATGGCTCCGTGATCTCCAACCGTCGCGATACGGCGATAATC
This sequence comes from Rhodopirellula sp., assembly GCA_012728855.1. Taxonomy (GTDB): domain Bacteria; phylum Planctomycetota; class Planctomycetia; order Pirellulales; family Thermoguttaceae; genus JABWBD01. Next base: position 27,371 of record JAAYEH010000058.1, on the reverse strand, counting down.
TGCCCCACACATGGGACGTGACGAGCGATTCCATCGCGGCGGCGTTGGCGGTGGCGATCACCGCTGACGAACTGGTATTGCTGAAATCCCGTGGTTTTTCGAAGTCGTGGACTTCGCTAAGCGATGCCGCCGATGCCGGTTATGTCGACCAACACTTTCGGGTGGTTGCGGAAAGAGTTCCCCACCTCCGCTTCGTCGATTTTCGCACGGCGGTGAGGGACGGTATCGCTTGACCGGTGGCGCACCACCCAATGGGCGCACCGCGAGATGCCGGTCGCGTCTGATCGCTCTTCAGTCAATCGGTCCGCGCGGATTCATCATCCGCGCCGGCTCAATGCGTTTGGAGATGGAGCCGGCGCAATTCATCCAACTCCATACCGAGCCGGTGCCGCAACGGGCTTTCAGGCCGCAACTCGTCCAATAGCGCGTCGGCCTTTTCGAACGTGTCGTCGCTGAAATCGCCGCTGCTGAAAAGCTTGCGAAAACTTCGGGAAATCTGTTGTTCCGTTAGCAATCTAGTCCCCTTGCCATAGAACGATCGTGACGAACCAGTTCTCGAACGGCCCCGGACGGTCTTCGCGAGCCGTTCAATCCCTATTCTTATCTTTTACTCCCCTCAAGAGGATTTGGCAACAGACTTTCCCCCCGATAGATTTTTTTCGTGTCGCCGGGACATTCCCTGGCTCGATGGGGCGACTTCTTCCGTGGCAACCACTTTGCGGGACACTTCGGCGACTACTTCAATGCTTCGACCGCTAATTCCTGGAATCGTTCACGGATCGGCGAGCGGTCGCCGTTGCCGAAACCGGTCCGCTGGATCATCAGGACAAAAATCATCCGGCGCTCGGGATCGATCCAACCTTGGGTGCCAAACGCGCCGCCGTGCCCGAACGTGCCCGGCGAGAGCATTCTGGTGACTTCCTCGGGCTTGCTGACCACGCCCCAGCCCAGTCCCCAGCCGCACGAGGGCGTGAAGCCGGCGGTGAGGTCGCCAGTCTGAATCGTCCGCATTTCTTGGACGGCCGCTTCGGAAACAATCCGCCTGCCGTCCAGTTCGCCGCCGTTGAGAATCATCTGATAGAAGCGAACCAAGTCGGGCGCCGTGGAAAACAGGCCAGCCGAAGGGTTCGGCGTCCGGCTGGGACTAAGGTCGCTGATCCAATGCGTGGTCGCGTCCAGAGTACCTTGGGCAGCCCCCGGCTTGTAGAGCCTGGCCAGCCGCTTCTGTTGCTCGGGAGTGGGGAAGAAGGTGGTGTCGGCCATCTTAAGCGGGCCAAAAACGCGGTCTTGCAGAAACCGGTCGAACGGCTTGCCGGAAACTACCTCCACCACACGCCCGCATACCGACAATCCCGGGCTGTATTGCCACTTGGTACCCGGCTGGAATTGCAGCGGCCGGGCAGCCAATTTTTCGACCGTTTCCGCCAGCGAGCCGACGTTTTCCTGGCTGCCCCCCAGGCCCGAGGTATGGGTCAACAGATCGCGAAGCGTGATAGGGCGATCGGGCGGACCACTTTGGAGGGTGGCAGCAGAGAATTCAGGCAAGTGCCGGGCGATGGGATCGTCGACTTTGAGTTTACCTTCATCGGCGAGGATCATCACCGCGGTGGCGGTAATCGGCTTGGTCATCGACGCAATGGCGAAGACCGTATCGGGCTGGATCGGTCTTTTCGCCTCAACATCGGCATAGCCGACCGCTTCAAGATGAATGGTCCGTCCCTGCCGGGCAAGAAGCGTTACCACCCCGGAAACCTCTCCCTTCTCCACAAACTGTCGCATCGCCGGGGCAATCCCGGCCAACGGCCCCGCCTCCATGCCGACCTCGGACGGCTCTGCCCGGGGCAGCCCGCTGACGGGAACCTCGCCGACCGCGTAGACCACGAAGGGAAGCCACAGAAGAAAAGCAAGTAGCGCGGCGAAGCCGCCTCTGGCAATCGGGTTTCTCATCGATGCGGATCCTGTTGCGGGTGCGACGACGGATTGAAGCAGACCAATATTTTGGCGTAGCGAGGACCGCGATGCAAGCAGTTCTTCTGGCATGCTTACGGCTACGAGGTGTCCTGCCGATTGTCGAGCGGGAGGAGTTCGCCGGCGGGTTTTCTTGGAGGTACTTGCGGATCCAGTCTAGCCCGGACTGCGCGGCAGGCGTTTGCGCATAGCCGTCCGGTGCAACGCCCACCCCGATCAGTGCCATGGTGACACCTTAATGGTCGTCAATCTCGGAAGGAGGCTGGTCAACGGCCAGGCGATTTGCAATGATAGGCGGGCATGGTCTGACGCGCCCAGCGGCAACTGCCGGCAGGCATCCGTCTTTCCGCGTAGTTTCCACGATCCACCATCCTGTGAGGCCAGAGATGAACCTGCAACGAACTCGCGTAACGTGGAATCTCTTTTCCGATTCAGTCAGCAATCCGGTCCGCGGCGCCTGCTGCGCCGTGACGCTCCTCGCGGCCCTTGCCTGCGGATCGACCGTCCGGGCCGAGGAAGTACGACCGCTACGGGCCGGCGCCGCCGCCGTGGACATCACGCCCCAAGAGTTCCCGGTCAACATGCCGGGCGGTTTCAGCGCCAATCCCGCCGACGGCGCGCATGATCCGCTTCACGCCCGCGCCCTGGTGCTGGACGATGGAACGACGTCGCTGGCGATCGTCGTGGTCGACAACCTTGGCGTGGCCCGGGATGTCGCCGATGAGGCGAAGACGTTGGCATCGCAGCGCTGTGGCATCGCCCCGGACAGAATCCTCCTCGCGTCGACCCACTCCCACTCCGCGCCTTCGTCCAACGCCGCGTCCTACCGTAAGATCCTGCTCAACGGGGTCGTGGAATCGATCGCCCGCGCCCATGCGGCGCTTCGCCCGGCTGCCGTGGGCGCGGCCGCGCATCCGTTGCCCGAGGAGGTGTTCAACCGCCGCTGGTATCTCAAGCCGGGCAAGATGCCGCTGAATCCTTTTGGCAAGATGGACCAGGTGAAGATGAATCCCGGCACCAGCCCCGACGTGCTCGACCGGCCCGCCGGTCCCACGGATCCGGACGTCACCATTCTTTCCGTCGAGGACGCGAAATCCGGCAATCCGCTTGCGCTGCTGGCCAACTATTCGCTGCACTACGTTGGCGGCACGCCCAAAGGGAAGGTGTCGGCCGATTATTTTGGCGAGTTCGCGCGCCTGATGCCGTCGCGCCTGGAAGCGGGCGAGGATTTCGTCGCCCTGATGTCCAACGGCACGTCGGGCGACATCAACAATATCCCCTTTCTGGTCGACCGGCCTCGCCGCGAGCCTTTCGAGCAGATCCGCATCGTCGCTCAGAAAGCGGTGGATGCCGCCTATCAGGCCCGCGCCGGAATCCATTCGCACCGGTCCGACGTCCGCCTCGGTATGGTCCAGCGCGAAGTCACCCTTTGCATGCGCCGGCCGACTGCCGAGCAGATCGAATCGGCGAAAGCAGTTTTAGCCGTGAAAGACGAGGCGGAGAAGGAAAAGCTGCCGAGGTTGGCCGACGCGTACGCACGGCGGACGCTTTCATTGGCCGAGGGCCCCGAGTCCGTGAGTGTGCCGCTCCAGGCCCTGCGGATCGGCGATCTGGCCGTCTGCGCCATCCCCTTCGAAGCGTTTGCCGAGATCGGCCTCGACCTGAAACGCCGCAGTCCGCTGCCCCGCACTATGGTCATCGGCATCGCCAATGCCGGTTACGGCTATCTGCCGACTCCCGAACAGCACAAGCTCGGCGGCTACGAGACCTGGCTCGGCACCAATCGAGTGCAGGAAGACGCCTCGGTGATCCTCACCGATCAACTGCTGGAGATGCTCAAGGTACTCGACACTCGATGAGCCTCAACCGGATTGCAGACTCTTCGTCGAAAAAGTGAGTTCACAATGGGGCAGGACGACTGGCGGCAGATCGTATCCTACGCGATCCACGACGGGTTGGTCCAGTACCTTGCCGCTGCGGGGATGCAATGAAGACGGACGATCTACGTCGTTCTACCGTTGTGAGAGCGTGTCGTGACGGCCATCGCGTTCGATTGTTGCGGTCGACAGGGTGCCCTTCACCTACGAGACCTTGAACTGGCCAACCAGTTCGCGCAGTATACAGGCTTGGGCGCCGAGTTCCTCACTGCTGGACGCCATCTCCTCGCTGCCGGCAGCCGACTGCTCGGTGACCTGTGCCACCCCTTGGATCGCCTTGGAGACCTCCTGGGCGTTGGACGCCTGCTCGAACGTGGCGGTGGCAATCTCCCCGATCCGCCGGGCGGTGAGTTCCACGCCCGCGATGATCTTTTCCAACGATTCGCCCGTCTGGACGCTCAGTTCCGCGCCCTCTTGCACTCGTTTTGTCGATTCCTTGATGAGGGTCGAGATCTCGCGTGCAGCCTGGTTCGACCGTTCGGCCAGTTTGCGGACCTCGTCGGCGACCACGGCGAAGCCCATGCCGTGTTCTCCGGCACGAGCAGCTTCGATTGCCGCATTCAGTGCCAGCAGATTGGTCTGGCTGGCGATCTCGGAGATCACCTGGATGATCTCACTGATCTGGGTCGAACTGGTGCGGATCAGTTCCATGGCCTCGACCGACTTCTGCACGGCGACGCCGCCTTGCTCCGCCAGCTCGCTGGTTTGGCGGGCGACTTTGTCGGCCTCGGCGGCGTTTTCTTTTACCCCTTCGATCGATCGAGCCAATTCTTCGATCGCCGCCGTCATCTCCTCGACGCTCGAACTTTGCGTCTGGGCGCCGGCGGCAAGGCTCTGCGAACTCTCGGCGATCACGCGGGAACCCTCGGCAAACTGCTCGGCGCTCTCGGTGACCTGGCGGATCACGCCTGCCAGATCGGTGAACATCCTGCGAATGCCGGCCGCGAGTTCGTCGACCGGTTCTTCCCCCTCGATCTCAACCTTCTTGGTAAGATCGCCATCCGCGGCGGCGGCGACCACTTGGAGCAGGTGGTCGACCTTCTTGCGGAGGATCTCTGCCGCAGCTCGCTCCGCCTCGGCCCGTTGGCGATCTTTGAGGGCTTCCTCGTCTTTGCGGCGCTGCTGCTCCTCCTCGCGGCGTTGCTCCTCCGAACGGCGCTGGTCCTCCAGTTCGCGTTCACGCTGGGCCGCCAGACGCTGCTCCTCCGCACGCTGGGCCTCCTGCTGCCGCTCGCGCTGGGCGGCTTCCTTGACCTCGCACATGGCGCGATCGGTGGCCTCGACCGCAATATTGATCGTCTTCGACAGGCGGCCGATTTCATCTTTCGTGGTGATGGCCAGTCGTTGGCTGTAATCGCCGGCGGCCACGAGTTCCATGACGTCCAAGGCGCGGACGAGCGGCCGTGTCATGCTGTTGGCCGCGACGACGGCGATCCCGCCGCAGATCAGAAGCGCTGCCGCGGCGCCGCCGAGTGCCCACAGGAGCAACTGGTTCGTCGCGCCGTCTATTCGTCCCAGTGCGTCCTGATAGTCCTCCTCATAGGCGCCGACACCGATCACCCAATCCCACGGCTTGAAGTACGTTGACGCGACGATTTTCCAACGCGCTTCGCTTTCTCCCTGGTTGCGCCAAGCGTACCGTTGGAAAGTCACCTCGCCCTCTTGGGCGGCGAGAGCATCGTTGACGAGATTCTGGATGAACAGGTTGCCCTCGGCGTCCTTGGTTTCCCAAATGTCCTCACCGTTGCGTTTGCCCTGGTACGAAATGACGTATTTCCCTTTGTTGTCTCCGGTGGCCCCGAGGACATAGGCATAGCCGGTCTTGCCGGGTACAACGTCCATGATCCCCTGGCGCAGTTCCGGAACATCTTCCTGCTCCACGCCAAAGTAGATCGCGCCGATCACCCGTTTCTGGGCATCGCAGAGCGGCTCGTACGCGGTGATGTACCAGTCGTTGACGACAAACGCGCGTCCGGTGTACTTCTCGCCGCGAAGGATGGCGGCGACGACCGGGTCCGGCTTGCCGTCGGATCCGACGGCCGGAATGTAAGTGCCGATGGCGCGAGTGCCGTCCTTATTACGCACATTGGTCGAAATGCGAAGCATGTCGCCCGCCTCGTTCATTCGCTGGAAGATCGTGCAAGTACCGCCGACAAGCTCTCTTACGTGGTCGACCACCGGCAACGGGGCGCCCGCGTCGGCGTTCTGCCCCAGCCATTGCCGGCCCGCCATGAGTTTCGGCAGTTCGACCCGGTGGGTCTGTTTCGTGTACTGGTTGATCGCGTCCCAGGCAGCCGTCTCATCGGACGTCGCCACCGGTCCGATTTGCGCGAGCGTATCGCGCGCGACATTCAGTTTTCCCTCGAGATCCTTGAGCAGTTTCTGGTGGCTGGTGCGGAGCATCAGATAAATGTCCTTGGAGATCTTGGCGCACTCCTCGCGTCCCAACCGGCCAACCTCATCGGCAAGTTGAACATGAAGCTGGCCCTTCTGGATCACAACCACAACGACAATCACCAGGGCGGTCAGCATAATCCCCAACACACTCAGACCAAGAATCTTGATACGGAAACTCATTCGACACCCTCCCTTTACTGGAAGCCACGGCGTCTGCGGCAACCGACCAGCGGCAAACACGCCGATACTCAGAACGTTAACCTCTGGATCTCACCGCCGATGCCCCCGCGACAGCGTTGGACCCTAAGGATAAATAGGTTGCGTTCAGGCGAACGCAAATCCAACAAAAAAAGAGACGCCAGGCACCCCTGTCTTCGGGGTGGCAGCGAGTAGTCACGAAGAGTGTCGACCTCGCTTGCATACACCCGATGCCAATGACCGGACCACCGCCATTGGTCGGACGCGCCGGCCAGATCAAGCTCGAAGCACGGGCCGTTCCATGTAACGATAGACCGCAAAAGAAGTGCGCATCTTCTTGGACCGGGAGCGAGATCCATCACTGGCTGCCGACCGTTGCGGGCCCGTTCCTGCATTCATAGGCCATCAACAGAATCGCCGCTGACACCTTCTCGCCATCTATGGTATAACGTGAATCCAGCCGCCACAGCGGCCCTGCCTGTATTACCCGCCAGGACGTTCCCATGCTCACCGACAACATCCTCGACCTGATCGGCAACACACCGCTGATTCGCTTGAAAAACCAGAACATCTTCGCTAAAGCCGAGTTTCTCAATCCCGGCGGCAGCATTAAGGACCGCGTGGCACGTGCGATGCTCGAGGGCGCGGAACGCGACGGGCGGTTGAAGCCGGATTCGATCATTGTCGAGCCGACCAGTGGCAACACCGGCATCGGAGTGGCGCTGGTGGGCCGCCTGAAGGGCTATCGAGTCCGCATCGTCATGCCCGAGGGCATGAGCGAGGAGAGGAAGAAACTCATCCGAGCCCTGGGCGCCGACCTCGTCCTCACGCCCGACGAACTGAGCATTCAGGGGGCGGTGGATCGGGTCCGCCAATTCGCCGCCGAGGATCCGCGAGTCTTCGTGCCTCAGCAATTCGAGAACCCGGACAATCCGCGCTGCCACTACGAAGAGACGGCCCCGGAACTGTGGCGGCAAATGACGGGCGATATCGACTGTTTCGTCGCGGGCGTCGGCAGCGGCGGCACGCTCCAGGGAGTTGGCACGTTCCTCAAGCAGCGGCAGCCCCGCGTCAAAATCGTGGCGGTGGAGCCGAAGAACGTCTCCGCGCTGTTGGGCCACGAACCGGGGCTGCACCAGATCCAGGGGATCGGGGACGGCTTCATCCCCGCCGTGCTCGATGTCTCGCTGGTGGACGAGGTGATCGAGGTGAGCGACGAAGACGCCATCGAAACCACTCGCCAGCTCAACCGCGAAAACGGCCTGTTGGTCGGCATCTCGTCCGGAGCGAATGTTTGGGCGGCACGGCAACTGGCCCGGTCCACGCGCGGCAACATTGCCACGGTCCTTCCGGACCGCGCCGAGCGTTACTTCAGCACCTCGCTACTTTAGAGGCGCTAACAAAACGGGGACTGGCTCCGAGCCGAACCATCGCAAAACTTGCAGATATACGTCCTGGCGAGGTGCCTGTCCCCGTTTTGTTAGGGAATCTTAGACCAATACACGCACCGATCGGGGAATGCCCCCTCCACGGTTACTTATGAACGAACAAGATCAACCCGTTGTCGTGGGACTGGGCGAGTTGCTCTGGGACATCTTTCCCGACCTGAAGCGGCCGGGCGGGGCGCCGGCCAATGTCGCCTTCCAGGCCGAGCAACTCGGCTGCCGGGGCGTTGTTTGCTCGCGCGTCGGCCGCGACCGCCTCGGCGATGAACTGCTGCGGTTTCTTGCCGAGCAGGGTCTGTCGACCGCTTCGATCCAACGCGACTCGCTGCACCCAACCGGCACGGTCACGGTCGACGCTCGCCGGGCGGATCACCCCGACTACGTCATTCACGAGAACGTCGCCTGGGATCATATCGCCCTCGACGAAGACCTGAAGCGATTGGCAGGCCGCGCCGCGGCGATCTGTTTCGGCACGCTGGCGCAGCGTCTGCCCACGTCGCGCGCGACAATCCAGCAGGCCCTCGCGGAGGTGTCGCCTCGCTGTCTGATCGTCTATGACGTCAACCTTCGGCAGCATTGGTACGACCGGACGCGAATCGAGGCTTCTCTGGCGAAAGCGCATTGCGTTAAACTCAACTCCGACGAGGTTCTGGTGCTCGCCGAGTTGCTCCAAATCGGCACTCCGGACCACGTGTCGCTGGCCAAAGCGATCCGGCAGCGGTTCGACGTCGACGTGGTCTGCATCACCCGCGGAGCCGAAGGCTGCCTGATGGTCGGTCCGGACGCAGTCGTGGACCGGCCGGGCGTGGCGGTCGAAGTGGCCGACGCCGTTGGCGCCGGCGACGCCTTCACGGCGGCCTGGATCCACGCTCGACTGCTCGCCTGGCCGCTGGAGGCACAGGCCGCGTTCGCCAACGAAGTCGGGGCCCTGGTGGCGAGCCGGCCCGGCGCCATGCCGCCGTTGCGCGACGAGTTGGCGGCGGTGGCAAAGCGTTTCCCCTGATGACTGCTGAGAGAATATGATTCGGACAGTTCGTGGCCGGACAAGGCGGGCCACGGAATGTCGCGCCTACGCTGAGCAGGCGACCCATTGCTACCCCTCGGCTTTCCGCCAGACAGCGGATTCAGCGGCGTGAATGCCCGCTCGTTCGGGTGGTGCTGTGTCGTGGCCGATCTCTGCCAGCCCGGCCCACGGCCTTGCATCGGGACTCCCGGCGACCAGGGGGCTATAATTCACCGTGGCGTTTTGCGACGACTTCAAGAAGCGGGGATATCTGTGAGTATCTACAAGCCATGCGACATCCGCGGCCATGCCATGACCGAGCTAACGCCCGAACTCTATCGCGACTGGGGCCTGACGCTGGGGCATCAGTTGCCGACCGGGGCGAAATTCGTCGTCGGCGGGGACGTGCGGATGTCGACTCCGATATTCCTCGAGGCGATGGTCGAAGGATTGTGTCGGGCGGGCATCGATGTCGTCGACGTGGGCACTCTGCCCACGCCGGTCATCTACTACGCCAAGCGCCGCCTGATGGCCGACGCTTGTGCGATCGTCACCGCGTCGCACAACCCTCCCGATGACAATGGGCTGAAATGGATGCTGGGCGACCGGCCGCCTTCCGAAGCGCAGGTGGCGCGACTGCGACAGACGCTTGGCGACGCCCCGCCGGCCGAGAGCCGCGTCTACCGCGCGTCGCGGAAAATCGACATTACCTTCGACTATGTGGCTTGGCTCCAGGAAGTTTGGGCCGAGCGCCGGCCTGTCAGGCTGCACGTCGTGCTCGACCCGATGCATGGCTGCTGGGCCGGGCGGGCTCGCCGTTACCTGCACGCCATCTTCCCGCAATTGGTCCTCACGCCGATTCACGACACGCCCGACGCCGTCTTCGACGGCCGCTGCCCCGACTCCTCCCGCCACGAGCTGCTGGAGAAACTCAGCGAAACCGTGGACCACCAGCGCGCGGACTTGGGCATCGCCTTCGACGGCGACGGCGACCGCATCAGCATTGTCGATAACGACGGGGTGATTCTCAGCGGCGAGGAATCGGCCGCAGTCCTCTTGGGAAGTTTTGGCGAAGAACTCGCCGGTGAGGCTTTCGTCTACGACCTGAAGTTTTCCGAGCGGATGGCGGAATTCGCGAAGTCGCTGCAAGCGTTACCCCTGGTCGAGCGAAGCGGCCACTCGTTTGTTCGCACCCGCATGTTGGAAAGCGGGGCCTTGTTCGGCGCCGAGGTCAGCGGCCATTACTTCTACCGCGAACTGGACGGGGGCGACGACGCGTTCTATACCGCTTGCCGACTCATCGATCACCTGGCCCAAACCGGCCGACCGCTCTCGGAGTTGCGGCGAGTCTTTCCGGATGTGTACCTTACGCCGGACCTGCGCGTGTGGGTCGATCCGGAAGATCAACCGGCGGTGCTCGAGCAGGTTCGCTCCGCCTGGCCCGATCATCCGCAGACGGCGGTCGACGGCGTTCGCGTCCAGTTCCCCGATGGCTGGGCGCTGGTCCGCAGTTCGGTCACAGAACCTGCAATGACGTTTCGATTCGAGGCGTCGAGTCTGCAGGGCCTTTATGAACTTGTCTGGCGGTTCTGCGATGCTCTGCCCGATCGCGGCGATTCTCTCTGGGCACGATATGAAGAGGTGATGGGCGGAGCATGACCGCTTCTCGTCCCAACCGTCTGAAATTTGGCTGTCCCCGTTGCATGACGCGACTGGAGGCTCGCACAACCCAGGCCGGAATGCGGCAACGATGCCCGTTCTGTTATTGGGAGTTCACCATTCCCACCGCCGAGCAGGTTGCCGACGTCGCGCGCCGCAGCCGCTCGGAGTATGCGTTGTCGCCGGCCGGCAATCGGGCGCTCGCCGAGTCGAACGCCTTCCAGACCTACTTGGCGGTGATTTGCCGCGTCTGCGGAACACGGATGTACGCCACGCCCCAAGAAGTCGGCGAGGAGATGGAGTGTCCGGATTGCGGGACACGCACGAAAGTATCCCCGCCGCTTCCCCCGCCCGCCGCCTCGCCGCCACTGCCGGCTTCCTCGCCGGAGGACGAGGAGTATTCGATCTATCAGGGCGAAGGCCAGCCACCACCCAACCATCGCGAGGTGCATCAGACCTATATCCCCGTGGTTTGCGGTGTCTGTCGTACGCGGATGCTGGCCACGCTCGACCAGGTCGGGCAGGAGATAATTTGCCCCGATTGCGACACGCCGGCGGTGGTTCCGCCGCCGGCAACCCCGACGCCCCGCGTTTCCGTTGGCCCGTCGGACTATGGCGCACCCTACGCGATCGGTCTCTGGAACTGGTGGGAGACCGCGGCGGCGCCCCCAGACACAGCATCTGCCGAAATGCAACTGCTGGAGGAACCGGCGGAAGAGTATGCCGTCTCCGCGCCTCAACCAACGCTGGATCTGAAACCGGCCCTTTTTCCCGAATCCGAATCCGCAGCCGTGGAGACTCCCGGCGAGGACGAGCCCCGCACGCTTCGTTCGATCGAGGAGGAGGAGCCGGAAGAAGTGCCTCGCCGGCCGTTTCTCACGGGAGTATTCAGCTTCCCCTTCTATTCCGGTTCGCTCATCTACTGGATCGTGCTCTGGATCGGGGCGGCAGGCATAGCGGTCTGTGTTCGTGAGGCCTATCTGCTGACCCAATCGAGCGAGTTAGGATGGGCCTTGAGCATCTTGCTGATCGTCTTGAGCGGTCTTTTCGGTCTCTTGTGGATGATGTTCGCCTCCGCGGTCGGCATGGCGATTGTTCAAGACACTTCCGATGGCTGCGACAGGATTGTCAACTGGCCGCAGGGAACGGTCTTTGAGTGGTTCCCGGAATTCCTCGTCGTGGTCAACAGCCTGTCCTTGTCGCTGATCGCCGGACTGGGGTTGGGGACGATCTTCGGCGTCGACGCGCCACAGGCCGGATTCCCTCCGGCAATTGCCGGCTTTGTGCTGTTTCCCCTCTTCCTCGTATCGATGCTCGAGGGAAACAGCCCCTGGAAGCCGTTTTCCTGGCCGATCTGGCGAAGCGTGTTCTCGGTCGGCTGGGCCTGGGGACTGTTTTACTTGGAAACGGGGCTGATCGGCCTGGTGGTCGTCGTCCCCGCGGCCCGGCTGGCGGCGATGCATCCGCTGATCGCCTTGCCGGCGGTTGCGGCTCTGGTCACGGCGCTAATGATTTACTTCCGGCTGCTGGGCAGGCTCGTCTGGTATTGCGCCCAGCAATTGCCCGATGAGGAAGAAGAGGAAGAAGAGGAAGAAGCTGAAAACTGATTTCCTGCCGGGCGTCTGAATTACTTCTTTGACGGCGCTACGATTGGGGCCGGAGCCGTGAGCCCCTCCTCGACCCCACCTGCCGCAGAAATCGCAACCGCACAGCCGGCAGGGCTCTGTGTGCAGACCGGCGGACACCTTCGCACAACACCGCGACGACCGGGACCGCAGATGCCTCGCTGCTGACGGGCAATGGAATCGCAGCGCATGGATCGAAGCAGTTTTTCCTGGCAAAAGTCCGCCCAGATATCGGCGCCGCAACGGCCGGGGCAGTCGCAACATGCCGGACCCAACGTGCCATAGGCGGGGGCACCGCAAGCACCAGCCGCGTAGGCTGCGAAGGCAGCATAGTCCGGCACCGGTGGCGGAACCATCGCCGGGATCCCTTGTCCAACAGCGACACGAGTGAGAATGAGCAGAGCGAATGCCAAAAAGAGGGGGCGAAACGAGGGCATGGGTTTCTCCTTCTGGTCCCGACACCTCCAATAGAGCTGCCCCCGAGCATACGCCGGCGTCAGCCTGGCCTTGGTGGGTGGAAACCTTGATCCACATGACTCGCGGGTTAACACCGCGGCGGCCGTCTTGTTAACTATTCTTCGGCCGGTGTGCGTCGAAGCAAGACATGACCTTCCAAGGCCCGCAAAGCAAACGCAGACGCCCCACTTCCGCGAATCCGCCCAATCGCCATGTCCGGCCGAACCGCATACAGCAGTCGGGCATTTACAGATTCTCCACCACCAGATCGCCGACTTCGCTCGTCGAGTATCCCATCTTGCCGGCAGCTTGGCTTTGCATCTTGGTGCCGGTGACGGCATGGATCGCCTTGAGCACCCGTTCGCCTGCCTTCTCAAAACCGCTGTGCTCCAGAAGCATGGCGACGGCGCTGATGGTGGCGATGGGATTGATCACGCCTTTGCCTGTGTATTTCGGCGCGCTGCCGCCCATCGGCTCGTACATGCTGGGCTTGCCCGGCTCGGGATTGATATTGCCCCCGGCAGCCACACCCATCCCCCCTTGCAGTATACCGGCCAGATCCGTGATGATGTCGCCGAACATGTTCGTGGTGACGATCACGTCGTAGAATTCCGGGTTTTTGACCATCCACATGCAGCAGGCATCGACGTGGTTGTAATCGGTCTCGATGTCCGGGTATTCCTTGGCCACGTCTTGAAAGGTCCGCCACCAGAGGTCGTGACCGAAGGTGAGCACGTTGGTCTTGGCTACCAGCGTCAGTCGCTTTCTCTTGTTTCGCTTGCGGGTGTAGTCGAAGGCCCAGCGGATGCACCGCTCACAGCCCTTGCGGGTATAGACGGCCGTTTGTGTGGCCACCTCGTCGGGAGTCCCTTTCTTCAGGAATCCACCGATGCCGGCGTACATGTCCTCCGTGTTCTCGCGGACGACCACGAAATCGATGTCGTCAGGGCCCTTACCCTTGAGCGGAGTCTCGACGCCGGGGTACAGTTTCACCGGCCGGAGGTTGATGTACTGGTCGAAGACGAAGCGGAGATTCAGCAACAGGCCGCGTTCAAGGATCCCCGGGGCCACCTGCGGATGGCCGATGGCGCCCAATAGGATGGCATCGAACCGGCTCAATTCGTCAACCGCGCCTTCGGGGAGGATCTCACCCGTTCTCAAATAGCGATCGCCGCCGTAGTCGAAGTCCTTCAGTTGGACGTCGATTCCCTCCAGCTTTGCCACGGCATTGAGAACCTTGACGCCCTCGGCCGCCACTTCCGGCCCGGTGCCATCGCCGCCGATGACGGCCACCTTCAATATGCGGTTCGTGCTCACGATTTGTTTCCAGTCACTACTTGTACAGACGGGGCAAACCAATGATTCTATCAACCCGAGTGGGGGTTCGCAAGTCGCTCCAGTGCGAACATTACCCCGCGGGCCTCAGATCACGGTCGACAGAGCAGTTGCGACCCGTTCGGAGGGATTCTCACCAACACTCCGCGCCGCAAAGGAAGGAAAGATTGACGGATCGCCAGCCTTGATCTTCCGGGCGGGTTTGGTAAAACGTGGGCGGTACACTGCCCGTCCTCCCAGCCCTCTCAGGATCCGATGCCGCATTCGACCGAACGATCGTCGGCCGATCTTTCCACCGCTTTGCGCAGCTTGGTCAAAACACCGCTGTACTGGCTGTTGGCGGCGTTGCCGCTGGCACTTATCCTGGAGGGGAGCCACGGCGGTGCGCTATGGATTTTCGCCGTCTCCGCTTTGGCGATCATCCCGTTGGCCGGGCTGATGGGACGGGCGACCGAGAACCTCGCCGAGACGTTGGGTGCCGGTATCGGCGGCCTGCTCAACGCTACCTTCGGAAACGCCGCCGAGTTGATCATCGCGATGATCGCGCTGTCGAAAGGGCCGGCGATGTATCCGCTGGTGAAGGCCTCGATCACCGGGTCGATCATCGGCAATATCCTGCTGGTGCTCGGGCTATCGATCCTTTTGGGCGGGTTGAAACATCGCCGGCAGGTATTCAACCGCACGGCCGCCGGCATGGGCGCGACCCTCATGACGCTGGCCGCCATCGGGCTGATCGTCCCGACGCTGTACTACTACCTCTTCCGCGTCGGCACGCAACTTGCCCCCGAGGAACTGCTGAATATTGAGCATCTCAGTGAAGAAATTGCCCTGATCCTGGCGCTGATCTACGTCTTGAGCCTGGTTTTCTCTCTGCGAACGCACAGCCATCTCTTCTCCGGCTCCGAAGAGGAACTCGAGACGACCGGCGAACATCATCAGCCGGAATGGAGCCGTACGACCTCGCTCGTCATTCTTCTGGCGGCGACCGCCGGTGTCGCCTGGATGAGCGAACTTCTCGTCGGTTCCGTGGAGCACGCGGGCGAGGCCCTCGGCATGACGCCGGTCTTCGTCGGAGTAATCGTCGTGGCTGTTATCGGCAATGCGGCGGAGCATTCCACCGCCGTGCTGATGGCCATGAAGAACAAGATGGATCTGGCCGTCCACATTGCCGTCGGCAGCAGCATTCAGATCGCGCTGTTCGTGGCCCCTTTGCTCGTCTTTGCGAGCATGTTCATGGGGCATTCCCAGCCGCTCGACTTGCACTTCACCGTACTGGAGACGATCGCAATCGTCCTCTGCGTCGGTGTCCTGGCCCTCGTGAGCCAGGACGGTGAAAGCCACTGGATGGAGGGGGTGATGCTGCTGGGTGTTTACGTCATCTTTGCCCTGGCCTTTTATCATCTGCCTGAGGGGGTCCATTGAAAATGTGAAAAGGAGGGTTGCCGACACAGCGGGCAAAGTTCACAATAGTTCCTTGGCGGTGGGCTGGAGCTTCTTCCTGCCAGAAGAGTCGCAGCATGACCGCCCAAGACTTGCCGGAGTGGCGGAATGGCAGACGCGCTGGACTCAAAATCCAGTGTCCTTAGGGACATGTGGGTTCAACTCCCACCTCCGGTACTTCTTTAGCAGCAAGGACTTGCGACGATCAGTCGCGATCTGATGCGAGATATCCGTATCGCCGCCGCTCAATTCGAAGCCCGGGACGGCGACAAAGCCTACAACTTCGATCGCATCGCGGCCTTGGCCCGTAAAGCGGTCGAAGCGGGGGCCGAAATTGTCAGCTTCCACGAGTGCTGCATTTCCGGCTACACGTTCCTGCAAGACCTGTCACGCGACGAACTGGACGAGCTTGCCGAACCGGTGCCCGGCGGGCCGAGTACGCAGCGGCTGATCGGGCTTTCTCGCGATTTGAACGTGCCGCTGCTGGCCGGACTGTTGGAATCGGCCGACGGCAAGCTCTTCAACACCTATACGGCCGTCTCGCCGCAAGGATTCGTCGCCAGGCATCGCAAGATCCACGCCTTTATCAGCCAACACCTGACATGCGGCGAGCAGTTCACTGTCTTCGACCTTTGCGGCGTCCGCTGTGGAATCCTTACCTGTTACGATAACAACCTCGTTGAAAACGCTCGCGTCACCACCATGCTTGGGGCCGAAGTCATCTTTGCTCCCCATGTGACTTGCGGCCTCGACAGCCCCATGCCCGGGCGGGGGAGAATCGACAGGCGCCTCTGGGACAACCGACACCGCGACCCCGTCGCTCTGCGGCAGGAATTCTGCGGACCCAAAGGGCGGGGCTGGTTGATGCGGTGGCTGCCGGCGCGGGCCTACGAGAACGGCGTTTACTACATCTTCACCAACGCCGTTGGCGTCGACCACGACACCATCAAGACCGGTAACGCCATGATTCTCGATCCCTTCGGCGAAGTGCTGGCCGAGTCGACGGCGCTGGGCGACGACGTCGTCGTTGCCCTCTGCACGCCGGAGAAGATCGACCAGTCCGGCGGCAGACGCTACCTGCGGGCGCGACGTCCGGACCTTTATGCCAAGCTCGTCGAACCGCTCCCCGCAGGCGAGAAACCCCAGATCAACCCCGGCTGGCGAATCCATCCCGGTCGATAGGTTGTGGCGACCGGGCAGCGATTGTCGTCAAATGGCCCCGCGGATGTTGCCGCAGGGAGACACCGCCACGACGTGGCCCCGGGGAAGGGGTCGGGAGTCTTTTTTTCCGTGTCGGCCGGGCAGCGCTGTCCTATATGGATAGATCGCATTCCGGCCGACACGGAAAAAAAGACTCCCGACCCCCTCGGATCCGCCCTCGGATCCGCCGCCCACGGCGAATTTGGCACTTGTTTTTCGCCGACGCCAAGTCGCTGCAATCGCCCGAGTTCCTC
This sequence comes from Rhodopirellula sp., assembly GCA_012728855.1. GTDB lineage: Bacteria > Planctomycetota > Planctomycetia > Pirellulales > Thermoguttaceae > JABWBD01. The sequence continues at coordinate 10,454 of JAAYEH010000058.1, read as the reverse complement.
ATTGCGCCCCCCCGTTGGCACAAGAAATGCTTAAGGGATACTGCGGTCATAAGGACCGGATGCCAACTAGGAGAGACAATCATGGAGCTATGGCAACCGATGAAAACCCGCGGTGTAAAGATCCTGGATCCGGTTTCGGAGAGCAGCCAGATGGATTGGTTGCTGGTTCGCGTGGAAGACTGTCCCAACGAGCAAGCCGAGCAGCGGTTGGTGGCGACCCACTTCCGCGTGCCCCATCAGACGATGGGGCATGTTCGCGCTTTCGTCGGACCGGTCGTGATCCGGCGAAGCCGGCGGAGAATTCTCTTCCAGCAGGCATCGGGCGAGACGTTCTAGCGCGGGCTGATTCACCGCCGACTCATGCCACCTCGGCGCGGTCCCGCCGCCGCGGGTTGACGGCGAGCATGGCGTGGAGGAATTCCGGTGAGCCGGGCTCTCCGGCCGGCCGTTGGCGGTGCCAATCGCGGTCGGTCGGCACGAGGGCATCCGAGAGCGGCCAGGGATCGAACGGGTCGTATCCCAAGGCCCGCATCAGCTTCGTCGAGTCCATGCTCACGTTGCCCGCTCGCGGCGGAATCGGTCCGGCATCGAATCGCGGTGTGCCGAAGAGCAGTTCCGGATCGTAGCCGCCGGCGCGGTTGACGATCTGCGCGATCTGGTAGAGACTCAATCGCCGGGGACCGCCGGCATGGAAGATCCCGGCCAGGTCGCCCGCGAGCACCGTTTCACACAGTTCGTTGAAGCAATCGGTGTAGGTGGGCGTGCGGATCTCGTCGTAGTAGAGCGTGGCCGGTCGCGACTTCGCAAACCGCGACTGGATCCAGTCGATCGCACCGGCATGGCCGTTGAAACTGACGCCCATCGGCAGCGACATCCGCAGAATGCAGGCCCCGGGGTCGGCCGCCAGCACCGCCTGCTCGCCGGCGACCATCGTCTTGCCGTAAACGGTGACTGGATCGGTCGGATCCTCCTCCACGTAGCTGCCGTCACCTCGCCCGGAGTAGACCAGGTCGACCGACAAGTGGACCAGCCGGCAGCCGCTCGGCACTGTCAGACGGAGAAGGTTCTGGACGCTCTCGACATTATCCCGCCAGGCGATCGATGGATTCAGTTCGCACGGCTTCAAAGCACAGTTGCCCGTACAGTCGAGCACCGATCCGAACGTATGGCGGTCGAAGAGCCGCTTCATGGCGTCGCAATCATTCGTATCGCAGCCCAGAACTCCGGGGCCCACCAGCCGCCAGGTATCGCTCGGCCGGATCCCGAAGACCTGCCCGGGATATCTCTTTTGGAAATAGTCCAGGGCGTTGTAGCCCGCCACTCCGGAGACCCCGGTGATCAATAATGGCAGACGATGCTTGGGAAGAGGCAGGGCAGGATCGTGCATGACGAGGGAGGGAGAGTCAAGAGTCGAGGGTCGAGAGTCGGGAGCCAAACCGAGAGACCAAAACGCGTTGGCCGCTGGTTACGGTTTGGTGTACGTTATTCTGAGTTCGACGTCGGTCGGCTCCGGGCCGAGGTCGACGCGAGAGCCGGCGGGACTATCGACGTGTATCGCTCCTTGGATATCCGACACGCCGAAACTCGATCCCTTCGCTTCCGCCACCAGCAACGGCCGGTCGCGGTCGTCGACAATCGTGCAGTCGTCCAAATCGATGCCGCCGTAGGTCGTTGTCAACTGCGGTCGCCGCAGGGCAAGTTCCAGCGGGTGCCCCTCTTTGCGTGCCACGTTCTTCCAGGTACAGCGGACAAACCGCACACGCATCCGCTCGGCCGACTTGTCATAAACATACGCGCCGGGACCGTCCGTCCCTTCGACCGTCGTGTTGGCGAACTCGACGGTTCCTCCCGGGCCGTCGGTCTTGACGGCCCCCACTCCCAGACCGAACGCACCGGAACCGCGGACGACGCAATTCTCGAAACGCACGGAAACGTCGAGCGACTGGCTGGACAAGGGCTTCAGGTAGACGAAAAACCCGCCGCCGGCGTTGTTCTCGGCAACGCAGTTGCGAATCACGCAGTTGACAAGTCTTTCCTCCGGAGCGTCCGGTTCCAGATCGATGCCGGCGCCCGGGGGTGTGCCGCCGGTGTTGACAAGCCGGCAATCCTCGATCACCAGGTCGGTGGCGGAGATGACGCTGATGCCCTGCCGGTAGTTGTTCTCGCAGGCGACTCCCTTGATGTGGATGTCGCGGCAGTAATTCTGGTTGTTGGTCGGCCCGATATAAAGGCCGTCGCCGCCGCTGTCGCGGAGCATGAGGCCGAAGACTTTCACATTCGTACACCCGACCAATGACAGCGCGTGGCGCCATTCGCCCTTGGCGTAGGGCGGCTTGGTATAGTCCTCCTTGTGCATGCGAAAGGTAGCCCCCTCGCCGCGAAGAGTAATGTTCTGCTTGTCGGCCGCCAGCAGCAGTGGCTCGCCCCGGCCCAAGAACTTCCCCTTGCTCGCAACCACCTCCACGCCCGGCTCAAAGTGGATCTCCTGATCGCTGACCAGGTGAATCGTGGTGGCGACGATCCAGGGCTTGCCCAGGTTGGGGACGATCAGCTTCTTCACGCCGGAACGGACGGCGGCTTGCAAGCACTCGGTCGCGTCGGCGGCGTCGAATCCCCACCAGGCCGCGTTGGCGACTTCGCGTTGGCCCGCGTCGACCTGCCGCACCAGCACCGGATTGGCCTTGGTCATGGCGGCCTCGGGCGGAGGATCGTCGCCACGGACACGATCGGGCACCCCCTCAAGCGCGGCGAAGACCGCGATCCCCAACATCACTCCGACTTTCATCGATTCGTCCTCTCACTCCATCTCGACCCTGCGCCAAAGCAGGATTCGATCTACCGAATGCGGTCGATCTTGCGATCCGATTTCTCCTGCACGATGCGCGGCCGGCGAGAGAAGAGCAGGCTCAGTCCGAAAAGTCGCATGGTTGGCTCTCCTCTTGCGTATACGATTGACAGACCTGACGGGCTCTGTTATCACCCCGGCAGGCATATACGTCAGGCTTTCGGGAGCGATTTCTGTGGCGGAGCACGAACTCGTCGTCATTGCGAGAAAACAGATCGATTTTGCCCGCAATTATACCAAAACCTTGCTCGACGACATCACGGAGGACGACTGGTTCAGCCAGCCCGCCGAGGGGGTGACGCACCTCGCCTGGCAAATCGGTCATCTCGCAATGGCCCAATACATGCTGACCCTTTTCCGGCTCCGCGGCAAGCTCCCCGAGGACGAAAACCTCATTTCCAAGGCGTTTCTCAAGCGTTTTGTGAAGGGGTCGCGACCGGAAAGCGACGCCACGAAATACCCGCCCGCGGGCGAGATCCTCGCAACCTTTCACCGCGTTCATGACCGGTTGATGGAAGAATTGCCGGGATACCAGGATCGTGATCTGACCGAAAACGTCGTCGAGCCGTACGCGGTTTTCGACACGAAGCTCGGCTCGCTGTTCTTCTGCGCCTCGCACGAAATGCTCCATGCCGGCCAGATCGGCTTGATTCGCCGACTGCTCGGAAAGTCGCCCGTGCGATGAAGATCGCGAAACAATTCCGGCCGTTGATCGTTCTATCTGAGCAGCACCTTTCGTGTACTCGTCTCAATCAACGGAGCCGTACCATGCCCGCCAATCGCTTCTCCAACGCTCGCGTACTCACCCTCGCCCTTGCTCTCGCGCTACTGACGGCTGGCTCTCGGTCACTCGCCGCAGAGGTACCAGAGTCGGCTCCCCCCGGCGAGAAAGCCAAAGTCCTCGAGGAAAACGTCACCCAAGGCGCCCTCCGCGCGGTTGGCAAGGAGGGTGGGCTGGTCGAGTGTCCCCTGCGGCATACCGACGTCGAGGCCGATATCTCGGGCTTCATCGCCCGTGTCAAAGTTACCCAGACGTTCTACAACCCCAGCGACGAGCGAATCGAGGCGGTTTACGTCTTCCCGCTCCCCCATGAGGCGGCGGTCGACGACATGACGATGGTCGTCGGAGATCGGAAGATCGTCGGGGTGATCAAGCGGAGGGCGGAGGCAAGGCAGGTCTACGAGGAGGCGTTGGCGGCCGGGCAGACGGCGGCGCTGCTCGAACAAGAGCGGCCCAATATCTTCACCCAGTCGGTCGGCAATATCGACCCCGGCCAGGATGTGAAGATCGAGATCCGCTACGTCGACGTGCTCAACTATGATAAAGGCACCTATGAGTTCCACTTCCCGATGGTCGTCGGCCCGCGTTTCCATCCCGGCGCGCCGCTGAATCGCCCGCAGCCGACTCCGCCGGAACTCCAGGGGAAAGTGTCGCCGCCCGTACCGGATACCACGCGCGTCCCCGATGCCTCGCGGATCAGCCCGCCCGTGCTCGCGCCGGGCTTTCGCAACGGGCACGACATCTCGCTGTCGCTGCGGCTCGACGCGGGCGTGCCGGTTCGGGATCTCAAGGTGGTCAACCATAAGGCAAAGATCGAGCGCGACGGAAACCGCCGCGCCGAGATCGCGCTTTCACCCGAGGACTCCATCCCCAATAAGGACTTCGTGCTGCGCTATTACGTCCTTGGCAAGAAGCCGGAGATGGCCGTGCTCAGCCATACCGGCGACCCTACCGACGCCAAGCGGCTCGGCCACGGCTACTTCATGTTCATGGTCCAGCCGCAGGAAGACGAGCGGCTCTCCAAGAGTCCGCCGCGCGAGATCGTCTTCCTCCTCGACGTGAGCGGCTCGATGCGAGGCCAGCCTACCGAGAAAGTCAAGGAAGCGATGCGCGAGATGCTCAAGCTCTGCCGCGACGTCGACACCCTGCAAGTCATCACCTTTGCCGGACAGACCAACCAGCTCTTCGAGAAACCGTTGCCGGTCAATCGCGAGAACATCGCCAAGGCGGTCAATTTCACCGAGGGGGTCCAAGGCGCAGGCGGCACACACATGCTCGAGGGGATCAAGCGGGCCATCGACCAGCCGATCGACGCCGGGCGGGTGCGGATCGTCATCATGCTCAGCGACGGCTATATCGGCAACGAGGCGGAAATCATCGAGCACGTCGGCAAGAGCTGCGGCGACCAGATCCGCTTCTGGGCCATCGGCATCGGCAGTTCGCCGAACATGTTCCTCATCGACGGCGTGGCCCGCCAGGGCGGCGGCATGGGCAAGCGGCTGGCTCTCAACGAAACGGCCGCTGGTCTGGCCGAAGAGGTGATCTCGCGGATCCAGCGGGCACAGCTTGCCAAGATCAAAATCGACTGGGGCGGGCTCGAGGTCGCCGAGACCTATCCGGCCAGAATCCCCGAGCTTTGGGCGGGCCGGCCCGTGATCCTCTTCGGCCGCTATGCCGGCGGCGGCGCGGCGGAGATCACGCTGGGCGGTGTTGTGGAAGGCGAGCCGGTCCGCTGGCCGCTTCAAGTCCGCCTGCCGGAGAACCAGCCGGAGCACGAAGTGCTCGCCAAGGTCTGGGCACGCAAAAAGATCGAAGATCTGATGCAGCAGACCTATTACGCCGGCTCCCCGGCCGTGGAGGAAGAGGTGACGGCGATCGCGCTCGACTACCGCCTCATGAGCCAGTACACAAGCTTTGTGGCGGTGGACGCCGAGAATGCCGAGAAGCTCGGCCGAGAGCGACTGGCGCAACCGCCGCGGCAGATGCTCGTTCCCGTGCCCTTGCCGGAAGGAACCCAGTGGGAAGGCTTCTTCGGCCCGCGGGGCGACATGCCCGGCATGGCACTCGATCTGGCCTACACGGCGGTCTTCGATGAAGCGGAGGCTAAGGCAACGAACGGATTGACGAGGCGTGGCCGCCTGAATCGCGAGGCGGCACGCGGCATCAGCGGCATGTCGGCGATGGGCGCCATGCCGGCCATGGGTGGCGGATTGGGGGGCGGCGGCATGAGCATGGGAATGCCGATGTCTCAACCGATGGCGGCAGGCGCTATGCCCGCGCTCAGCAAAAGACGGGCCGCAGCAGCGCCGATGTCGCCGAGCGCCGGCCGGCTGCTGCGGCGGCAAGCCGGGCGGCCAATGTCCTACGGGTTGGCTCCGGCGGCAGGCAAGTCCGCCAAACCGGGCCGTGCCGCTTATTTCGGACAGGCGGCGGGCGAGCCGGTCGTGGCTCTTGAAGCGCTGACCGATGCGATGAGTGTGGCCGGTGGTTACGACACGAGCGCTGTCGGTGCACAGCACTACACGGCAGGCGCCCTGTCGTCCGATTCCCAGGCGCTCGGGCAATCGGCCGAGAAGTTCCTCGACGCGGGCCGCAAGCTCCGCGAGGGCAAGAAGCCGAGCGAAGCCCGCGCCGAGTTGCTGCGGGCGTACTTCCTCGCAACGGCCGCCGCCAACCTCGGCCAGTTTCAGGCAGCCACGGTGGCGTCGGCCGCACTGGCGGAACTGGAATCGCTCCATAGCGACCGCGTCAGCGCCTGGCAAGAAGATCTGCCCGCCCTGGGCAAGAGAATCGATCTGGTTCTCCGCGACCTGTCGATTTCCGAGGCGATCAGCGCCGTCGAGCAGGCCGCGGGAATCAAGATTCGACTCATTCCCGGCAGCGTTGACGACGCCGCCGCAATGCTCGTCGGGCACAGTGCCCGCGTGACTTGGCTCGACCTCCGCGGCGCAACCGTCGCACAGGCGCTCGACTGGCTCCTGCAGCCTGTCAGGCTGGCATGGCGAAAGTCAACCGATGGCGGTGCGATCGTTGCCGGCAGCGATCGGCGCTTGCCGCACCTTTCCGCATGGGTCTACGACGTCTCGACGATCGCGCTGCCGTCAACCGAGGAGTTCGGCGAGGTCAAGGACGGGGCGAAGGCGATTTCCCAGGCCAAACAGAGCGCCGGCCAATTCCTCGACGCCCTGCGGAAGACCGCCGGCATCGCCGCTGAAGAAGCCGTATGGTTTGCCCCCGGCCACCTTCTCGTCTTCGGCACTCCCGAAGTCCACGACCGTGTCGCCGGCGCCCTGGCCCAACTCGCCAACCCTCAAGCGAAACCGACCGGCGCTCTGGCGGCGTTGCACGAAAAGACGAGCCGGCGGGCGGCACAGAGTCGCGAATCCTTGGAAAAGCTCGACGAACTGCATCGCCTGCGGCAGGTCGCCGCCACGCACGACGAGTATGCCTGGAAGCTCCTCGCCGCAGCCCTGGGAGACGAGTTGGACCTGGAGGCCCTTACCCATCTCCAAGTTGCCTGGAAGAAGAACGAAACGAAGATCCTCTTGGCAGGCCGGGGCGCGGCTTTGGCGCTGCGATCGGCGTGGGCGATCACCTCGGCTTCAAGGATGCTGGCGGAAGAGGGCGAATTGACGGCATTGGCCGAGTCGGTGCGGGCGCAGAGCCGCCCGGCGGCGGAACAGGCGGCGGCCGCCCTCGAAAAGACGCCGCAAGACGTTGCCACCGTGTTGGCTGCCGCGTATGGCGCCTTGGCGATCGACAACGCCAAGCTGAAGTCGCGGGTACACGGCGCACTGGCCGCCGAGCCGGCCGGCCTGGTCGTCGCCGTCGGCGGGCTGCTGGAGAACTCCGACCGGATCGATCGCGAGCGACTCCAGCAGCTCATCACCACGGGCGACGTGGCGGGTGAAGACAGTATCGTACTGACCGCGTTGGCCTGCCGCCGAGCCGGCGGCGATCTCTGGTCGGCATTTCGAGCCCAAAGGCAAGATCTGCTCAGCCGGCAGCCTCTGCCGGGAAGCGTGGTCGTGCTGGTCAACCGCCTCTCCGGTAGAATGCCGGAAGTGGTCGCTTCGCGTCAGTAACGGATCGGATGGCGGTGCGGTTTCGTTGAGCCTTACGTTTCTTCACAGGAGCAATCATGATCATGAGATGCCTTGTGCCAGTCGTCTGGACAACCATTGGTCTGGCGGTTGTTTCCTCGACAAGGGCGGAGGAAACGCGCGTCACACGGCCCGAGGTCTTCCTTCAGCACCATCACGAACACTCGCCGCTGACCTACTCGAATCCAACCCGTCTCGACGACGGGACGCTCGTCCGCTATGGAGTCGACCGGCGCGGCTCAGTTCGCAGACCTCCAGCGATGGCGGGCGCACGTGGGGCGAGGAGAAATTCGAGGGTGAGGCCATGCCCGGAACGTACGCGGTCGTGCCGCTGCTGAGCCGGGACGGCGAAATCCACTTGGCGTCGATGGTCGTTCGAGGCAGCGGCCGAGCGATCGCGGTCGATCGCTTCATCGACATTTGGCATCAGCGAACGGCCGGCAAGCGAACGCAGTGGGTGAAGGTAACCGTTCACGGGGCGGCCGGGGACTGGTCCATTTTTTGGCTAATCGAGGCATTTCGCCGACAGAGACGTTGGCCGAAAACATGGACCTGTCCCCCTCTCTTCCGCCCCGTGAACGGTTACGGGTGAAGCCGAACGTCATCTTTGAGGGTTACTGCGGCGCCTTGCTCGACTTCAAGCAACTGAGCACGGGCCGGCTGGTCTGCCCTTTTGCCTGGTGGGTGCCGGAGCGGCCCTGTGCGCCGCCGGTGGGAGCGAACCTCTGCACGGTCTTCTACTCCGATGACGGCGGCGATACCTGGACGAAGTCGGAGAGCGACCTGTCGTCGCCATGCTACGCGAACTTCGTGGGCAACAACTACGGCGCCGACGAGCCATGCATCCTCGAAATGAAGGGCGGTCGGCTCTGGATGCTGATGCGGACCCAGACCGGGTTCTTGTACGAGTCGTTTTCGGCCGATCAAGGCAAGACCTGGTCGGAGGCCCAGCCGTCGCGATTCGTCTCCTCCAGTTCCCCGCCGATGCTCTGGCGGATGCCCGACGGTCGCATCATCATCCTGTGGAACAACTGCGAGAGCCCGCCCGCCCACGAGGGCGCCGGCGTCTACGTCAACCGCGATGCCCTCCACGCCGCCGTTTCCGACGACGAGGGCCGCACGTGGCGCGGCTTCCGCGAGGTCTACCGCGATCCGCACGAAAACGAAACACCGCCCGATACGGACCGAGGGTCGGCCTATCCGACGCCGCCGGGGAAGAACAAATGGGACATTCTGCTTTACTGCGCAAAAACCAGAATGTCCCCCTTGATTCTCTCCGCTGCTGGAAAACCTGGCCATCTCCGACGATGTCTGCGCCTACTTCCGCGAGTTGGGCGACTACGATTACCGCCCGGCCCACCAGGCCGCCTACGCGCCCACCAACGTGGAAGAGTTCCGCGACGAGTTGGACGGCTTGGCTTCCGCCCCTGCCGCTCTCGCCGGGCAGTTTTTCATGACGCTCTTTCCGAGGCTGCAGGAGTGACGACGTCACCAAAACCAATATCAACCTGGATCGGAATGCGGGCGTTTTCCAGGCGGCACTCAATGCTGAGCCGCAATCCCTCGTACTCCTGGTGCTGCTTGCTCCAAAGCTGGAAGAGCATGGCACCTTTGAGGACAAAGACGTCGCGGTGCTCCGACTGGCTGAGGCGGTAGAGCAGACGTTCCAACGCGTAGCGTGTGAGCACGAACTGGAAATCCTCGTGTCGCGTCCGGGCGAGATTCATCAGTCGCTGCCTTACCGACGCCGCCAGGTTTCGCGGATATTGTTTGGTCACGTTATCGACTCCAGGTAGGGACGCATCACGCCAACCATGCGGCACGCTTCGGCAGCCGCCCACAGCTCATCCATCGTCGCGCGCCGCTTCGTCCAGCAGTCTCGCAGCGCCTCGAGCGCTACGTCCAGCCCGATCTTCCTTCGGTACTTGAAGCAGTCGGCAACCGTCTTTGCCGGGCTGTAGATCCTCACCTCGACGCCTTCGATGCGATGCGATTCAATGCCGTACTCGAGTGCCCGACCCGAAAACCGCATTACTCGCAGAGGTGGATAGTCCACCTTGGGTCGCCTGGCCTTCTCGCCAATGGCCAGCCAGACTTCGAAGGGAGACTGGGTGGTCAGCTCCTGGAATTCGAGTGCGGACAGGAGACAGACGACGCCGTGCGGCACACGCTTGCAGATTTCCGCTAGACCGTGATGGGGCGATGGCTTCCAGTCGGCAGCCGTGTAGATTCCGCGCGCGGAGTGGACGAGCAGACCCTCCGCCACCAGACGTTGCAGGTACGCACGCGGAATACCTTCCGCATGCAAGTCGCGTGGCCGTAGCACCCCAGTCTGCCGAGCAAGTTCGAGCACCCGCTTCTTGCCAGTCTTCATGAAGTCCCTCTGGGTGTTACTAATCGTCGGGGTATGTTTACAAGTCCCGACAAATAGTAACACGCATTTCGGATTGCGTCAACTCGACGCGAAATACCGGCGGCTGGCCACACGGGAGTGTGGCTGCCATCCCGCTCGCCCCTTCCACCCCTCCCGCTTCTCCGTTACAATCGGGTCGCCATAGGAGGGGACTCGCTGTGCCTGTCGAACGTAAACCGCTGTTCCGCCCGGACGTGGTGCGTATGCATCTCGCCGGCTTCCCCCTTGCGGCGCATGTCGAGAGTTGCCGGGCGAATCTCCAGCGATGGGCGGAACTGGTCGCTTCCGGCCGGATCGACTCGTTCAAAGAGC